>CBFGON010000023.1:0-29686 GCA_965650395.1 uncultured Qipengyuania sp. | reverse complement strand
GAAATCCACACGAAGCAGAAGGCTGGTTCCTGACGAGATCCGGCAGGAGTCTAACTAAGAGCGGCGCGCTTCCAGCATGGTGGAAGTGCGCCGCTGTTCGCTTTAGCGCATGCGTTTGACGTAGAGTGTGTTGTCTCGTCGTTCGACTTTGAATTGGTCGATTGCCTGGAACAGATCCGACAACCTCTTGAAGCCGTAATTGCGAACGTCGAAGCTCGAGCGGTTACCCGCAATATTGCCGACCTCGCCCATCTGCGCGAAGCCTTCCTCGTCACGCTTGGCAGCCTTCCATGCTGTGCCAAGCAGTTCGACAAGCTCCTCGTCGACCACTGCTTTTTTTAGAGTCTGCGGGCCCTTTCGGGTTTCAGGTTCATCCGACGCACCCTTGATCAACGCATCAATGTCGATGAAACGCGTGCATGCGCTCTTGAAGGCGGTTGGCGTCTTGTCGCTGCTGCCAAAGCCATAGACTACCAGCCCGTCCTGCCTGAGTCGCGTTACAAGCGGGGTGAAATCGCTATCGGATGACATAATCCCAAATCCATCCACCTTGCCCTGATAGAGCAGGTCGATGGCGTCGATCGTCATTGCCATGTCGGTAGCGTTCTTGCCCGCAGTCAAATCAAATTGCTGGTGCGGCTGAATGCCGTATTTGTGAGTGATCTTGTCCCAGTTGGCGAGGTTGTTCTTGGCGAAATTGCCATATGCCCGCTTGATATTAACCTGGCCAAGTTCGGCCATGACGGTGAGGACCGGATCGATGCCCCGGTGCGTAGTATTATCCGCGTCGATCAGCAGCGCGATGTTCTTGAGTTCTGGTTCTGCCATGCGCCGTCACATGGGCTTTGGTGCAGGGGGTGGCAAGTCACTCTGCGGGTCTGAATTCGCCGCTATCGTCGTCGAGCAAATAGAGGACTCCGTCCGAAATGGCGAAATAGGCGCCGCGAAGTGCCAGTGTGCCGCGCCGTTCTTTCTCCTGCACACAGGGGAATGTACGCAAGTTTTCGAGACTGACCCTTACCGCTGCCAGTTCCATCGCCCGCTCGGCAGGCCGGCCCTCTGTCCCCATCTCGGCAGCGATAGGTTCGCGAGCATCGTCGAGCATGTCAATCCAATGCGCCACAAAGCCGCCTTCGCCCAGCTCGGTGCCGTGCAGGTCCTGAGTCAATGCAGCCTTGCAGCCGCCACACATGCCGTGGCCCATCACCACGATTTCGCGGACCTTGAGAAATTGCACTGCGAATTCCAATGCAGCGGAAACGCCATGGCGGCCTGGCGTGGTTTCATAGGGCGGGACCAATGCTGCCACATTGCGCACAACGAATATTTCTCCTGGAGCAGCACCGAGGATCTGTGCAGGATCGACTCGGCTGTCCGAACAGGAAATCACCATAACCTGCGGAGATTGACCCTGCGCCAGGTCTTCCCAACGGTCGCGTTCGTGCTGCCAGTCACCGGCGCGAAATTGGCGATAGCCATCGAGCATCTCTTCGAATGTCTTCATGGGCGCGCTGCTGCATTGAAACCACGCAACGTGCAAGCCCGCAGTTGACCTTGCGGCGGCATAGCTATGCAAGGTTGCGGCACGCTGACTTGACGCCTAGATGGGCCGCGCGATGAACGACCTTTCTTCCCCGCCTAAGCCTGAAGGCGAAACCCCGCGCAAACAGCGCAAGCCTGACTGGATTCGCGTCAAAGCGCCGGTCAGCAAGGGTTATCACGAAACGCGCAAACTAATGCGCGATCTCAAACTGAATACGGTGTGCGAAGAGGCCGCCTGTCCCAACATCGGTGAATGCTGGGAAAAGAAGCACGCCACAGTTATGATTCTGGGTGACGTCTGCACACGTGCCTGCGCCTTCTGCAACGTCAAGACTGGCATGCCACGGTTGGTCGATCCGATGGAACCCGAGAATGTCGCAATTGCGGCAGGACAGATGGGCCTCGAACATATTGTCATCACCAGCGTAGACCGTGACGATCTGCCTGACGGCGGGGCAGGGCAATTCGTCAAGGTGATCAAGGCGCTGCGCCGCGAGACTCCCAACACCACCATCGAGATCCTCACTCCCGACTTCCGCGGCAAGATGCGCACGGCGGTGGAAGCGATCTGCGAAGCGGGACCGGACGTTTACAACCACAACCTCGAAACGGTGCCGCGGCTCTATCCCACGATCCGTCCTGGTGCGCGCTATTACGCCTCACTGCGCCTGCTTGAGGAAGTAAAGGCGCATGATCCGCTGATTTTCACTAAATCGGGAATCATGCTGGGCCTGGGTGAGCAGCGTCTGGAAGTGCATCAGGTGATGGATGACATGCGAAGTGCCGATGTTGATTTCATCACTATGGGCCAATATCTGCAACCAACGCCCAAGCATGCGAAGGTCGAGGATTTTGTAACACCCAAGGCGTTCGCCGCCTTCGGGTCGATAGCCCGTGCAAAGGGATTCCTGCAGGTTGCCGCAAGCCCGCTGACCCGCTCAAGCTATCACGCCGGGGACGATTTCGCCCAGATGCGCGCCGCACGCGAAACAAAGCTGGCCAAACAGGGGCGCTGATGCCGGGCATACGTGAGACCCGGCGGCTGCCCTACAGCCGGGAACAGATGTTCGATCTTGTCGCAGATGTTGCGCGCTATCCGGAGTTCTTGCCATGGGTCATCGCCACACGCATCCGCAGCGACCATGAGGCGGAAATGGTCGCGGACATGCTGGTGGGCTTCAAAGCACTCCGCGAGAAATTCACGTCGCGAGTAGAAAAGCAACGGCCAGATCATCTCGAGGTCTTCTACGTCGACGGTCCGCTCAAGGACCTCGACAATGAATGGAGTTTCCGCGCGCTGCCTGAAGGCGGGTGCGAGATCGAATTCAGTGTTGATTTCAGCTTCCGCAGCGCCGTGTTTGAGGCGTTGGCCGGACAATACTTTGACCGCGCGTTCCGCAAGATGGTCGAAGCGTTCGAGAAGCGCGCAGACGAGCTTTATGGCCGCGAGAACGCAGCAGCAAACTCTTAGGGTATCAGTAATTCCAAAGCGCAAATGGTCGCTTCACGCCGGATGTCGGCGCGTGACTTCGGCTCGAAGCGCTTTAGCTCACCATCAGGTTCAGTCTCCTGCCCGCGAACCACACGAGCGAATACCACTGTTCCCACAGGCTTGAAATCGGTTCCGCCGCCGGGACCAGCTACGCCGCTAATTGCGACGGCGACGTCGGCGTTACTGTTGGCGAGTGCGCCCTTTGCCATGGCCCATGCACAGGCAATCGATACCGCACCGAATGTCTCGATAATGTCGAGAGGCACGCCCAGTGCTTCCATTTTGGCTTCGTTCGAATAGGTCACAAACCCGCGATCGAGCACAGCTGATGAGCCCGGTATTTCGGTCAATGCGGCAGAAACCAACCCGCCGGTGCAACTCTCGGCAAGTGCCACCGTGCGCCCGGCAGCGATGTTCTCTTCGACCACACGTTTGGCGAGCAATGCAAGATCGTCGGAAAAGAGGAATTCAGGCACTTTGCGCTCCCCTAGATACGGACAACGGTTGCAACGGCTTGTGCCGCAATGCCTTCACCGCGTCCTGTAAAGCCAAGACGTTCCGTTGTCGTAGCCTTGACCGATACTGCAGTGCTGTCAACGTCGAGCAATTCTGCAATCCGCGCACGCATGGCATCGCGGTACGGACCGATTTTAGGTGCCTCGCAGATGATGGTCAGATCAACGTTTCCAACTCTGTATCCAGCTTTCGCAACAAGATCAGCGGCATGCACTAGAAACCTGTCACTGCTTGCCCCCTTCCATTGCTCATCCGAAGGAGGGAAGTGAGATCCGATATCACCTTCTCCAATTGCGCCGAGCAATGCATCGACCAGGGCGTGAAGCGCAACATCGGCGTCACTATGTCCTGACAGGCCTTTGTCGTGGTCGATCTTGATACCGCCCAACCACAATTCCTCGCCTGCAACGAGCCGATGGACGTCAAAGCCGGTGCCAACACGCATGGGGGGCAATTCGACCACGAAATCCTCCGCAAATGTCAGTTTGGCGAGCCGTTCGTCGCCTTGGACTAGGGCCACTACACCGCCCGCCGCATGCAGTACCTGTGCATCGTCGCCAGCCGCAGGCCTTCCCTGCCAAGTACGATGTGCAGCCATTATATCGCCAAAGCGGAATGCCTGCGGTGTCTGAACACGGCGCAGGGACTCGCGCTGAGCGCTACCCGCCATCAGGTCGCCATCGGCATGTGCAAGGCTATCGACGACAGAAAGCGAGGGGATTGCCCCCGGATGATCGGCCAGAGCACTGACCAGGCGCTGGATGACAGCGACAGGAATATCGGGCCGAGCAGCATCATGGATAAGCACATGCTCAGCCGCAGAAAGCGCTTCGAGACCTTTTAGGACCGACTCCTGTCGAGTAGCGCCGCCGACGACACTGAACCACCCATCCAGACCTTCGAGCGCCGTTTGTGCTGCGTGATCACCACCTTGGGGGATGACGACCACTAGCGGTTTGGCACCGGCAAGCAGCAAGGTTTCTATCGAATGGCGCAGCACCGGCTTTCCGCGCCAAGACGCGAATTGCTTGGGAACCGGTTGACCTGCTCGCAATCCTTGGCCCGCCGCAACGACCACAGCAGCAAACGGGGGAAGGGCAGGTTGGTCACTCATTGTGCACCGCGCGCTAGCGGCTTGCTGTTTTCGCTGCAACGCACTATGTGGCTGCCCAATATTTAGGCACACCTTCGACCATGAGCGCGTCTCCCCTCCCTCCGGCTCCGCCGAAGCCGATCCATATCGGCGATGTCACTGTAGACATGCCTGTCGTGCTGGCGCCAATGACCGGCGTCACCGATCTGCCGTTTCGAAGGCTAGTGCGGCGCTATGGCTCGGGACTCAATGTGACGGAGATGATCGCCAGCGAGGCGGCAATCCGCGAGACGCGCCAGTCCGTCCAAAAGGCATCATGGGATCCGGCTGAAGAACCTGTTTCGATGCAATTGGTCGGCTGCGATCCCGCAAGCATGGCCGAAGCGGCCAAGTTGCAGGAAGGCAATGGCGCTGCAATTATCGATATCAACTTCGGTTGCCCGGTGCGCAAGGTGGTTGGCCAACTTGCCGGATCAGCGCTGATGCGCGAAGTCGGCCTGGCCACGAAGCTCATGGAAGCCACCGTCAAGGCGGTGAAAGTGCCTGTCACCGTCAAGATGCGTATGGGCTGGGACCATGCCGATTTAAACGCGCCCGAGCTGGCGCGCATTGCCGAGGATCTGGGCGTGAAGATGGTCACCGTGCATGGCCGCACGCGTAACCAAATGTACAAAGGCAGCGCCGACTGGGCCTTTGTCAGCAAGGTAAAGGATGCGGTGTCGATCCCGGTGATCGTCAATGGCGACATTTGCACCGTAAGCGATGCTGCTGCTGCGCTTGATCAATCCGGCGCGGACGGAGTGATGATCGGACGCGGCGCCTATGGCAAGCCGTGGCTGCTGTCGCAGGTGATGCATTGGTGGCGTACGGGTGAAGTGCTCGAAAGCCCGGGTTTCGACCAGCAGTATCTAACGGTTGTCGAGCATTATCATGCCATGCTCGATCTCTATGGCGAGACCACTGGCGTGAAAATGGCACGCAAACATCTCGGCTGGTACACCAAGGGAATGCATGGTTCTGCAGAGTTTCGTAATTACGTGAACTTTATCGATCAACCAGGTCAAGTTCTTGGAGAACTCGAAAGATTTTATGAGCCATTTTTGAAGCGGCGCGCGGCTTGACAATGCGCGCGGGGGCGCCTGACGCGGCGGCCCAGATAGGCGGGCTGATTTTCGCAGTCTTGCTGCTCGACGACCATGGACGAGTGGTCGAAGCCAATCCCGCTGCAGAAGAACTGCTGGGCCGAAGCGCACATCGTTTGCTGCGCAACCGTCTGCAGGATTTGATCGGGTTGGAGGACGAGCGGCTGAGGATGAGTCTCGGACAATCGGACACGCAAGTAATTGCCCGCGGCGTCGGAATAGAGACGGGGCAGGGGAAACGAAGGGTGAATATCACAAGTTCACCGATGCACGCCCATCCCGGTTGGTGCGTCGTGACGATGTCCGATGTCGGCCAGGTAGATGCCCCCGTCGATGACGAGGAACGTACCGAATTGCGCGCTCCCGCGGTACTGGCACATGAAATCAAGAACCCGCTTTCAGCAATTCGCGGAGCGAGCCAGTTACTGTCCCGGCGCGTGAGTGAGCGGGACAAGCCACTGACCGAGATGATTGGCGTCGAGGTTGACCGTATCGCAAAGTTGATCGATCGCATGCAGCAGCTAGGCAGCCGGAGCCAGGTCGAAACCGGCCCCTGCAATCTCCACGCCGCAATCCGCAACGCCATGGCAACGGTCCGGACAGGGCGCAGCGATGGTTGTGAGCTGGTTGAAGAATTCGATCCCTCGCTTCCGGCGGTCGAGGCCGATCAGGGCGCATTGGAGCAGGTCTTGATCAACCTGCTTGCGAACGCCTGTGACGCAAGCTCCGGCAAAGACGGGGCGCAAGTAACTGTGCGAACACGTTTTGTCAGTGGCCTCGTCTTTTCGGCGATACGCTTCGGCAAGGCTACCCGCCTACCAATCGAAATAACCGTTACCGATGGCGGGCCTGGCATTGCTCCAGAACTGCGCGAGCATATCTTCGAGCCTTTCGTTTCAGGTAAGCCGCACGGGCAGGGGCTGGGTCTCGCACTCGTTCGCAAACTGCTGCGCGATATGGGCGGCCGCATAGCCCATGAGCGTGACGACCGCGCGGGACTCACGCATTTTCGTATCAACCTGCCCGTAGCGAGCCAGGAGAGCTGACCATGCCGCACAAGGTTTTGCTGGTTGAGGATGATCGCGCGATTGCCACGGTAATTACCGAAGCATTGCGGGATGAAGGCTATGACGTCACGGCCTGTAGCAGCGTGAAGCGTCGAGATTATCTGCTGGCAGAACAGCGCTTCGATGTCATGTTGACTGACGTCATTCTCGAAGATGGAGACGGGCTGGCGTCGATCGGCTCGGTGCAGCAGATTGCGCCCGACATGCCGGTGATTGTCCTGTCGGCACAGAACACGCTCGATACGGCCGTACGAGCCAGCGATAGCCGCGCGTTCGAATATTTTCCGAAGCCTTTCGATCTTGATGAGTTGGCACAAGCAGTTCGGCAGGCTGTTGCTCGCTCGCCGAGCGGTGAAAGCATTCCTGAAGAAATTGACGGAGGCGAATTGCCTTTAATCGGGCGCAGCCGCGCGATGCAGGACGTTTATCGGATGATTACGCGCGTTCTGCGCAATGATCTCACCGTGTTGGTGACGGGCGAAAGCGGGACAGGCAAGGAACTGGTCGCCGAAGCGATCCATCAGCTCGGTGCGCGCAGGACGGGACCTTTTGTCGCGGTAAACATGGCGGCGATCCCGCACGAGCTTCTCGAAAGCGAGTTGTTCGGTCACGAGCGTGGCTCCTTTACAGGCGCTGTAGCGCAGCAAATCGGCAAGTTCGAACAGGCGAATGGCGGCACTCTGTTTCTCGATGAGATCGGCGATATGCCTGCAGATGCGCAGACCCGTCTCCTGCGTGCCTTGCAATCTGGCCGCATCCGCCGCGTCGGTGGGCGACAAGAGATCGGCGTGAATGTGCGAATCGTGGCAGCCACCAATCGTGATCTTTTGCCGATGATTGCCGACGGGCGTTTCCGTGAAGATCTTTACTATCGGCTCAACGTCGTCCCGATCCATCTGCCGCCGCTACGTGAGCGGCGCGAAGACATTGGCGCGCTGACCCGGCACTTCCTTGCCCAAGCGGTGACAGAAGGCCTGCCCCAGCGACGCATTTCCGACGAAGCAGTAATCTGTCTCGAACACCACATATGGCGTGGCAATGTCCGCGAATTGCGCAATGTGGTCTTTCGGCTGGCACTTCTGGCACGTGATGACGTTATCGACGTCACGACTATAGAGGATATCGTGCCGCAGATGATGCAGGCCACAACTACCGAGCAGCGACAAGAGTTCGAAGCGGCTTTGACGGATTGGCTTGCCCAAGCCACGCCTGCACCCGGCACTCTCTATCACGGCGCGCTGGCGTCATTCGAGAAGCCGCTATTCGAATATGCCTTGCGCGAGACGGAAGGCAATCAACTGCGGGCCGCACAGCTTCTTGGTATCAACCGTAACACGCTGCGCAAACGCCTTGGTGACCTGAATATCGAGCCTGAACGCTTCGTTCGGCGACGCTGACGCGCAGTTTGTCGTTTTTGTACTTGCAAATTTGCAACAGCAGTGTCGTAAGTCGGCCACGATGGCGAATACCATGAGTTCCCAAATGCGTCGCACACCTCGTTGGTGGCGCAAGTTTCTCGTATCGTCACGGCGTGCCAATTTTTACACAATGATAGAGATCATTGCGCTGGTCGCGTTCCTTGTGATGGTCTTCGCTACCTGGGCAGCGTTTACTGCCGCGCCCGAAACAGGCGATTTGCTGCCCAGCAGCCAGATCGCCGGTTTGCTGATTGGCACTTTGATTCCTTCGATGGCGCTGCTGGTGCTTGCCGGCCGTCGGCTGGCCCTGCGGCGCGCGGCAGGCAGCACTGCACGGCTGCATGTGCGTCTGGTGTTTTTCTTCTCGATGATCGCTGCCGTGCCGACTTTGCTCGTCGCAGCCTTTGCTGCCGTGCTGTTCCAGTCAGGCGTAGACTTCTGGTTCTCCGATAGCTCGCGCGGGTTGATGGAAAGCGCTAACGAACTGGCCGAAAGCTATTACGAGGATAACCAACTCGATCTGGCGCAAGAAACCATCTCAATGGCGATGGATATGCGGTCAAACCTCCAGCAGATTGCCTTTACCGACCCTGATTTCCAGTACGTCTATCGGTATCAGGCAGAACCCCGCAATGTGGACGAGAGCGCAATCCTGCAGGCCATGCCCGACGGATCAGCGCGTACGGCTGTGGTCTATGGCATCACGGAAGACAGCAACCCTGTCTCCTTCACCGAACAGAGCCTGCGCGCATTGCGCAAGGGGGAACCAGTGGCGGTTCGTGGAAGCACCAAGCGGATCGAGGCGCTGGCTCCGATCGACCGGACTGCCGGCATCTACCTATACAACGCACGCAATTCAGAAGCTTCCGGCTTCCGTAGCTGGGAGGATGCACGCACTCTCTCATCCGCGTACGAAGATCTGAGCAAGCGTGCCCGCGCCTTGCAACTGCGTTTTAATCTGGCGCTCTATTTTGTCAGCCTTGCGCTGGTCGGAATTGCCGTGTGGTTCGCTCTTCGTTTTGCCGACCGTCAAGTCGAGCCACTTACCGAACTGGTCGCTGCCGCACGCAAGGTCGGAGCAGGCCATTTTGGCATGCGTGTGGAAGGGCGCACCGGCGCTGACGAGATCGGCATGCTCAACCGCGCTTTCAATCGGATGACAGCACAGCTGGAAAAGCAAACGGATGCGCTCGTCTCTGCGAACGAAGAACTCGAAGAACGGCGCAGCTTTATCGAGGCGGTGCTAGAGTCAGTATCTGCGGGTGTCATAACGGTCGACGGCAGGCGTCGTGTGCTGCTGATGAATGCACCGGCGCAGACGATGCTGCTGGAAGGCGGGGAGGGCTCTCCGCATCCCGAAACGCTTGATCAGATGGCGCCGCAAATTTCCGCGATGGTGCAAGCAGGACTTGATCGTGGGGTGGTAAGCCATACGCGGCGCGGCGAACTCATGACCCTGGCAGTCAAGCTGGTCCCCGAAAGCGATGGCCATGTGATCACTTTTGAGGACATCACCCGCCAGTTGCTCGACCAGCGGCAGGCGGCGTGGTCCGATGTGGCACGGCGGATTGCTCATGAAATCAAGAATCCGCTCACGCCGATCCAACTTGCTACCGAGCGGCTCAAGCGGCGTTACCGCAAGCAGATCGAAACCGATGGTGAACTGTTCGACGAACTCACCAGCACCATTGTTCGCCAGGTTGGCGATTTGCGGAAGATGGTGGACGAGTTTTCCAGCTTCGCGCGGTTGCCCAAGCCGGTGTTCCGGCCAGAAGACGTGCTCGACCTGGTTCGCCAGTCGCTGTTCCTCCAGGAAGTCGCCAATCCCGAAATCAACTACGGGCTGACAACCGATGTCGACGGGCCGTTGAAAATTCAGGCTGATCGACATCAGCTTGGCCAGGCGGTGACAAACATTCTCAAGAATGCCGCCGAAGCCATCGAATCACGCGCAGCACAAGGTGCACCAGATTATCGCGGACGGATTGCAGTCGAAGTGAACGAGTTGAAAGATTCGATCCTCATTGCCGTGACTGACAATGGCATTGGTCTGCCACATGATCGAGAACGTATTCTCGAACCCTATGTGACAACGCGGGAGAAGGGGACCGGTCTCGGGCTCGCCATCGTCAATAAGATTGTCGAGGAACATGGGGGCGAGATGAGCTTTGCTTCCGTAGAAGGCGGCGGCGCCCGCGTTACGCTGCGCTTTGCACGCGATCCCAATCAATCCGGTGCAGCAACCGAAAGTGCCGCATCGGACTTTCAACCCCCTCAAGAAACGGTAAGCTGACTATGGCCCTGGACATCCTGATCGTCGACGACGAGCGCGACATTCGCGAGCTCGTGGCAGGCGTGCTGAGCGACGAAGGATATGAATGCCGCACTGCGGCGGACAGCTCCTCCGCGCTCCAGGCAGTGGATGCCAAACGCCCCAGCCTCGTCCTGCTCGATGTGTGGCTGCACGGCAGTCAGATGGACGGTCTGGAAGTGCTTGACGCGATCAAGGCACGTGAACCCGAAATGCCGGTGATCATCTTCTCAGGCCACGGCAATATCGATACCGCAGTTTCGGCAGTTAGCCGGGGTGCGATGGATTTCATCGAGAAGCCGTTCGAGGCCGAACGGCTGCTGCATCTAGTCGAACGCGCCACAGAAACCGAACGTCTGCGGCGTGAAAACACGCGGCTGCGCAGCGGGATGGGCGAGGGTGGCGAGTTCACCGGCAATTCGGCTGCCATCAACAATGTGCGAGCAACGCTGAAGCGCGTAGCAGGAACTGGAAGCCGTGTACTGATTTCCGGTCCCGCCGGTTCGGGCAAGGAAGTCGCCGCTCGCTTGCTGCACAGCTGGTCGGGCAGGGCAGACAAGCCTTTTGTGACCGTCAATTCGGCACGAATCACGCCCGAACGGTTCGAGGAAGAACTGTTTGGCGAGGAAGCCGAAGGCAAGTTGGTGCGTCCGGGTCTGCTTGAAACGGCCGATGGTGGAACACTTTATCTCGACGAAGTGGCGGACATGCCCCTCTCCACGCAAGCGCGCATCTTGCGAGTGTTGACCGAGCAGAGCTTTGTGCGCGTCGGCGGTACTCGGCAGATCGGCGTCGACGTCCGAGTTGTGTCCTCAACTGCGCGCGATTTGCAGCGCGAGATGGAAGAGAAGCACTTCCGCGAAGACCTGTTCTACCGGCTCAATGTCGTGCCTGTGGAAGTGCCATCCCTGGCTGAGCGGCGCGACGATATTCCTGCGCTCGCCGAGCATTTCTTTGCCCGTTACGCCAGCGAGCAAGGTATCCGCCCTCCGGACATTAGCGAAGAAGCTGTTGCCGCGCTGCAGGCCTATGACTGGCCAGGCAATGTCCGTCAGCTGCGCAATGTCGTCGAACGCACCATCATCCTTACTCCGCGCGAACAACTCGAAACCGTCGAAGCCGACATGCTTTCAGAAGAAGTCACCGGCGGGAAGATGGGGGGTACCAGCGGCCTCGCAGCACTGATGGGCGCGCCCTTGCGCGAAGCGAGAGAGAGCTTTGAACGCGAATATCTTTCGATCCAGATCAGGCGTTTTTCCGGCAATATTTCCAAGACCGCCAGCTTCATAGGCATGGAAAGATCCGCGCTGCACCGCAAACTCAAGTTGCTTGGCATGGTCGATAGAAAGCCAGGTGACCGAAATTAGAGTGTCAGTCCATGTTGGTCATCTATGAGACAGCATTCATTTATTTTATTGCCGTGAGCTCTTGAAATCGGCACATTGTCTTTCAAATCCGGGCTTGATCCGGAAACCGGGCGCGGTGGGCGCGCCCAGAATGTGGACCGCGAAAAGCGGCCGCCAACAACAGGAGACACAATGATGTCCGGCGAACGCACTCTCTCTGCTCGCCCCCGTCCCAAGAAGGAAGAGCCCGTCGCCAAGGGCAAGGCTCCTAGCTTGCAGGATGCATTCCTCAACTTGCTGCGCAAGAACAAGACGCCTGTCACCGTCTTCCTTGTCAAAGGGGTGAAATTGCAGGGCATTGTTACCTGGTTCGACAATTTCTCGATCCTGCTGCGGCGGGATGGGCAATCGCAACTGGTGTACAAGCACGCCGTCAGCACGATCATGCCTGGGCAGCCGATCGATGCCGAACAATTTGCCAGCCAGGGTTCCGGCGCAAAGCAGCGCCTTCTGCAAGACGTATTTCTCAGTCGCGTGCGCCAGGCTGAAGCTCAAGTGACTATGTTCCTGGTCAATGGCGTTATGCTGCAGGGCAAGATTGCTGCCTATGACCTGTTTTGCATGATGCTAGAGCGTGACGGATATGTTCAGCTGGCTTACAAGCACGCAGTCTCGACGATCCAGCCTGCGACCCCAGTGGACCTGTCGGAAGACTGGGACGAGGACGAAGACAGCTGAGTTTCAATGATGATCTGATGGGCGAGGTCTCGCGCGGTGCGCGGGCCCTTGTCGTGTGCCCCGACATTAGAGGCGTTCGCTACGATCTCGACGCAGAAAGCCGTCTGCGGGAGGCCGAGGGGTTGGCTCTCGCCATAGGAATTGAAATCGAGGACAGCTTTGTGTTGCCCGTGCGCGAAGTACGGCCGAATTTGCTGTTCGGCGCAGGCCAAGTGGAGAATATCCGCATTGCCTGCGAACAGTACGAAGCCGAACTTGTCGTGGTTGATGGTGCGCTCAGCCCGATTCAGCAGCGTAACCTCGAGGAAAAGCTGGGGCGAAAGGTCATCGACCGTACAGGCCTAATCCTTGAAATCTTCGGTGAACGCGCGGCAACGGCCGAAGGTCGTCTGCAAGTCGAACTCGCTCACCTGGACTACCAGCAAAGCCGCCTTGTGCGCAGCTGGACCCATCTCGAACGTCAGCGTGGCGGCTTCGGTTTCCTCGGTGGTCCAGGCGAAACACAGATCGAAGCGGACAGGCGCATGATCCGTCAGCGCATGGGGCGCTTGCGCAAGGAACTTGAACAGGTGCGGAAAACCCGCGGGCTGCACCGCGAGAGGCGCGAACGTGCCCCTTGGCCAGTTGTCGCTTTGATTGGCTACACAAATGCAGGCAAGTCGACGCTTTTCAACCGTCTGACCGGTGCTGAAGTGATGGCGGAGGACCTGCTGTTTGCCACGCTCGATCCGACAATGCGTGCAATCACCTTGCCTGGGGTGGAAAAGGCCATTTTATCCGACACTGTCGGCTTCATTTCCGACCTTCCGACTCAGCTGGTCGCAGCATTTCGTGCGACATTGGAAGAGGTTACGGCTGCCGATGTGATCTGTCATGTTCGCGATATTTCGAACCCATCTGCCGAGGCGCAGAAAATGCAGGTGCTGCGTGTGCTGACCGATCTAGGTGTTATCGAAGGGGAGGGCGGTGTGTCACGTATTCCCATTCTCGAGGTCTGGAACAAGTGGGACTTGCTCGATCCTGAGCTAGAGATAGATCTGCTGCCATTAGCTGTGCAGAACGACGACATCGTTAAGCTTTCAGCGCTTACCGGTGAAGGTACAGGCGATTTGCTCGATCGATTGGGCGAAATGCTCACGTCAAGCGCGGCCATCCGCATCTTCGATGTACCTGTAGGTGATGGACGAAAGATCGCCTGGCTGCACGCGCATGGCGAGGTCTTGGCGGAAGAGGAGGTGAGCGAGGGCGATGAAGGCCCGCTTCGGCGATTGACCGTTCGCCTCAATCAAAAGCAGCTGGGCCAGTTCGAGACGCTATGATGCCTGTTTCTGCTCGTTTTGCTTGACCTGCTGCCAAAGCTCTTCCTGCACATCAAGATCGCGCATGGCAAAGTCTCCGCCGGCGAGGTCTTCCATCGCGCGAAAGCGCCGCTCGAATTTTTCATTGGCTGTTCGCAGCGCAGCTTCTGCATCAACTCCATAGGCACGTACCAGATTGACCGCTGCGAAGAGGAAATCGCCTGCCTCTTCTTCAATTTCCCTTCCGGAGGCCATGGCAAGTTCTTCGATTTCCTCGAAAACTTTCGCCCTTGGTCCGTTGATATCGGGCCAATCAAAACCATGGCGGGCTGCGCGCTTTTGCAGCTTTTGAGCGCGCATCAATGCCGGCAAGGCCAAGGCGACGCCGTCCATAGCGCTGGTCGCACCTGAGGCTGCCCGTTCCACCGCCTTCATCGCCTCCCAGCGAGCGTCCTCCATTACGCCGCCTTCGTCGCCAAAGATGTGCGGGTGTCGGGATTCCATCTTGTCAGAGATCGCCTGCGCGACGTCCTCATATGCAAAGCTGCCAGCTTCTTCAGCCATCCGGGCATGAAACACGACCTGGAACAGGAGATCGCCGAGTTCGCTGCGCAGATCATCCATATCGTCGCGCTGAATTGCGTCGGCAACCTCGTATGCTTCTTCGATGGTATATGGGGCAATCGTTGCGAAATTTTGCGCTGTATCCCATTCGCAGCCGTATTCGGGATCACGCAGGCGCGCCATTATGCGCAGTAGGCGATTTGTTTGTTCGGTCATGCCGCAATTCCAGTTTGTTGGGCCCTTCAGGGATAGGGGGTTGGACTCGTCGTCGGGGACATCGCAGAATGATAATATATATTATGTTAAATTAAGTCGTGAGGCGGTTTGACAATCCTCAACGTACCCCAGTGATCCAGCTGACCAGAAAATAGCCGCCGCCGATAATCCCTATCCAGGCAATTACCATCTGGAGCGTCCTCCTCCCGGACAATCCATAAGACCGGAAGCCGGCGAGATATGCCACGATCAAGGCGCACATTGCAGCTGCCCAGGCCAGTTCGCCACCGTTCATACCGATACCTCCAGACCGTCATATCCGACGATAACGCCCTTCGGCACGGTGTCGACTAAAGTCTGGTAATCCATCGACTTGTCCATATGCGTCAGCACGGTTCGCTTGGCTTTGCAGCGCCTTGCAAGATCGAGCGACATTTCAAGGTGCGCATGTGTTGGATGCGGTCGGCCGCGCAGACAATCGACGACCAACAGATCGCAGCCCGAAAAGCAGTGGATCATATCGGGCGTTATCTCACTGAAATCAGTTGCATAAACTATTGATTTTCCGTCAGCATCAAACCGAAATCCTGTGCTTTTCACCGGCCCGTGTGGCATTTCGACATGATCGAAGGAAAACCCGGCAACCAACCGAATTCCCTCAATTTCTTTCAACTCGATAAGCGTCGGATAACCAAACTGGCCCTCGAAAACGTA
This sequence comes from uncultured Qipengyuania sp., assembly GCA_965650395.1. Taxonomy (GTDB): domain Bacteria; phylum Pseudomonadota; class Alphaproteobacteria; order Sphingomonadales; family Sphingomonadaceae; genus Qipengyuania. Next base: position 14,229 of record CBFGON010000023.1, on the reverse strand, counting down.
ATCAAACCGGCGGCGCAGTCTTGAGCATGTCACCTTGCTGGCGAAGCCTGGCAAGGGATTGCTTCGGTCATAGCGCATCACTCGCAAATCATCGATGCCGTGGCAATGATCGGCATGATCATGAGTCCAGAACACGGCGTCCACCTTGGCGATGCCATTTGCGAGCAATTGTGAACGCAGGTCAGTCGATGTGTCGACGAGGATGCGAAAGCCCGCGTCATTCTCGACTATGATTGAGACGCGCGAGCGGCGGTTGCGCGGCTCGTTGGGATCGCATTCACCCCAATCATTCCCGATCCGCGGCACTCCGGTAGAAGTGCCTGAGCCGAGCATCAGCAGCTTCACGCCGAGGCCTTGCTAAACAACCGGTAGAAATTCGCGGAAGTGTAGGCTGCCAACTGCTCGAGTGTCTCGTCACGCAGTTCCGCGATGAATGCGGCTGTATTGCGTACATAGCCAGGCTCGCACGGCTTTCCCCGATGCGGAACGGGTGCAAGGAATGGGCTATCTGTTTCAACCAAAAGGCGATCCTGCGGAACAGATTTGGCCACTGCCTGCAAGTCGGCAGCATTCTTGAACGTCACGATTCCGGAAATCGAAATGGATAGGCCCAATTCGAGAGCCCGTTCGCCAAATTCAGCCGAGGCAGTGAAACAGTGGATCAGGGCCGGAAATGTGCCCTGCCCCATTTCATCAGCCAGGATAGCAAGAGTATCCGCTTCGGCATCACGCGTGTGAATGATTACCGGCAATCCGCTTTCGCGCGCCACATCGATATGCAACCGGAACAGGCGTTGCTGCGCCGCACGGTCAGAGTGATCGTAGTAATAGTCGAGCCCGGTTTCTCCGATCCCGATTACGCGCGGATCACGGGTTGCGGCGAGCAGATCTTCGCGAGTCAGATCGAGGTGCTGGTCGGCATGATGCGGATGGATGCCGACGCTGGCCCACACATCGGGCTGTGCATTGGCTGTTGCCACCACCTGGGTCCATTCGCTGCGTTTGGTCGAGATATTGAGGAATGCCTGCACCCCTGCCCCACGCGCCCGCTCGAGTACGCCAGTCTGGTCATCGACCAGCCCTTCGTATTCGAGGTGGCAGTGGCTATCGACCAGCATCATTCGGCCTCTGCAGGCGCTTCAAGACGAGGGAATACCGGAAAAGGCGCGTCAATTGTGTGCTCCTGCGTAACCAGCTCCTCGAACCAGCCTTCATCGGCAAGTGCAGCGAAATCGCGTGCATCTGCCGGTACGCCAAGCATATCAAGTACCGCAGCAGCCTTTTCAGGCACCACCGGCTGGATTGCGATACCGAGATCGCGGATGGCCATGTAAAGGGTTTGAAGCACAGCCTTCATCCGTTCGGGATCGGTCTTTTTCAGTGTCCAGGGCGCCTGCTCATCGACATACTGGTTGCATGCGTAAACCGCGCGCATCCACGCCTCAATCCCGTTCGAAAAAGCCAATCGTTCGAACTCGCGCGGCAGTTCCTCAGCGCAGGCCTCGCGCACCTTGGCGAGCAACACCCCGTCGTCTTCGTTGGCTTCGAAAGTTTCCAGCGTGCCGTCCATGTTCTTCGCAATCATCGAAAGCGTACGCTGTGCAAGGTTGCCGAAACTGTTGGCCAATTCTGCATTGCAGCGATTGACGATTGCTTCGGGCGAGTAAGTCCCATCCTGCCCGAAAGCGATCTCGCGCATGAAGAAATAGCGCAGGTTATCGACGCCGAACTGCTCTGCCAGCGCCATAGGATCGACGACATTTCCGGCGCTCTTGCTCATTTTCTCGCCACCGCGTGCGAGCAGGAAGCCATGGCTGAATACCTGTTTCGGCAGCGGCAGCCCCGCACTCATCAGGAATGCAGGCCAGTAGACGGTGTGGAAGCGGGTAATATCCTTGCCGATCATATGGATATCGGCCGGCCAGTAACGCTGGAACTTCTCGCCTTCGGCATCGGGAAAACCGACTCCGGTCATGTAGGTCGTCAGAGCGTCGACCCAGACATACATGACATGGCCATCGCTGTCGGGCACGGGCACGCCCCAGTCGAAACTGGTCCGCGAAACGCTGAGATCCTTCAGGCCGCCTTCGACGAAGCGCAGCACTTCATTGCGGCGGCTTTCGGGGCGGATAAAATCGGGATTGTCACGATAATGCGCGAGCAGCCTGTCCTGATAGCCTGAGAGGCGGAAGAACCAGGTCTCTTCCGCAGTCCACTCAACTGGCGTGCCTTGAGGAGAGAGCTTCGCCCCGCCTTCTCCCTCAACCAGCTCGCTCTCGTCGTAGAAGGCCTCGTCGCGGACCGAATACCACCCGGCGTAACGGTCGAGGTAAAGGTCGCCCGACGCCTCCATACGCTTCCACAACTCGATGCTGGCTGCCTTGTGGCGTTCCTCGGTGGTGCGCACGAACTCGTCATAAGACAAGTTAAGGGTATCTGCCATCTCACGGAAATAGCCTGACATTTCGTCAGCCAGATCAATAGTCGCACGGCCCTGGTTGCGTGCAGTCTGATCCATCTTCAGCCCGTGTTCGTCAGTGCCTGTTACGAAGCGCACATCTCGGCCGCGCAGGCGCTGGAAGCGCGCCATGACATCGGTTGCGATCCCTTCGTAGGCGTGCCCGATGTGGGGGCGCCCGTTGGGGTAATTGATCGCGGTGGTAATGTAGAAAGGTTCAGCCATTGCCGCGCTCGCTAGCCTTGCCAGCCTGCGTGAGCAAGGTGCCGATTTCCATCGCAAGCAATCCGGCATCATAATTGAAGGTCGGCTGCTCACCGGTCAGCCTGACAAGCTCGGCATGTGCATCAACCAGTCGTGATGGATCGGGTGCCGACGCAACGATCCGCTCGGCAAGTATGGCGCGTGCCAGATCCAGTACTGCCTGCAGGCGCGGTATGTCCTGCTTGCTGCCAATAGCACCCGCCAAGGCGCCGCGCAGCGTGAAGTCGCGATCGCCTTCCTCCACGATCCTGCGCATCAATTGCGCTGCTTTGCCCAAATCGAGCTCGACGAAGCTCAACGCTGCGCCAGGCGATCCTGCAGCGGCCGCGATTGCCGCATCCCGGGTTGCAATATCGGTGTCGGGCACGATCTCGCGCAACAGAAGGTCCATCTGCTCGCGTTCGAGCGCGGAAAAGCGGAGCGTGCGACAGCGCGAACGGATTGTCGGCAGTAGTCGCGCCGGGCTGTGGGCCACCAGCAGAAAATAGGTTCCGACAGGTGGTTCCTCAAGGCTCTTGAGCAATGCGTTGGAAGCCGACACCTCCATGTCGTCTGCCGGATCAATGATGACCGCGCGGCGGGCACCCAGCGTGGGCCGCGTCGTCAGCCGCCGCTGGATTTCGCGGATCTGATCGACCTTGATGCCGCGTGCCAGTTCATAGGGCTTGCCGTCATCGCGCTTCTTGGCTTCATCCTTGTTCTTTGGGCCATAGGTGACAGTCAGGATATCGGGATGATCCCCCTCCACCACCCGTCCGGCGACAAGTTCGCGTGCGGCAGCCCGCGCGAAGTTGGCCTTGCCCAGTCCCTTCCTTCCTGCCAGCAGCCAAGCGTGGTGCATCCTGTCTCCCGACAGAGCACGCCGCCATTCGTTCCATGCGTCTTCGTGACCGAGCAGCATTACTCCCCTGCCCCGTCGAGCAAAGGCGCAATGGCCGCCAGCACCCGGGCGTGGACCTCCTCGATCGAACCTTCGCCGTTGATGCGGGCGAAACGGCCAGGCTCGGTAGATGCTAAATCCGAGAAGGCCGTATTGACTGCGAGATGATAGGCAGCATCACGCCCGCCGATGGCATCGACCGCCGCGCCGTCGCGCACACGCAAACGATCTGCCACCTTGCTGCTGTCGGCCTCGATCACCAGCGTCAGATCTGGCAGCAATCCGCCGCTGCCGATCTCGTGTAGCTGGCGCACTTTCGCATCACCAAGCGAGCCCGCCACACCCTGATAGGCTCGGCTGGAATCGACAAAGCGGTCGCAGACGACCCATTCACCGGCCGCAAGAGCCGGGCGGATCAAGCGCGCGACATGATCGGCGCGTGCAGCAGCAAACAGCAAGGCTTCCGCCTCGGCACCCCAGCCATCACCCGGCGGATTGAGCAGCAATGAACGAATTGATTCGGCACCTGGAGTTCCACCGGGTTCCCGAGTCTGCACCACCGACAACCCTCGTTCTCGCAAGGCATCTACGAGCAAGGCACACTGGGTCGACTTGCCCATTCCTTCGCCACCCTCGAGCGCTATCAAACGTCCGTGTGTCATGGCAACCAACTACGCAGGCCGTTCAAGGTGCGTTGTGCGAAGTTGGCCGTTTCGACGGATTCTGAAGCTTCCAGCGGTACCGAAAAATCGGGCATGCCGTCGATTTCGACATGAAGCAGAGCTACTTCCTCGCCACGTGCAATCGGCGCTTGCAACGGCCCTTCATAACTGATCGACAGCGTCACATCTGGTCGCTTACCCTTCGGCAAATCGACATAAAGTCCGCGTGGAGCGACCAGCTGAACTTCCGAAACCGACCCTTCCTGTACGTCGGCAGTTCCTACTATGCTGTCAGGTGCGAACAGCCGTTCCTGAGTGAAGGTCGTAAACCCCCATTCGATGAGATCGCGTGACGCCCTTGCCCTGGCACCTGCGCGAGGGCTGGCTGCAACGACAAGAACCAGACGTCTGCCATTGCGCTGTGCCGAGCCGAGGAAACCATAACCGGCCTGATTGGTAAAACCGGTCTTGATCCCGTCAGCGCCAGGTACGACGCCGGTTATTGGATCGTGGTTAGACTGGGTAATGCCATTGTAGGTGAATTCGCGATGGCCGACGAAGTGATGGTACTTCGTCGGATGCATACGGATCATTGCTCCGGCCAGTGTCGACAAATCACGCGCAGTGACGAATGTATTGCCTTCGTCCATCCAGCCATTGGGCGTTCCAAAATAGCTGTTAGCCATGCCGATTTCGCGCGCTTTGGCATTCATGGCAGCTACCCAGCTCTCGACCGAGCCGGCAGCGCCATAGGCCAACGCAGCGGCGCCATCGTTGGCGGAGACGGTGGTGACACCGTGGACCAGATCGTCAACTGTCACGCGTGCATCGGCAGGCAGGAACATGGTTGAACCGACATTTCTCCACTCGCGCCACAAATCGGGCTGAAGCGTGAAGGACTGCTGCGGCACGAGCTTTCCTTCTTCCATCCATTCAAAAGCGAGGAAAGTAGTCATTACCTTTGTGATTGATGCAGGCATGAAGCGGCGATCCGCTTCGCGCTCGAACAATACCTGTCCGCTGGTCAGATCGAACAGGTAGGCAATCGGCGCATCTTCTGCGTTTGGCGGTAGCGGAACAGCGGGCTTAGCCGCCTGCGCAGGTGCCAGCGCAACGGCCGCTGCAAGCGTAGTCAACAATCGGGAAATTAGTCGCAAACCGGCTCCTGCGCCGGCGTCCCGGCTTTGCCTATTTCAGTGTGATAATCCGAGCGTCGCTATAACCCTGCCCGCGCAGCTTGGCGAGCGCCGCTTCCGCCTGTCCACGGTTCGCAAACGGCCCGACGTGAACCAGTGCGAATTTTCCACTGACCACGACATGCCCATCAATTTTCGCGGCCAGTCGGTCAGCATTGGCGCGGACACCGAAAGCGCCAAGCTGGATCACATGCTTGCCGTTGGCAGCATTCTGCGAGACTTGCTTTGCCGCAGGCTCAATCGATTGGCTTTGCCGTACCTGCTCCTTGGTCGGCATCACGGGAGCAGCAGGTGCAGGACCCGGTCTGGGATTTGCGATCGGCGGGATTTCTTTCACCGGCAGCGCAAGCGCATCGATACTACCGTCCGGAACCCGGCCGGACACCAGTTCCTGTCGAGCATCACTCAGTGAGGCCGAGCCGCTCTCCGGCAAGCGACGGCGCAGCAATTCGACCAAACCAATAGGCGTGTCCATGCGAAGCGGCGCTTCGGCACCCGAGCGTAACAGGGCACGATGTTCTTCCAAGGGATTGACGCGCCGAATGCGCACCGGTGCCCTTTCGCCAATGCTCAGCTGGCTTGCCGCACCGGGTGAAAGCGCGACCAGCCTGTCGTTGACCATCGGGCCGCGGCGTTCCACCCGCGCGATGATCGTGCGCCCGGTTTCGAGGGAGGCAATCTCGACGTAGCTCGGCATCGGCAATGTCTTGTGCGCCACTGTCACCCCCGAACCACCTTCGGTATCAAGGGCGGCATAGCCCACCATGTCGTAATTCATGACATCGACCGGTTCGTAGGTCGTACCTTCAACAACGAAGGGATCGCCCAGCACCACCGGATAATCCGCTGCCGGACCGTTGACGATGCTACGCGCGGCGGGGCGAGGACCATCGACAGAAACGGCGGAACAAGATGCCAATGCCACCGCAGCGGCAATTGCAATTCCTGACCGGTTAGCGCGCAATCTCATCTGCCAGTAGCCCCACACTCATCGCGTAATAATTCGAACAGTTATATTCGAGGATTACCCGATAATTTGTGGTTAACAGCCATGCCGGGCTGCCCGGGCCGTCAGGCTGGAAGATCGACGCCAGAGTATCGTCGGAAATCGAACGCTGCGGTTGCACGCCCAAGGCGCGCCATTCGCGAACGGTCTTGTACTGGCTGTGTCTTTCGTGAACGCGCGAGCAAACGGGCGCGACGAGCTTGCTGCGATAGGCATCGGGATTGAAACCCGATGGGACATAGGCCCTGACGCCCCAAGGTTGTCCTGCCCGCCACCCTGAATCACGGAAATAATTCGCAATCGATGCCAGTGTGTCGGCGCGGTTGTTCATGATGTCTGCTCGGCCATCGCTATCACCATCGGTGGCCAGACGCAGGTAGACGCTCGGAAGGAATTGCGGATTGCCGAACGCACCTGCCCAGCTGCCCTTGAGCTGACTGCGCGGATAGCCCTTGTCCGCCACCTTCATCAGCGCCACCCACTCCGATGCAAACAAATCGCGGCGGCGGCCTTCCCAGGCTAGTGTCGCCAGCGCCTGCGACAGATCGAACCCGCCTTTGACGCTGCCATAAGCCGTCTCATGCCCCCAGATTGCGATCAGTATTTCGCCCGGCACACCATATCGCCGCTCGATCACGTCGAGCGTGCTACTGGCGTTCTGGAATTCGCGCCGCCCGCCGTTGATGCGTGCAGCATCGACATGGCTGGCAATATAGGGGGCCAGCGGAGGATAGCCGCTGCTGGTGGCTGAACCCGGCTGCGAACGGTCCAGTTCGACCACGCGGCTGCTGGGCGTGAGATCCGACGTCATGCGCTGCAAGGTCGCCTCGCTGACACCTTCGGCCCGCGCGCGGGCGATCAACAATTGAAGATAGGCATCGAACGACAGATTCTGCTGCGCCGAAATCGGAGCGGCAGGAAGTCCAAGTAACGAAGCGGAAAAGAGAATGAGAAGTCGGCGCAAAGTCATTGTGCCCTTCTCGCACGAGTTTCCTGAACTGCCAATGTCATGAAGCGCTTACGCGGCACGTGCCAGCGTGGTTCCTGAATTCTGGTGACATTCCCGTCAGGTGCCGCTAGCCGGACGGCTGCAACGGACAGGTGGCCGAGTGGTTTAAGGCAGCGGTCTTGAAAACCGCCGTGGGTTAACGCCCACCGTGGGTTCGAATCCCACCCTGTCCGCCATTGCTGCCCGGCGGACTAGGTAGCAACTGGATTCGCCTACCTGTGCGACCCTAACGATTCAGATGCAAATCGGTTGCCACCGTTCGTCGAAAAGCAAAATGTTCCTGCAAAAACAGGGTGTTAAAGTCGATAGCGAGCAAGAGCGACGTAATCTTCCCGACAAGCTTCTGCGACTTCGGCGAATTCTGGTGCGAGATCTGGCAACTCTCCTGGCGGATTACCAAACCCGGTGGAGGCATTGACGGCGTCATACCAGTGCGAGCCCCAGATGCCGTCCTGCGGATGCGGCCCGGCATTCCAGCGCAACATCTCCGGGTCCCATTCTATCCCGAGCGCAAGGCATAAGCGTGACAATACGCCCGCCGGATCGGCGAGAATATCCGCGCTGTCTATCACTGGCGGGGCCGTTCCCAGACTGTCGGCGACGTGCTCGAAATATGCGCGCTGCCGTGCGGTGCCAAGATGATCCGGACGGATCGCGGTACGCTTTGCGGCATAGCTGGCCGCCACACGGCGGGGGTCGCGAATCAGGAAGGCGTGGCGATGGTCAGGAAAGTCGGTAATCGAAACCGGGCCTTCCATATGGTGCGACATGTGCTTCTGGTACCAGATCTTGCTGCCATCGGGTGCCGGATTGCGCATAGCTGAGGCTACGCTCTGCCAGTCGCAATCCATATCGGCGACGACCTGCTCTGCCATCGGTTGCGGATCGCCTGTCTGTTTCAGATAGGCACCGTAGAAAGGTTCATCGCTGACGAAGGTATCGGAACGGCTTCCGAAGCTGCGCATCATCGCCGTCGAAAGGTTGCGCGGGCCGGACCACATGGCGATGTGGATTGTCACGTGCGTGCTCTCCCCCGCGTATCCTCGGCCAGTTTGGCGAGATAGAGTTGCTGCAGTCGCTCCACCATCGGGCCGCGAGCAGTCCCCAACACACGGCCATCGACTGAACCAATAGGGGCCACACCAGCAAAAGTGCCGGTGGTGAAGGCTTCGTCAGCACCATAAACATGGGTGAGCGAGAAGTTGCGCTCATGCACCACAATGCCCGCAGCGCGCGCCACTTCGATCACCACGCCTCGGGTGATCCCGTCGAGGCAATAGTCCCCGCTACTTGTCCAGATTTCGCCGTCCTTGACAATGAAGAAGTGCGTCGAATTGCACGTCGCCACAAAGCCGTGCGGGTCGAGCATCAGCCCTTCGTCCGCCCCCGCCTGCGCCGCCTGGATGCAGGCGGTGATGCAATTGAGTTTGCTGTGTGAATTGAGCATCGGGTCCTGCACATCGGGATAGCCGCGCCGAACATGAACCGTCGCCAGCTTGAGCATCCGCGTGGCGGTTTCGGGCGCTGGCTCTTTCCATTCGGGAATGATCACCACGGTGGCGGGCGAGATAACCACGCGCGGGTCCTGATAGGGCGTCGCCCGCACGCCGCGCGTCACCATCAGCCTCAGGTGAACACCGTCTCCATCCATCCCGTTGGCGTCGCACACGCCGTAGAGCCGCCGCTCCATTTCTTCGCGGTTGATGCCGATATCCATCGCAATCGCCTTGGCCCCGCGCCACAGTCGGTCGAGATGGCGGTCGATGAAGGCGAGCCGCCCGTGGTGCAAACGGATGCCTTCCCACACGCCGTCGCCCAGCATGAAGCCGCTGTCGAACACGCTGACCTTCGCCTCCGGCCGCGGGTAATGCGTGCCGTCGATGTCGATCAACACGCTGTCGTTGCGCGGATCGGGGATGTAGTGATGGGTGCCTGTTGCGTGATCCGTCATGAGCGACCTCTTGCGATGATCTCGTCCATCTGGTCGCGCAGTTTGGGATCCCATTCTGCCTTCAACTCGCGCACCTTGGCGATCAGTTCCTCGTTCTCCCAGCTGGGAATGTCGAGGCGATAGAGGTCGGCGACAGCGCGCATCGAGGTGCGATCACGTTCCTCAAAGGCGTCAGCCATGGCCTGCGCGGTCTGGCGGTCATTGCCGAGCGCTTCATAGGCCGAACGCCCCATGCGCAGCGAGGCGTCGTAAGTTTCGCGGACGATATCGCGACAACCCATCGCCCAGAGGTGATAGACATGATCGCGGTCCTTGGCGCGGGCGATCACATGGAGATCGGGATAGGTCGCCACAGCATAGCGCACCAGCTTGTCGATCTGCTCGCGCTCGTCCAGCGCCACGATCAGCAGCTTGGCCCGCGCGATGCCGGCCGAATGGAGTAGATCGGGCCGTGTGGCATCGCCGAAAAAGCTCTTCACCCCGAACTTCTTGAGCTGTTCGATATGCTCGCTGTCATAGTCGATCACGGTAGCGTGATGCCCTGCAGCGTCGAGCATACGGTCAATGATGCCGCCAACGCGCCCGCGCCCGGCGATGATGATCGGATTTTCTTCCTCGATCACATCGGCTTCACGTTCCTGCTCGCGGCAATAGGCGGCAGCGATCACCTTGTCATAGACGATGAACAGCAGGGGCGTGACCAGCATGGTCAGCGACACTACCAACAACATTAGATCGGCGAGCGCCTGCGGCACGACGGCGTTGGTCACGGCGAATGCAATCAGAACGAAGGCGAACTCACCAGCCTGAGCCAGGCTGAAGGCGAACAGCCAGCCCGCCTGTTTGCGAATACCGGCCACTCGAGCGATGATCGCCAGCACCGCCAGCTTTGCCGCAATGACCACCGCGGCCCAGAACACCACGTGGCGCCAGTTTTCGATCGCCAGCGCGAAGTTGATGCCCGCCCCCACGGTGATGAAGAACAGGCCCAGCAACAGCCCCTTGAACGGGTCGATATCGCTTTCGAGCTCGTGACGGTATTCGCTGTTGGCCAGCACCACACCGGCAAGGAAGGTGCCGAGCGCGGGCGAGAGGCCGACCAGGCTCATCAGCAGTGCAATGCCGATCACAAACACCAGTGCGGCGGCGGTGAACAGTTCGCGCAATTGTGCGGCAGCGATGAACCGGAACACCGGTCGTGTGAGATGGGTGCCAATGAACACCACCGAAGCGATCGCGCCCAGAGTCACCAGCCCCGACAGCCAGGCGGGCATTCCTGCGGTGATGTCGATCCCCGGACCGTGCGCATCGCTTGCGCCATGAGCCGCATCGGCGCCCAGCGCGGCGATTTCGGGCAAGGCAAGGATCGGCAGGATGGCGAGAATCGGGATCACCGCCACGTCCTGGAACAGCAGGACCGAGAAGCTCGCCTGCCCGCCTTCGCTGCGCAGCAGGCCCTTCTCTGACAGCGACTGGACGACAATAGCGGTGGAGGACAGTGCCAGGATCATTCCCACCGCCAGCGCAGTTTGCCATTGCCACCCGTCGAGCAGCGCGGCGCCCGCAAGGACGAGCGAGGTGAGCAGAACCTGCCCTCCGCCCAGCCCCAGCAGACGGCGGCGCATTTCCCACAGCTTCGTCGGCTCGACCTCCAGACCGATGACGAACAGCATCATCACCACGCCGAATTCGGCGAAGACCTGCAGCGCCTCGACATTGACGTCTAGCGCGCTGAGGATCGGCGAAATCGCCATTCCCGCGAGAAGATAACCGAGCACCGAGCCGAGCCCGAAGCGGGTGGCCAGCGGCACCGCGACCACCATTGCGACGAGGATCAGGAAAGCGAGGATCAGAAAGCCGGTCATCGCCCTTTCCTGTCAGCGCGCGATCAGATGTGCAACGCCCTGCCGTAAGCTGCCAACACGCTTTCGTGCATCGACTCGCTGATGGTCGGGTGCGGGAACACGGTGTTCATCAGCTCCGCCTCGGTCGTCTCCAGCGTCTTGCCGATCACGAAGCCCTGGATCATCTCGGTCACTTCCGCGCCCACCATATGCGCGCCCAGCAATTCGCCGGTCTTGGAGTCGAACACGGTCTTCACGAACCCGTCCGCCTCGCCCAGCGCAATCGCCTTGCCGTTGCCGATGAAGGGGAACATGCCCGCTATGACTTGGTACCCGGCTTCCTTGGCCTTCTCTTCCGTCAGGCCGACGCTGGCGATCTGCGGGTGGCAGTATGTGCAGCCCGGGATGTTGCCCCGGTCGAGTGGGTGCGGGTGGACTTCTTTATTGCCCAGTTCCTTGGCGATGGCTTCGGCGGTGGTGACGCCTTCATGGCTTGCCTTATGCGCCAGCCACGGCCCGGGGGTGCAATCGCCGATGGCCCACAGGCCCTTGGACCTGGTGCGGCCATAGGGATCGATCTGGATGAAGCCGCGGTCCATATCGGCCAGCTTCTCCAGACCGATATTCTCGGTGTTGGGGACGATACCGATGGCGACGATGCAGTGGGTGAAATCCTGTTCGGAAACCTTGCCGTCCTTCGCTTTGATCTTGGCCTTCACGCCCTTGTCGCTGACGGTCAGCGCCTCGACACCCGCGCCGGTCATGATGGTCATGCCCTGCTTGGTCAGGCTCTTTTCGAGGAAGGCGGAAACATCCTTGTCCTCCACCGGGACAACGCGGTCGAGCATCTCCACCACGGTCACGTCGCAGCCCATATCGTTGTAGAAGCTGGCGAACTCGATCCCGATCGCGCCGCTGCCGATCACCAGCAGCTTCGTCGGCATTTCTGGCGGGGTCATGGCGGTGCGATAGGTCCACACGCGCTTGCCATCGGCAGGCGCAAACGGCAGGTCGCGCGCCCGCGCGCCGGTGGCGACGATGATATGCTTGGCGGTGAGCTTTTCCTCACCCTTCTCGCCCTTCACCGTCAGCGAAGTCGGCCCGGTCAGCGTGCCGGTGCCCATGTGGACCGCGATCTTGTTCTTCTTCATCAAATGGGTGACGCCGGCGTTGAGCTGCTTCGCCACACCGCGGCTGCGCTTCACCACCGCTTCCAGATCGGCTTCGATTGTGCCCGCGATCTTCAAGCCATAGTCGCTGGCGTGCTGGGCATAGTGCAGGATTTCCGCGCTGCGCAGCAAAGCCTTGGTGGGGATACAGCCCCAGTTGAGGCAGATGCCGCCCAGCAATTCGCGTTCGACGATGGCGGTCTTCAGCCCCAGCTGCGCGCAGCGGATCGCCGCGACATAGCCGCCGGGACCGGAGCCGAGAACGATAACGTCATATTGGGAATCAGCCATTCAGCTTAAGCCTTTCGAGCCTGAATGATGTTACACTTGTTACACTGTCCAAGAGCAAAAAATCTGGTGCACACAAGTGTAGCGTTGGGTGATGGAATTGCGGACGAAAAATGGCGCGCTACGACGGTCATACGGCCACCTTGGCACAGCGCGAGGTGTGTAGGACAGCGGTCATGCGATCACTCCGGCGAATGCGCGCGGGCGGTCGTTGTCGTCGAGCAGCACGAACTTGAACGTGCCGCGCGATACAATGGTTTCGGCTTCGCCATCGCGGATGCGACCCACGCCCTCGGCAGCGATGGTGAGCGATGTAGTGCCGGTGGCGATGACTTCGCAATAGACGCTGAGCTCATCGCCAACCTGCATTGCGCCGGGAAAGGTGAAATCTGTGGCATGAACCACCACCGCCTTGCCCTGCCCCACCCGGCTGGCGAGCGATCCCGCGCCCAGCGCCATCTGCGCCATCAACCACCCGCCAAACACCCCGCCATAGGGGTTGAGATCGGTCGGCATGGCCGTGACGCGGATTTGAGGGGAGCGGTCAGCCAACTTCAGACTCAATTCGAGGTTTGGCAACGCCGAACCAGTAGCCGAACGCGAGAAGTACGGCCGTGGTTGCGAAGCCCAAGCTCATCGGTTCGTCACCGAGCAATAGAGAAAGCGTGCCCGACAAGCAGATCGCCCCGATCAAATATGCGAGCAAGCTTTCCCGATGCAATCGGCGGAGGATTGCTGAGAAGCAGAAGCCAAGGGGAAAGCCAACCATTAGCGTGATCGCCATCGCCACGATCCAGCTTATGAACACGAAGCCCAAGAGGCCAGAGGTCGGGGCATCCGCCATCGTCTCGAACTGCCCAATAGACCAAAGGTAAAGCAGCACTCCGACCAGCGGTGCGATAAGAACTGTCAAAAAGGTCTGGTGGACCTTCAAACCAGCAGCCCCATCGGGTTCTCGACGAGGTTCTTGAACGCCTCCATCAGCTGCGCGCCATCCGCACCGTCAATCGCGCGGTGGTCGAAGCTGCCGGTGGCGCTCATTACTGTGGCCACGGCCAGCGCGCCGTCGATCACCCACGGGCGCTGTTCGCCCGCGCCGACCGCGAGGATCATCGCCTGTGGTGGGTTGATCACGGCGTCGAACTGCTTGGTGCCGAACATGCCGAGGTTTGACAGCGAGGCGGTGCCGCCCTGGAATTCATGCGGCTGCAGCTTGCCGTCCTTGGCCTTGCCCGCCAGCTCCTTCATCTCGGTGCTGATCGAGGCGAGGCCCTTGCGGCCCGCATCGCGGATGATCGGGGTGATCAGGCCTGAAGGCGCAGCCACCGCGACCGAGACGTCCTCGCGACTGTACTGGAACAGCTCGTCACCCTGGAAGCTGACATTGCACTTGGGCACGCGCTGCAGCGCGCGGGCAAGCGCCTTGATCAGCAGATCGTTGACCGAAAGCTTCACGCCATCGGCCTCCAACGTCTTGTTCAACTCGCCGCGCAACTTGAGCA
>CBFGON010000022.1:0-30175 GCA_965650395.1 uncultured Qipengyuania sp. | reverse complement strand
CTGCCACCCATTCGCAAGATGGGACCGGAAGCGCCGCTGAGAAAGTCGCCTGCGCTCGGCCCCTATGTTGATATCTTCTGGCGCTATGGCTTTGCAACGCTCGTCGTGCTGGCCTTCGTCTCGCTCTACCGTGTAGGCGACGTGCTGGCGCTTACGCTGTCACATCCGATGTGGGATGCGCGCGGCTATTCGCTCGACCAGATCGGGATCGCGGACGGGTTCGTCGCGCTTCCGGCCAGCATGATCGGGGTCGCAATTGGCGGCTGGATGGCGGTGCGCTGGAAGCTGGGATGGGCGTTGGCGGCAGGCGCGATCATCGCGGCTTTGGGCAATTGGGTCTACGTCTGGCTGTGGTGGATGCTGCCCGAAAGCTGGGTGCTCTATGTCTCGGTGGCGCTGGACCAGTTCGGCAACGGGCTGGCGGGCACGGTGTTCGTGGTTTACCTCTCCATGCTGGTCAACCCGCGCTTCCCGGCGGCGCAATATGCGTTTCTGTCCGGTTTCGCCTTCCTGCTGGCACGGATGCTGGCAGGCGCTTCGGGCACGATGCAGAAGGACATCGGCTATGACGGCTTTTTCTTCCTGGCGGGCGCGATCACACTGGTGGCCATCGTGCTGATCCCTTGGGTAACGCGGATTGTGCCGCGCCCGTCCGACATGGACGAGACAACATGATCGTGCAGGTAATAGAGCGCGCATTTGCGCCGGCTGCCGCACTCGTCGAGCAGGGGCGGATTCCCGGCGCCATGCTGGGCGTTGTCACTGCCGAAGGGAAGCGCGCCGTGGTGCTTGCGGGCCATGCTTCGATCGAGCCGAAACGCGAAATGCTCACTCGCCAGCACTGGTTCGACCTTGCATCGGTGTCCAAGGTCATCGCCACCACCACCATGATCCTCCAACTGGCCGAGCAGGGCAGGATCGACCTCGACCGACCTCTGACCGATGCGATCCCGGACTTGAGACAGTATGATGTGCTCGAAGCTGCCGAGCGCCGCATAACCTTTCGCGATTGTTTGGCGCACCGGACCTTTCTGCCGGTGGTGTTTCCGATCTACACCTATGGCGATGATCCCGCGCGCCTGCGCGCATTCGTGCTGCAGCGCGAGTGGGAGCATGGGCCACCGGTCTATTCGGACATCAATTTCATCTTGTTGGGCATAGCCGTTGAACGGATCACCGGCGCTTCCTTGGCCGATTGGCCCTTGGCCGAGGGGTTGTCCTATGGTCCGCCGCCCGGACCCTCAGTCGCGACCGAATATTGCAGCTGGCGCGGGCGAGTGATGCAAGGTGAAGTGCATGACGAGAACTGTTTTGCGCTGGGCGGGGCGACGGGCCATGCGGGGCTGTTCGGCACGGTCGACGGGGTGCTCGATTTCGCGCAAGGCCTGCTCGACGGATGCGGCGCATCACCCACCATGCTCGCCGCGATCCGCGAAAGGCAGGGTCCCGAACGCACTTGCGGCTGGGAGCGGCGCTATCCTGGCTGGTCTGGCGGCATGGCCTGTTCGGACGAAACCATCGGCCACACGGGTTTTACCGGAACCGGGCTCTGGATCGATTTCGAGCGTGGTTTTGCCTGGACGCTTCTGTCCAATCGCGTCCACCCCTCGCGTCATTTCGACAGTGGTATCCATGAACTGCGCCGCGAATTGGGCGATCTGGTGATCGAGGCTTTCGACGCGGGCTAGAGCGCTTCTGCAAGGGCGATCAGCGCGCGATCCATGATGGGCGTAGCCGCGGCATCTGCGGGGACGTCATTGGCATAGACGGCAAAGGTGAAGCACCTGCCGCTGGCTGCGGTGAAATAGCCCGCCAGCGCATTGGTCGCATTGAGCGAACCCGTCTTGGCCTGCAGTCTGCCTTCAAGACTGCTGCTCACGAATCTGCGCTTCAAAGTGCCGTCAACACCGGCGACAGGCAGGGTCTCGCGCCATTCGTCGCCCCACTCCTGCCGCGCAATCCACCCAAGCAGCGCAGTGGTGCTGCGCGGCGTGACGCGGTTGTAGGTCGACATGCCCGATCCGTCAGATAGCGCCACCGTTCCTGGCGGAACGCCGGCCTCTGCCAACATGGCTGCAATTACCGCCTGACCGTCGGCAATGGATCCTGACCCGTCGATCATCCCGAGCCGGCGCAGCAGCAATTCGGCAAGCAGGTTCTGGCTGTCCTTGTTGATCCGCTTGAGATCAGGGAACAACGGCGGGGAGGATAATGCGTCGAGGGCTTGAGTTGACGCAGTCGGTGTTTCCAGCTGACCTAAAGGTAGAAGCACCCGATGGCGCGCAATTGCCTCGCCGCGAACCACCACACCGCGGGCGCGCAGCATCTGCACTAATTGCCACGCGGCGTAATGCGCGGGATCGTCCACACCCAGCCGCAGGCGGATGGGCTCTTGCTCAGCGCCAATGGTGCCGGTGAGCACCAGCACGCGACTGCCGGGCATGCGGTCGAAATCGAGCTCACCCTCAGCACCAGTAATGGTGAGCACCCTGTTCTCAACGCTGTAATAAGGTGGCAGATCGACTGCGGGCGGCTGTCCGGCCGCACCCGGCGTAACCACTGCGGCGATTTCGTTTTCGTCAATCGACAGGGCGGAAATGCCCGTGCCCGAGCGGGTAGGAATATTGTTCCAGCTCATCCCCGGGCTCCAACGCTGGTCGGGAAAGGCGGTGTCGTCGCCCACCACATTGCCAACCGCGCGGGTTCGTTGCGCAATGCTATCGGCCAGAACGGAAAGGCAATATTCGATGCAATCCGCGGCACCTGACAGGCCGCTGCTGCCATTACCGACGAGGATTGCTGCGTCACCCTCGAATTCGACGCGGGCACCGGTTCCGCGCACTTCGGCCTCATGGCCGCGAGAGGCGGCCCATGCTGCTGCGGCGGTAGTGTAAATCTTGGTGTTCGAAGCGGGTATGAAGCGCCCTTCGGGGTTGATCGCCACCACTTCGTTCCCTGCTTCATCCAGCACCACCAGCCCCCAGCGTGTACCGGGACCAGCCTCGGCAAGAATGGCCTCAACGGGTGCGGACGGAACTTGCGCGCGGACCGGCTGGGTCTGCATTAGGAAGAGAAGTGCTATTATTGCGGGAAGATGCCTCATCTGAGGCGCAACTTAGCCCAGCGGCGCGACTGTGCAATATTGTCCGCGCAGCGCCGGAGCATAACAAGGCTTCGCGTGGCCATAACCGCCAAGCATGACAAGTTGTATGCAGGCTTGCCCGTGGGCTGGGAGGCTGCAAGGTTCGCTTTCCACGTGGCGGCGCGCCGCTCGTGCGACAGGAGTAGCTGATGAACTTTCCGCGAATTGCCGCACTCGCCATGGCCGTAGTCGTTCCGCAGGCCGCGCAAGCGGAAGGTCCGATCCTGATCGAAGGCGCACGGGTATTCGACGGCACTGGCTCGCCCGCGCGGATTGCCAATGTGCTGATCGAAGGCGACAGGATCGTGGCGGTCGGCGCGTCAAT
The DNA here is from genome assembly GCA_965650395.1 of uncultured Qipengyuania sp. Lineage (GTDB taxonomy): Bacteria > Pseudomonadota > Alphaproteobacteria > Sphingomonadales > Sphingomonadaceae > Qipengyuania. The sequence continues at coordinate 26,708 of CBFGON010000022.1, read as the reverse complement.
TGCGGTGCCCGATGGTGCGGTGCGGATCGATGCCAAGGGCAAGACACTGATCCCCGGTCTGCACGACCTGCACACGCATTTGCGCGCGCCGGGATATGACTCGGTGGAGGATCTGGGCAAGGCCTATGCCGGATACCTCCTTTCCGGCGTGACAACGGTGGTCGATTTCTCCGTATCCGGCGAGATGATTGCTCCCATCCGCGCGATTGCCAACCAGCCTGGCGGGCTGTGGGCACCGAACCTCAAACAGGCAGTGCGCTTTTCCGTGCCGGGCGGCCACGGGACAGAATATGGGTGGGGTGACTTCTTCACCATGCAAGTCACCACGGCGCGCGCGGCGCATCTGCAGATGCCGGTCGCACTGTCCTATGATCCCGACCTGATCAAAGTATTCAACGACGGTTGGCGCTATGATCGCGATCCCGATCTGATGTCGATGAACCAGGCGACGCTGGCTGCGCTCGTCGATGATGCCCACGCTGCGGGTAAGGCCGTGATAACCCATACGGTAACGCTGGATGGGGCAAAGATCGCCTCCGCCGCGCGGGTGGATTCGGTAGGGCATGGCGTCGGCGATGCGCTGATCGATGACCAGTTGATCGAGAGGATGCGCGAAAGCGGCACCGGCTATATCGCGACGCTGGTGGTGTACGAACCGCAGCAGACCCGCAGTTTCACCGATCCCGAATGGGCTGCATTCAATCCCGGCGAAAAGGCTCGCGAAGATGCTGCGCGGGCGATGGGCGAGGTGCCGGTAGAGGAGTATGATTCGCGCCGCTGGAAATTCATGCGCGAGAATATCGGGCGCCTGCGCAGGGCTGGCATTCCTATTGGTGTGGGCACCGATTCCGGCCTTGGCGGGGTCTATCACGGCCCTGCGACGATCCGCGAGATTCGTTGGCTATCGGAGCTCGGTCTATCCGCCGCAGAAGCGCTGGTGGCCGCCACGCGAGTGAGTGCGGAAATCCTCGGACAGGAAGAGGACCATGGCACTATCGAGCCCGGCAAGCGCGCCGATCTGGTGCTGATCGATGGCAAGCCGGACAAGCGGATCGAGGATTTGTGGCGCGTCGCGCAGGTCTGGGTATCCGGCCGCGAAGCGCCGCTCGCCGAACTGCGCGCCATGCGCAATGATCCAGGGCAGACGCCCATGCCGGTGATCAAGATGACTGGCCCGATCATGTCTGCTGCCAAGGGCGACGGACGCACCGAACTCGATACGTTGCCGGTTGCCAGTACTGATTCCGGGATCGACCATTCGCAGCTGATCGTGATCGACGGCGCGCATGGCGATCCTGCCTTCCTGGCCGCGCAAATGGGGTCTGATCCACGCCCCTATGTCGAATGGATCCTTCCGCTGACGCGCGGGCCGATTGCCGTGGCCGATGCGCGCGCCTTCACCGGCATAGAATTCACCGTGAAGGGTGCTGGCGATTACAGCTTGCGGCTCGAAAGTTATGATCTGCAACCGGAAGACTGGTTCCTGGCACCGTTCAGGGCCACCGCTAAAGGTAGCACGGTGCGCATTCCCTTTGCCGAATTCACCAATTCGGGCGATGCCGCGCTCGATCTGGCGCAGCTTCGCGCACTCAGGATCATGTTGCGCGGCCAGGCGGGCGGCAAGGCCTCGCTCGAATTGGGCGATATGCGGTTTTACTGAGGAACGTCGCCGTTAGTCGCAGGAGTCTGCCGGGGGGACGCGGCGCTGGGCTTTGCCCGCTGCCACGCCGGTGAGCTTTCCGCCCTCGACTGCGATGCGGCCGTTTACCACCACGGTTTGAACGCCTGTGGCAGGGCGGTCGGGCATTTCATAACTCGCCTGAGCAGCGAAACTCTCGCGGTCGAACACAACGATATCGGCATAAGCACCTGCGCGCAGATGACCCCTACCATTCAACCCGAAGAAATCCGCCGTTGTAGCCGAACTGCTATCGATGAACTGGCGTAGCGAGATCACATTCCTCTCCCGCGAATACACCGCATATTTGCGCGCAAAGCTGCCCCATGTGCGCGGATGGCCGGTTGAGGCATCGGAATCTGTCATCACCCAGGGCTGGCGCATGAAAGTGGCGATATCGCCTTCGTCCATGTTGAAGGAAATCGTCGCCCGGTCCGCCTCCCGGATCAGCGCGATTGCGGCCGCGACTGGCGTCAGATCCATTGCGTCAGCCACGGCGTCGAGGCGCTTTCCGCTCCATTCACCCTCGACGAGCAACAGCGATCCCGCGCCGCCGCGCCGCCTTAGGTTTTCGGTCATTTCGCTGGTCAGGCGCTCCGCCAACGCAGGATCGTCGAACCGCGCCAACATGGCATTGCGCCCACCATCCTTCACCCATAGCGGTACCAGTGAAGCGGCAAGGCTCGTCCCGCTGGCCTCCCACGGATATTGGCTGGCGGTAATCGCCACGCCCTGCTGCCGCGCGGCGTCGATCTTGGCGACAATCGTCGGTGCCATGCCGTGAAGATCCACGCCCAGCGCCTTGATATGCGAGATATGCGACGGAACGCGCCCCTCGCGCGCAATGCGGATCGCTTCGTCGACCGCGCTTTCCAGCCCTACGGTATAGTTGGATTCGTCGCGCAGATGCGTGTCGTAATAGCCGCCCATCGCGCCTGCCACGCTTGCGAGCGCCACGACCTCATCGGTGTGCGAGAAACTTTGCGGGGAATAGAACAACCCGGTCGACAGCCCCAGTGCACCTTCACACATCGCGCGGTGGACAAGCGCCTGCTCGTTCGCCAGTTCCTCAACACTCGGCGCGCGCCGGGCCTGGCCGATCGCCGCGGCGCGGATCGAGCCGAAGCCGGTGTAGGTCGCATAATTGATCCCGACCGGCCTTGTTGTCGCACTGTCCAGCAGTTCGCCGACAGCAACCGGCCCGCCGCCATCATTGCCGACGAAGGCGGTAGTGACGCCCTGCATCAGGAACGGCTCGACAAGGCGGCGCTGCGGATCATCCGAAGCAATCCAGCTTTCCATATGCGTATGCGGATCGATGAAACCTGGTGCCACGATCATGCCTTGCGCGTCGATCACGCGGGTAGCGGCAATTTTCAGGTCTGCGCCAATTGCGACGATCCGTTCACCGGTCACTGCGACATCGCCGGTAAAGGGCTCCCCGCCGCCCGGAAAGATCGTGCCGCCCCGGATCAGCAGATCGGCGTGCAATGGGGCGGTCGGTTCGGGTGAGGCTATGCCTGCACAAGCAACGCAGGCAAGGGCCGCGGCAAGCGCGGAAGAAGTACTGAATGGCCGGGAAATGGACAAATGCTCGATCAACCCCAGAAGCCTGCAACGGGCGGCGAGAGCACTCCGTGATGCGCGCTTACCCCGCCGGGGTAATCTTCCGCGAGCCATAGCGGGCCGTCAAGATCGGCCCAGTCGGCCAGCCGCGCGATATGCAGGGCAGGCGCGATGCCGAGCGAGGAACAGACCATGCAGCCGCTCATCAGTTTCAGCCCGCGTTCGCGCGCCTCATGGGCAAGTTCCAGTGCTCCGGTAAGTCCGCCTGTCTTGTCCAGCTTCACATTGACCGCGCCATAGCGTGTGGCAATCAGGTCGAGATCGTCCAAGGTATGGATCGATTCATCGGCGCAGATGTCGACCGGACTGTCAAAACCCGCCAGCCACGCATCCTCCCCGGCAGGAACCGGTTGTTCGAGCGTCGCAACGCCCATTTCTGCGAGCAGAGGCACCATAGCGCGCACAATTTCCTCGTCCCAACTTTCATTGGGATCGACGATCAGCGCAGCGTCGGGCGCTGCCGAACGCACGGCGTGCAGGCGAGATGCGGGATCGTGAGCATCCAGTTTGACCTTGATCAGCGGGACATCGGCGATTGCGGCCGCCTCGCGTGCCATGATCTCGGGCGTATCGATGACCACGGTAATGGCGGTGGCAACCGGGGCGGGCAAGGGGGCGCCGATCAGATTGGCGACGGAAGTGCCGCTGATCTTCGCTTCAATATCCCATAGCGCGCAGTCCACCGCGTTTCGGGCGGCGCCGGGCGGTAGAAGCATTTGCAGCTCTGCACGGCCAATACCGGCTTCGATAACCTCGCGAATGCTTTCGACCTGTGCAAGCGCGCTCTCCACATCCTCGCCATAACGCGCATAGGGCACGCCTTCGCCGCGGCCCACCAGGCCATCGGCACCGCCAATCTCTACCGTGATGACGTCGGCGGCGGTCTTGGTCCCGCGCGCGATGCGGAATGGACGGCTTAGCGGGAAGCGCTGGTGACGGACGGTGAGCTCGCGGGACATGTCAGCAGATCCAGTATGGGTTCGACGCCGAAACGATGCGGATCGGTGCAGGGCAGGCCCAGCAGATCGGAAGCATCCGCACATAATGCCAATGCCACAGATTCAGAGAAAGTCGATGTGTTGAGACACACGCCAGCGGCGCGCACATTCGGGCTGGTCAGCCGTGCCACTTCGAGATTTGCGGCAAGGCAGACATCGAGCTTGGGCAGTGCTCGATCGGGCAGGCCGCGCATCCTTGCCCGCGCCGGATCATGGCACAGCACCAGCGCCTCGGGCTGCGCGCCATGCAGCAGGCCGGTGGAAACGCCCGCAAAGGACGGATGGAACAGAGATCCTTGCCCTTCGATCACATCCCAGCCGCCATCCTCGCGCGCTGGTGCCAGATGCTCGACCGCGCCCGAAATGAAATCCGCAACTACGGCATCCACCGGGATGCCGTCACCGGCGATCAATATGCCTGTCTGCCCGGTGGCGCGAAAATCGGCGAGTTCACCGCGTGCGCGCAGCCCTTCGGTGAGTGCGAGGGAGGCATACATTTTGCCGACCGAGCAATCGGTGCCAACCGTCAGCAGTCTGCGACCGGCGCGCCGGCGGCCGTTGCCGACTTTCAGGCCGGCGGGCGGGTCGCGCACATCGATCAGCTTGCGCCCCAGCTTTTCTGCAAGCGCGACCAGACCAGCATCGTCGCGCAGCCGCCGATGCAGCCCCGCCACGACGTCCATCCCGGCCTCGAGCGCTGTGCGCGCATCATCAAGTATCTCGTCGCCCATTACACCACCGGCATTGGCAGTGCCGATGACCATGACGCGGGCGCCCTCAGCAGCGGCGTCCGCCATGCCTATTCGCGGAAGGCCGAGCGTAAGCGGGCAGTCGTCATAGCGAAATTCGCCGACACAATCCTGCGGACGGAAAGTGGCGAGCCCGCGTGCGGTCTTGATGCCAACGAAATCGTCGGAATGGCCGATGTAGAGCAGGAATGGCCCGGTGATCATGCGCGCGAGGCTAAACACTGTGCGGGCAAAGCGCGTAATTCCGTCGCAACAGGCCGATATAGACCGGCGTTATGAGGTGCGCGAACGGGCTTCCAATGTGCGCGACAGCGCTTTCAGGAAATCGGTTGCCAGCGCACCGGGCGGATTGTTGAGCAAATGCATCGCATGAACATCGAAGGTCAGCCGCGATTTGAGAGGACGCATCGCCAGCCCCGGCACCAGCGAAGCGCTGGCGGTGAAGGAATCGATCACCGTCATGCCCACGCCCTGCCGCACCAGCACCGTAGCAATGTGGAAAGTACGGGCGATTACGACTTCATCGAGTTCGATGCCGAGCCGCTGGACTTCCTTGTTGAACAGCTGGCCAATGGGTCCGCTGCCAACCAGGCTGATCAGCGGCTTGCCTGCGAGGTCTGTCAGATCGATCCGCGATGGCGTGTCGGGCATGTCCTCTTCGCGGTAGAGTACCACCAGCTCGCCTGCACCCAGCCAGGTATGTCCGATGGGTGTGCCATCGGGGACCTGATAGGCAATCGCGATATCGGTCTCGCGTTCATAGAGGCGTCGCAGCAGATCCTCGTGATGGATGGTCTGCAAATCGAACCGCACATCGGGATGTGACTTGAGGAATTGCGAAACAGTGGTGGGCAACGCATCGAGCGCGATCGAGGGCAGGGCCGAAACCTTGAGCATCGCGCCCGAACCGCGCTTCAGGTTCCGGCTCGCCTCGCGCAGGGCATAGACGCGGTCCTGGATCTCCTTCACTTCCTCGAACAGCTGATGCGCATCCTCGGTGGGTATCAGCCGCCCGCCGGTACGGTCGAACAGCGGGAAGCCGAGCAGCGATTCCGCATGGCGCAACACTTTCGACACCGATGGCTGCGAGACATTGAGCATGCGTGCCGCTGCGCTGACCGATCCGTTGACATAGACGGCGTGGAAAATCTCGATGTGGCGCAAATTCATCATAGCGTCTTCGTCACTTTGGAAAGGTAAGGCGGGTTATCGGGATCGCGCCCGGTTGCGCGCGCGACTTCATCGACAAGCCGATAGAAAGAGAGGATCTGCGCCAGCGGCCGGATTGCCGCCGGGGCTGACGCCTGCGGCAGGATCACGCTTGCCCCGCCGACATCTCCCGACTCTCCCGCCGCGATAACAATCGCATCGCGCGCAGCGAAGTCGGCAATGCGTTCGCGCAGTCCTTCGTGCGCGGCGTCAGGCGGGCCGAAAGCGAGCACTGGCATATCCGGCCCCACCAGCGTCATCGGGCCATGCGCGACTTCGGCAAAGCTGAAAGGTTCGGCGTGGATGCCGGCCACTTCCTTCAGCTTGAGCGCGGCTTCGGCGGCAGTTCCCAGCGTGGGCCCGCGGCCCAGCACCATTGCGTTTTTGGTCCTGGCCAGGGGAGCTACAGCGGCCGACCAGTCGCACTGCCATGCTGCATCGAGCGGCGCTTCCACAGCTTCGAGATCGTTGAGCAGCGCGTCATTCTCGCTCAATTCGGCGACCAGATGCAGGATCGCCGTCAGCGTGGCGAGAAAGCTCTTGGTGGCGGCCACTGCCAGTTCCGGGCCGGCACGCAGCGGTACGGGCAAATCGGCAAGCTCAGCCAGCGGCGACCCCACATCATTGACAAGCGCCACCACAATGGCCCCGGCGCGCTGGGCGTCGCGCACTGCTTCGAGTAGGTCGGGGCTGCGACCCGACTGTGAAATCGCGATCAGAACAGCGTCGGCGAAATTAGGCGAAGTGGCGTGATAGAGCGAGCCGGTTGACGGCGAATGGCTTAGCACCGGGATGCCGAGCCGTGTCTCGATCTGGAATTTGGCAAAACTGGCGGCATGGTCGGAACTGCCGCGGGCCAGCGTGGCGACGAACTTCGGGGCGCGGCGACGCAGCACGCCTGCAACCTCGCGCATCACCGCGCGGTTGGCATCAATCTGGCGTGCACAGATTGCGGGAGCCTGTGCGGCTTCGCCCAGCATCTGGCGCTTACCTGCGGGATCGTTCACCCCATTACCATAGCGACTGGCCATATGCTGGCAATGCACGTGTTCGCGCAGATTCTTTCCTGCTACCCCGATGACATGTCGACCGAATCCATGGACCCACGCTTTGCGTCGCTGGACCTTTGGCCGCTGGATGAAGCCGTTCGCGCGATATGGGACGGACAGCTGGCAGCAGTGGCTTCGCTTGAGGTGGCGACCGGAATTGTAGCTGAGGCCGCAACGGCGGCCGCCGAGCGGCTCCATCGTAGCGAGGGGCGGCTGGTCTATGTCGGCGCGGGCACATCGGGCCGGGTTGCCGCGCAGGATGGCATCGAGCTGGTGCCGACCTTCGACTGGCCCGAGGAGCGCCTACTCTATCTCATCGCAGGCGGCGAAAAGGCATTGCTGCGTGCGGTGGAGGGCGCGGAGGATGATGAGCAGGCAGCGCGCGACGCTGTTCGGGACAATGTGATCGGACCAAGCGATGTCATGATCGCAATTGCCGCCAGCGGCAGCACACCTTTCACCTGCGCTGCGCTGGAGGCCGCGCGTGCGCAAGGCGTATTGGGCATTGCCATTGCCAACAATCAGGGCGGTCGCCTGCTGGAGAATGCCGATTTTGCGATCCTTGCCGATACCGGTGCGGAAGTGCTGGCGGGGTCAACCCGGATGAAGGCAGGCACAGCGCAGAAGGCAGCGGTCACCATGCTGTCCACTGCGATCATGCTGGCGCTAGGTCGGGTCTATCATGGCCGCATGGTGGCCATGCGCGCCACCAATGAGAAGCTGCGCAGGCGAGCAGTGGAAATGGTTGCCGCTCTGACCGCAGATGATGCAGAACTCGCAAAGAACGCGCTGGAAAAGGCCGGTTACGACGTCCGTATCGCAGTGCTGGTGGCCAATGGCATGAGCGCAGATGAAGCACGCAACAACCTCGACCGGCATCGCGGGCAACTTGGTCCGGCCTTGGCTGAATTGGGGCAGGGAGAGCGATGATGCGCATGGGTCGATGGGGCGTGATTGTGCTGGCGCTGGCTGCTGGAGGATGTGCGGGACAAATGGCAACAGCCGAAAGCGCGCCGATTGTGCGGCAGGAACCGCTCGCCACTGTCCGCGTCGCCTTCGATCGCAACGGGCCGGTTTCTGTCGAGGTGCAGGGCGTAGCCGATCTGGCCACCGGACGCGCGGTCACGGCTTATGATCCGGCGCGGGTCGCGTCGATCTCCAAGCTGGTCACCGCCATCGGCGTAATGCGGCTGGTGGAGGCGGGCACGCTCGATCTCGACCGCGATGTGTCGGACTATCTCGGTTGGAGCCTGCGCAATCCCGCCTTTCCCGATACGCCGATTACCCTGCGGCTGCTGCTGTCGCATCGTTCAAGCCTGACCGACCGGATCGATTACGTCCTGCCGCTCGATGCCGATATGCGCGCGGTTCTGGCTGACCCGGCGGCTTGGGACGATACGCACGGTCCGGGCAGCTTCTTCCGCTACACCAATTTCAATTTCCCCGTCATCGCAGCGGTGATGGAGCGGGCGACGCACCAGCGCTTCGACCGGCTGATGCAGCAGCTGGTGTTCGCGCCGCTGCGGGTGGACGCCTGCTTCAACTGGTCGTCATGTTCCGACGAAACCGCAGTGCGCGCCGTGGTCCTCTATCGCGAGCGCAAGGTTACCAAGGACGACAATCGCGGCGCCAGGCCGGTCTGCGATGTCACCCCGGCAAGCGATGGCAGCTGCGACCTGTCCATCTGGCGCGAGGGTGCCAACGGGGCGATCTTCTCGCCGCAGGGCGGCTTGCGTATTTCCGGCCTCGGCCTGGCGCGGATCGGGTGGATGCTGCTCAATGAAGGTGAGGCGGCCGGGGTGCGCCTGCTCACGCCAGCATCGGTTGCGCAATTGCGCGATCCGCTGTTCCATTTCGACGGCAATAACGGCCAGCCGCGCGATGATACTGCCCAGGGCGAGGTCAATGACGGCTTCATGTGCCGCTATGGCCTCGCCACCCAGATACTCGCGACCGGGGGCGAGGGCTGCCGTGACGATCCCTTCGGCGACGGACGTCCGCGCTTCGGCCATGCCGGCGATGCTTACGGGCTTAAATCCGGACTTTGGATCGATCCGGAAAATGGCACGGGCGTCGCCTATTTCGCCACCGACGTCCTCGATGCCGACAAGGGCAGCCGCTCGGCCTTCACGCGGGTCGAGGAAGAGCTCGCCCGCGGCCGCTAAAAGCGGTATTTGACAGCTCGCCCAACAACGAGCGGGCCCGAATTCTCAGCGTGCCAGCTCCATATAGCGCGCCAGATGATGATCATCGTCACCCAGCAACTGGTTGAGCATGGTGACGCGCTTGGCGTAATGCGACATCGGCAATTCCCAGGTCATGCCGATCCCGCCATGCATCTGGATGGCCTCTTCTGCTGCAACGCGCCCGGCCTTGCCGATGGTGTATTTCCCGGCCGAGACAGCTTTGTCGCGCGCGGCGGCTTTACCGTCGAAGCAGGCTGCTGCGTTGATTGCGGCGGAACGGGCCTGTTCGATCTCCAGCGCCAGCGTCGCCATGCGATGTTGCAGTGCCTGGAACTTGCCGATCGGAATGCCGAACTGCTTGCGCGTCCGAAGATATTCAAGCGTCTGGTCTCGCAGCACGTCCATCACGCCGACAGCTTCCCAGCAGCATGCGACGAGGCCCATTGCCACTGCGGATTCCAGAGCAGCGCCAGCCCTGTCCGCTTCCAGAATTAGCCTGGCAGGCGTGTTGTCGAGCGTCAGTTCTCCTGCCGATCCGCCATCGATCAGCGGATAGTCGCGGATGCCGACGCCCGTGGCTGCGGTCTCCACCAGGAAAGCGCCGATGCCACCACCATGCTCTGCAGTGACAATGACCAGATCCGCGCTGCCGAGGTATTCGACCACACCCTTCGCGCCGGTGAGCATCACCGAAGCGCCCGAACCGCTCGCCACGACAGGGTCGGTTGGCCGGCCGTCAGCACCGACCGCCCCGTCATGTGCGAAGGTCAGCAGCTTTTCGCCCCCCATGACGCTGCCGAGCGTATCGGTATCGCCCGCAGCTTCGAGCAATTTGCCCGCCATGAGTGTGGCCAGGAACGGGCCAGTGGCGAGTGCCTTGCCGATTTCTGCAAATACCACGCCAACGTCCCATGCGCTGCCGCCGAATCCGCCAGCTTCTTCGCCGAACAGCGCACCAAGCACGCCCAGTTCTGCGAGGCCATTCCATACTTCGCGGTTGAAGCCTGCTTCGCTGTCGATGGCCGCTTCGCGCGCCTTCCAGTCGAAATTGTCCGCGAAATAGCGGGTGAGTGTATCCGCCAGCATCTGGCGGTCGTCGCCGATCGAGAAGTCCATCGCGTCAGAGCTCCAAAATTGCCTTGGTGATGATCTCGCGCTGGACCTCGTTGGAGCCGCCGAAGATCGAGAGTTTGCGGTTGTTGAAATATTGCGCGGCCACCGGCGCAGCCCATTCAGGACCCACCGGCTCGCCGTTCCACCCGCCATCGAGGGCTTCGCTGACAAAGGGCTGGGCATAACGTCCTGCTGCGCGGCGCATCAGATCGTTGATTTCCTGCCGGATTTCGGTTCCGCGGATCTTGAGCATCGAGCTTTCGGCGACCGGCGCATGACCCGCACCCGCCGCGTCGAGCACGCGCAGATTGGTGGTTTTCATATTCTCCAGCTCTATTTCGAGCTTTGCCAGCCGCTGCGCGAACAGTGGATCGTCTGCCACCGGTTTGCCGTTACGCCAGGTGGAGCGGGCGATGTCCTTGAGCTGTTCGAGCAGCGCCATCGACGCGCCGACTCCGGCGATATTGGTGCGTTCGTAGGTCAGCAGATATTTGGCATAGGTCCAGCCTTTGTCCTCTTCGCCGACGAGGTTGCTCACCGGCACGCGGACATCGGTAAAGAACACTTCGTTGACCTCGTGGTCGCCTTCCAGCAGCTTGATCGGGCGAACCTCGATGCCGGGGGTGTTCATGTCGATCAGCAGGAAGGAAATGCCTTCCTGCTTCTTGCCTTCGTTATTGGTGCGCACGAGGCAGAATATCCAGTCGGCGTACTGGGCCAGTGTGGTCCAGGTCTTCTGGCCATTGACGATATAGTGATCGCCATCGCGCACCGCGCTGGTCTTGAGGCTGGCAAGGTCAGAACCTGCGCCCGGTTCGGAATAGCCCTGGCACCACCAGTCGGTGCCGTCGAGAATGCGCGGCAGGTAATGGCGGCATTGTTCCTCGGTGCCGTATTTGATCAGCACGGGGGCCAGCATTGACAGGCCGAAGGGTATGATGCGCGGGGCGTGTGCGGTGGCGGTTTCGGTCTCGAAGATGAAGCGTTCCATTACGCTCCACCCCGTGCCGCCCCATTCGACCGGCCAATGGTTGGCGAGCCAGCCCTTGCGGTTGAGGATCGCGTGCCATTGTTCCATGTCGGCTTTCGACAGGCGTTGGCCGGTGCGGACCTTTTCCGACAGCGCATGGGGCAGGTCGGTCTTGAGGAAAGCGCGCACTTCCTCGCGAAATTGTTCTTCTTCTGGCGTGAAACTCAGGTCCATCGGCTTGGTCCTCTCCGCATTTGTCAGCGGAGAGTTTGCACGATCCACGCGCGGCTTCCAGTCGAATCTTTGCCTTGCGAGAGGGCGATTCACGCCGACGTTACGGCATGCAGGGATGCCGGACGGGACGCGCCGGAAATTATCTGCGCGGCAAACCACCGGTCGATGTGGACCGGCGCCGATTTCTCGCTGCTGCGACTAAATCACATCGCCGGACTGTACCAGCGAGCGTGCTATTGGCGCCGCCCGGTGTGTGCGTGTCGTTCGTCCAATTCCCTATACTGCCACATCGAATGGTTTGGCGGTTTTCCACGCGCCGCGGGTGAAATCGGGGAAGGATTGCGGCGCGCTGCGGCTTTTGACCGACCGGTGAGAAAGCTCGAACAGCGCGGACCAGGCGGCCCCGTCATAGACCGGCTGGTCGACCGGCAGGCCGTTGCGCAGGCAGGTCACGATCCGCCACAGCATCACGAAATCCATGCCGCCGTGTCCACCGGCCCGCTTGGCTTCTTCGCCCACCTTGGTCCAAAGCGGATGATCGTATTTCGTCTCCCACTTGGCCATGTCGGTGTCCCATTTGTGATAGGATTCTGATGACAGCGTGCCTTCGTCGATGGCGATGCGTGCGGGATAGCCGCGGAACGCGCCATTGGTGCCCTGGATCTGGTTGATCCGGTCATAGGGACGCGGCGTGTTGATATCGTGCTGCACCAATATGGTGCGCCCCTTGGCGGTCTTGATCAGCGAGGAGCTGATGTCGCCGGTCACATAGTCCCAATTTCGGCGCGGGCTGTCTGCCGGCAGGTGCTTCTCCCCATAGCGGGCCATCGCCAGCGCGGGGGAATCCATCGACACGACATAGTCGAAGCGGTCGCCGCGGTTGATGTTCATATATTGCGCGATTGGCCCCAGCCCGTGCGTGGGATAGAGATTGCCCGTCTGGCGGGTCTGCCAGTGCGGCCGCCACACGCCTTCGCCGCGCTCGGGCTTGAGCAGCTGGCCTTTCAGCTCGTGGATATAAGCCCCTTCGCCGTGCAGCAGTTCGCCGAACACGTTCTGGCGCACCATGTTGAGCAGCATCAGTTCCTCGCGACCGTAGCAGCAGTTCTCCATCATCATGCAGTGCCGGCCGGTAGCTTCGCTGGTTTCGACCAGTTCCCACATGTCGTCGATCTTGGTGGCGATCGGCACTTCGACGAAAGCGTGTTTGCCTGCGCGCATCGCGGCCAGCGCCATCGGGGCGTGCCAGTCCCACGGGGTGATAACGAAGATCACGTCGATGTCCGGCCGGTCGCACATCTTGAGATAGGCGCTGGTGCTGCCGGTATAGCGATCGGGCGCGGTGCCTGTGCGCTTGGTGATGTCTGCCAGAACGCGGTCGAGCTGGAATTCGTCTATATCGCACAGGGCCTTGATCTCGACACCGTCGATCAGGGTCAGCAGCTGCGATACCGGCCAGCCGCGTTCGCCCACGCCGATAATGCCGCAGCGCACCTTGTCGAGCTTGGGTGCGGCAAATTCGAACATCGATCCGGCGCGCTTGGTGGCAGGGCGGCGGGCCGAGGCGCTGGTGGCGAGCGTCCCGGCTACCGAAGCCGAGGCCAGTCCGCCCAGAAGCGTGCGTCGTGTAAGGTCAATCATGGTAAGCTCCGGCCTTTGCGCAGGCGAATGCGCTCGATTGTCTGCAATTGTCGGGAAAGTGGCGTCAGCCGCGTCCGATCCTGTGGCCGCGCCAGCCGTAGAACAGGATCATGGCGTAGCAGGGGATGGCAACCCAATAGGCCGACTGGATGCCGCCGCTGCGCTCTGCCCAGCCGAACAGCAGCGGCATGATCGCTCCGCCGGCAATCGCCATGATGAGGATGGCCGATGCGCGGGCCGTGTGGCGGCCCAGCCCGTCAATGGCGAGTGGCCAGACGCAAGGCCAGACCAGCGCATGGGCGAGGCCCATCAGCGACACGAAGAAGATCGGATCGGGCAGGGCGGGCAGTCCGGCCCAGCCCCACACCGCCTGCGAGATTGCGGTGGATTGCGGATTGCTGCCCATCACCGCCAGCGTCACCGCTATTCCGGCAACACCGGAAGCAATCAGCGCCATGCGCTGGCTGATTAGCCGCGGGATGAAGGCAATGCCGCAGATATAGCCCACGACCATCCAGCCCATTGTATAGCTGGTCAGCTTGGCAAAGCCGATCACGCCCAACTCGGCCCCGAACAGGCCGATGGTATCGCCCGCCATGACCTCCAGCCCCATGTAGAAGAACAGCGTCGCCGCGCCGAGCAGCAGATGCGGGTGGTCGAGCACACTGCCATCGTCCTTGTCGGCCGCTTCGGGCACGACATCGGGCAGGGGGGCGAAGCGAACCAGCGCAATCAGCGATGCCAATACGCCTGCAATGACGATGTAGGGGATTACCAGGCGCTCGGCCAGGGCGGCGCGCGCTTCGGGCGAGACCGCCGTTTCCGCCAGCGCCGCGGGATCGCCCAGATCGTGCAGCACCAGTGATGCAAACAGCAATGGCACGATCACGCCCGCGCCCTTGTTGACGATCCCCATGATGCTGATCCGCGCCGCCGCGCTTTCAGGCGGGCCGAGCAGCACCAGATAGGGATTGGACGCGGTCTGCAGAATGGTGAGGCCGGTGCCGAGCGTGAACAGGCCCAGCAGAAACACGCCGAAGCTGGCCGTATAGGCCGCCGGAATATGGATCAGCGCGCCCACCGCCATCACACCAAGGCCCAGCGCCATGCCGTTGCGATAGCCGGTCCGCGCCAGGATGCTCGCCATCGGCAGCGCCATCACCGTGTAGGCGATGTAGAAGACGAAGGTGACGAGTAGCGCCTCTATCGTCGTCAATTCGCAGATGATCTTGAGGAAGGGTATCAACGAACCGTTGAGCCAGGTGACGAAGCCAAAGATGAAGAACAGAACGCCGATGATGATTAGCGGAATGGTCTGCCCGTGCTGGCGTGGGGCCGTGTCCATCGGCGAGGTGTCGGCTATCGTGCTCATTTCACACCTCCGGTGACGCTGGCATTGGCCCAGTTGCCGCACTGACCTTTGCCCTTGCCGAGCGTGCGCAGGCTGAGTGTCTTGATCCCGCGAATGTCGATCTCGGGCTTGACCACGCCGGGTGCCTTCACTGTGCCGCTGTCATAGATCAGTCGCCCGTCGCCCCAGATCTGGAAGCTGAGCACCGCGTCCTTGCGGCATTGGTCGTCCACGCCCAGATCGGCGCGGAACAGCTGCGGATAGCCGGTAAGCGCAATATCGATCCTTGCGCCGGTGGCGGTGGCAAAGCCCCGCCCGAAAGCGACCCCGTTCATGCGCAGCGGTTGCGCGGCGCTGGCAGCGCGGACATTGGCGGCGGGCGTGTCGATCGCCTGCCACTTCAGTTCGGACGCCGGCCGTTTTACCGACGCTTCTTCGGGCAGCGTAAATTCGTGCAGGCGCAGTTCGCTGACCACGATATTGCCCACGGCTGTGGGGATCAGTGCATTGACCGGCCCGCTGACCGGAGCAGCTTCGCCGCCCGCGCCAAGTACCATCGGGTCCTTGCCCTCCGCATCGTGCGTGCTCAGCACACGCAGCCGCAGCAACCGGCCAACAATGGGATCGAAGCGAACCGATTGCCCTTCCTGCTGGTGTTTCAGCTGGCCGCGATAGGCAGGCGCACCCCATTCGCCATTATTGTCGGCGACATAGAGTTCGAAATCCTTGATCTGGCCATATTTCCAGTGCTGGTCATTGCGCGGAGCGATATCGATTCCGTCAATCGCGCGGCGCTCTCCCAGATAGAAACTCACCTCGGGGGCGCCATAGATCACCGCTGCATCGCGCGAGGTGCGGAACCAGGTGTCGGGCTTGCCGTCGAAAGCATTCTCGACCGCGCGGCCATCCTCTTCCAGAGGGCGGCTGATGATCTTCAGCGCATCGACCGGCACGAAACCGTCGCGCGCCGGCATCGTCGGATAGGCGGGGGTTTCCGTCACCATTTCGCTGGTCACGGGCTCCATTTCGATTGCGAAACTGTCCGCTGCAGCGACGGGCGCAGTCAGCACATGCAGCGTGCCGAAACGGTCTTCCTTGTCATAGAACCATGTGCCCGCCGTCATTTCCTCGCGGCTACGGGCATTTTTCAGCCACACGCCGTCCAGCTTAACGGCGGAGGCGGGGTAGCGCGTGTGCAACTGCAGGCGATAGGCGCGTTGCGGTTCCATGCCTTGGTACGTGCCCGTAATCGGCCCGACACCCACTTTCACAACGCCCGCCCCGCCTTCGCCTGCTTCCACGGTGAAGGTCTGCGTGGACGATGCGCCGTCGAGATACTGGCGGGTGTTTCCGTCATCCTCGTACAGCGTGAAACTGCTGTTGCCGAACGGATAGATGTCGAGCGTCAGCTCGGTCTTGGGCACTTGCCCGTCGTAGAGCGAGGCAGGATACATCGGGATGATCGCACCCGCGCGCACCAGCACCGGGATACGCTCCAGCGTGACCGGATAATCCACGGTCAGCCCTTCTGCGGGTGCATCGGTTACGCGGCCATCCCAGTAATCGATCCAGCGGCCCTGCGGCAGATACACATCCTCGCGCCATCCGCCGGTGGCCGACTGGCTGCGATAGACCGGCGCGACCAGGAAATCGCGGCCATAGAAGAACTGGTACTTGTACTTCTCGTTCAGCGCATTGGGATCGGTGGGGTGATCCCACACCAGCCCGCGCACGATGGGCGAGCCATCCTGTTCGGTCTGGTGGGCATAGGTATAGAGGTACGGCATCAGCCGCTGCCGCAGCTTCAGATAATCGCGGTTGATGCTGCGATAGGGTTCGTCGAACCACCAGGGATGCTTGCGTTCGGTCGCGGACCAGCCCGACATGCCCATCACCACCGGGGTAAAGGCCTTCCATTGCAGATCGCGGGTGAAGGTCTCGGGCGCGCCGCCGAAAATGCCGTCAAGATCGCTGGTGGCATAGGCCTGACCCGACATGCCCGACCCGATATAGGTCGGGATATGCCAGCGGATATAATCCCAGCTGCCGCTCTGGTCGCCGGTCCACGGCACGGCATACCGCTGGATTCCGGCCCAGCCCATTACCGTCCACACCAGCGGGCGGCTGTCCGAATTGTAGAGAATGCCCTGCGCGGCCGACTGGTTGGCGTCGAGCGCGAACTGGTATCCCTTGCCGGTCCAGGCCACGTCGAGCTTCTGCAGACGGGTGCCCGCCTTGCCGACTTCCCAGGCGATCTTCTCGACCCCGTTTTCGGTCCACAGCCCGGTCTTGAAGCCGTATTGGGCGAGGCCTTCGACCACGGCGGGCAGATCGGTATAGCCACAGCCATAGCCATCGTTGGGCAGGATCCACCCGCCGGGCATGTCATGCTCGCGATATTTGGCGGCGACGCTGGCAATTACATCAGGGGTCTTGCCGGTCGGCCCGTCACTCCAGCCGGCCGGGACAGTGCCGGGCTTTTTCACATTGTCGCCATCATTATAGCAATCGGCGTCGCCATATTCGTAACCCCAGCGCGGCAACATCTTCTGCCGCCCGGTCAGCGCGGTGTAACCCTCTACCAGTTGCTGCGGTGTCTCGCCGAACAGGTAATAGGCGTCGAACCGGGCTTCCTGATGTTCGGCCACCAGATAATCGTCCGAACGGAAGTCATAGCTGCCGTCCTTCCAGCTGTTGCGCAGCACGGCGTAACCATTGGTGGAGAGGAAGAAGGGCGCGGGGTTGGGGCGGTCATGCTCTTCCCAGCCGCCCGAATAGCCGATTTCCATCAGCTTGCCCTTGAAAGTGATATGCCCATTCTGCATCCCGCCGCCGAAGAACTGTTCGGCTGGGGTGCTGGAGATCGTTTCGACATTCTTCGCTTCGGTCAGGTCGATCGGGGTGAGCTGGCGCCAGATCGGATTTGAGTTGGTGGCGTCCCACCCTTCCAGCCGCAGCGCTTCCTTGTAGATGCGCAATGCGAAGCTGCCGGTCTGGATCAAATGGTATTCGGGTGTTTCGGTAATGTGCCAGTCGGGATTGGCCAGCGGCTCGGCGATGACGATGCTGGCGGTGCCGTCACCGGCATCCTCCAGCTTTCCGCCTGCACCGGCGCGGACGCGGACGATATCGTCGCGATAAAGCTCGACAGTCACGATTTCGCCATCCCGCGTGCGCAGTTCCAGCGCGCCACCCTTTTGGGCCAGCGATGCAATCGCGCCAAGCGGCTTGGCTGAGGCGGGGGCAGCAGCGCCAGCAAGGCACAGTGCGCTCGCCAGCGCGAATGTCGAAACCAGTCCTCTCATCAATCCTGTCCCGTTCTTGTATTTTATTCTGTTTGATTATTGGGGCCGGGCGGCGAAGGCCTCGCCCAGCATGGCGGCGCGGTCCCAATCGGGATCGAGCCAGGCGAGCTTTCCCGCCACAATCGTTGCACGGACATTCCGCTCGCTATCCAGCACCGCCAGATCGGCGCGCTTGCCCGACGCGATACTGCCGATGTCGTGATCGAGGCCGAGGAAGCGCGCGGGCGAGAGGCTGGCCATGTGGACAGCATCGGCAAAGGAAATCCCCGCGCCCTGCGCCATCAGCCCAACTGCCTTGTCCAGCGTCAGCGTGCTGCCCGCCAGGCTGCCGCTTTCGGTGCGGACCACGCCCTGTTCGACCACCACATCCATTTCACCCAGCCGGTACTGGCCATCGTCCAGCCCGCCCGCACACATGCAATCGCTGATCAGCAGGATATCGCGCTTGTCCTTGAGGCGGGTGATGAGCCGGAGGATTGCGGGGTGCAGATGGACCCCGTCCGCGATAACTTCGACTGTGCCAGGCTCGATCAGCACCGCGCCTGCGCAGCCCGGCTCGCGGTGGTGGATGCCGCGCATGCCGTTGAACACATGCACCCCGCCGCAGCCGCCAGCATCCAGCGCGGCGCGCGCTTCGTCATAGCTGGCATCGGTGTGCCCCAGCACCACCTTGATGCCCAGTGCAGTGGCGTGGCGCAGGCTGTCCATCGCGCCATCGATCTCCGGGGCGAGGGCGAGAACCTTGAGTTTGCCTGCAGCGGCCTCGACCATTTCGTCGATCAGTTTCGGGCTGGGCTCGATGAAGAAGGCCTCGTTATGCGCGCCCTTGTGGCGGGCGTTGAAGAAGCTGCCTTCGCTGTAAGCGCCAAGCATCCGCGCGCCGGGCAGAGCCTCGCCATCGGTTGCGCCGACCACGCGCAGCGCATCGAGCGTGCGAGCCCATGTGCTGGTAACGGTGGTGGCGAGAAAGCCGGTGACGCCATGCCTGGCCAGCGAAGCGGAAATAACGCCGAGCGCTGCGGGATCGGCGTCCATCACGTCGCGCTCCTCGCGGCCATGAATATGAATGTCTATCAGTCCCGGAACTACGGTACACGGGCCCAAATCAAGCGCTTCATCGACAGCATTTTTGTCGATCGAAGCGATGCGGTCACCCGTCAGGGTTAGCGTTCCATCTTCGATGATGCCGTTCTCTGTGATGATCTGCGCCGGTTTGATCGCAAGCCTGCTCATGCCGGAATTCCTTTCATCGCCAGCAGCGCCGCGCCGCGTACCCCACTGGAATCGCCGAACTTTGCGAGCACTACCGGTGGTGAACCGAAGCCCGAAAACATGTGCCGCGTGATCGCTTGCGGCAGGTCCGCAATCACCTCGGGGATCTGCGAAAGCCCACCGCCCATCACGATCACATCGGGATCCACCAGCTTCACCACATTGGCGAGACTGGCCCCCAGTATGTCGATAAAGGCTTCGTAAGTTCTTGTTCCTGCACGTGTTCCTGATCGCCACGCCTCGACCACAGCCTGCGTGTCATTGCCCTCGACCCCATATTCGCGCGCCATTGCCAAAAGGCCCGGCCCACCAACATAACCCTCGGCGCAAGCGGGCAGGCCGCAGGCGCAGTCACGCAACCGAAGATCATGTCCGTGCTGCAAAGTGGCGGGTAGCGGCAAATGCCCATACTCGCCCGCCGCCCCGCGCCGGCCGCGTTCAAGCCTGCCGTCGACTACCAGCCCGGCCGCAGCTCCGGTGCCAAGAATCGCCCCGAATACAGTACGATAACCCGCACCTGCGCCGCCATGCGCCTCGGACAGAGCGAACAGGCGACAATCATTCTCAGCCACGACCGTCCGTCCGATACGCGTCGACAAATCGCTCGCCACCGGTTTACCGATAGCGCAGGGAATGTTGGCGCAGAACGACAGGCCCTCGGCATCGACCAGTCCGGGTATTCCCACACCGATAGGTGCCGCTACGCCGTGCTCGGCATCGGCACGCGCGACTAGGTCTGCCACCGCGCCAAGGAATGCGTCGTAATCGCCGGTCGGGGTCGGCAAGCGCTCGCGCGATTGCGGCGTCAGTGCGTCATCGAACACCACCAGCTCGATCTTCGTGCCGCCGATGTCGACGCCGTAAATCACTGCGCATTTCCCGCGTTATAGGGATGGATCGACACACCCTGGACCACGCGATTGACTTCGCCAGTGGGGCTGGGATTGTCCGGGTCGATCCCCAGCGCTTCGGCATTGCGGCATGCCAGCAATTGGCACCACACGAGGTAGGCAAGGCTGAGCCATTGCGGCGCTATCGCCAGGCCTGCCGTTGATGGCAGCCGGTCAAGCCGCACGATCCTGCGGGCGATCCCGTCGCGCTCCAGTTCGGAGACAAGGTCGAGATCGTAGCGGCGGGTATAAGGATCGCTACTGGGCAGCACGATGACTACCGTGCCTTCGTCGATCATGAATTTCGGGCCGTGGCGGAACCCGAGCGAACTTTCGCTGGCGGTCATGCTACGACCGGCGCTGAGTTCGAGCGCCTTGAGCGCTGCCTCGCGCGCGATCCCCTGCAGCGGGCCGCTACCGAGAAAGACCAGTCGTTCGAATCCTTCGCCGACAATCGTTTCGATATCTTCCACTCCGCCTTCCAGCAGAGCGCGGGTTGCGGAAATGACAGATTTGGCAGCCGCACGGTCAGGTGCGAACAGGGCCAGCGTGGTGACCAGCATTGAAGTAAAGCTGCTGGTCATGGCGAAGCTCTGGTCGAGCGCATCTGGCGGCATCAGCAGGGTGCGGCGCAGCGGCTTGCCTGTACTGGCGCGCACCAGTTCGCTTTCGCCGTTGCAGCATAATACAAGATGATGGCAATTGCCCACGATCCGGTCCGCCAGCTCGACCGCGGCAAGGCTTTCGGGGCTGTTGCCAGACCGCGCATAGGACACCAGCAATGTCGGCCGGTCGGCCAGCAAATGCCCGCCCGGAGCCCCGACCAGCGAAGTGGTGCTGATTGCCGCCACAGTGCGTTGCAGCCGCTCGGTCAGCACCGGAGCCAGTGCGTCGCCAATATAGGCGGACGAACCTGCTCCGGTCAGGATGATCCTCAAATCGGGCTGGGCAAGTACCGGGCCAAGCCACGCGCCGATAGCGCTGCGCTGGGCTTCGACATTGGCAAGCGCCGCTTCCCAGATATCGGGCTGCTGCGCGATTTCACGCCGCGTGTGGCTCGAGAGCCGAGGGGTGGGGAGATCGGCCATCAGGCGGCTTCTCCGTTACAGGCTGCGGCATAGGGTGCGAGTGCAAAACGGACGGCCGACTTGACCAGTTCCACTGGCTCATTTGCCAGCGCGCCTTCGCGTATCGCATCCAGCTGCAACGGGAGATGCTGGCTGAGCAGACCCAAAGGAACCGGGCCGACCACGGCGATATTTGCAAGGAGACGCTGCGTTGCCGCCTCTATCGCCGGGTCGGGCCAGTAATAGCGGATGCGATCCGAAAGGCTGAAGCGGCGGAGGATCCGCTGTTCCTCTTCCGTGCCATGATAGAAACGCTGCCAGTTCTTCGGTTCCGCCAGCATGCGCTCTTCGCAGATTTGACGCAGGTTCGAGCGGCGATCTGCAGACACCAGCTCATCTTCGATATGGCTCAGCGCAAACAGGGCCTCGCGCAGTGCAAAGGTCAGCGCGGGACCGACCTTGAGCACGGCGAAATGGTCTCGAACCAGGGCGGCAAATGCCTGCGGGCGCTGGTAATCGGTAGAATGTGCTTCGAATGCGATGGCATTGCCCGGCGCTTCGGCCAGTGACTTGAGATGCTGTGCCTTGGCGGGCCGGTAATCGATCACCGCGCTATGGTCGAATTCGACCCCGGGTTGAACTACGACGGCAATGACGCGCTGCCACGCGCTGCCGAGGTTCGCATGATCGAACGCGTCATGATGCACTGCAAGCGTCTGATCGACACTGTTTCGGTCTGTTACTTCAATACAATCAAGCGCTTCATCGGCACCACCCGGAGGCGGAACCTCGGTGCCTATGACATAAGCAATGCCACTGCTGCCGAAGGTCGCGACGGCGGAATCCTCGGCCGCAGCGCACAGCCGCGCTGCGCGAGCAGCAACCGTTTGGTCGTGCAGCACCTCGGGATCGCCGCTTAATGCCATGCTGCAATCGAGGTGGATCTTGGCAAAACCCGCTGCGGCATATTCGCGCACCAGCACCTCGGCCTTGTCCATCGCTTCATCGGCGCCATCGCCGGTCCAACATACGGGACCAAGGTGGTCGCCGCCAAGGATTACGCGCTCGGCAGGCAAGCCGCGCTCGGCGGCGATGCCTAGCACGAAGTCGCGGTAATCTGTCGGGCGCATGCCGGTATAGCCGCCGAACTGGTTGACCTGATTGGCCGTCGCCTCGACCAGCAGCGTGCCACCGTCGGCAATGGCCTGATCGATGGCAGCTTCTATCACCATCGAGTGCGAGCAGCACACCGAATAGACGCCGCGAGCATCGCCTTTGAGATTGGCGGCAATGATTGCACGTATCTGATCAGCGCCTTGCCAGGGATTTGCTCCATGCACGGGGGATGTAAGTGCGGGGGAAGCCATCTAATTCTTATGCCTCGATAATCGCCAGTTCGACGCCGCAGGCCTCGAAGGCGCTGGCGAATTTGTCGGGAATGCCGGTGTCGGTGACGAGCACGTCGATCTCGCCGAAGTCGCGGATCTTGTGCAGGCCGGCGCGGTTGAACTTGGAGCTGTCGGTCACGACGATGATCGACTTTGCCGCCGCGCACATGCGCCGGTTGAGGATCGCTTCATATTCGAAATGGGTGGTGATGCCGACGGCGAAATCATAGCCATCGACGCCCAGGATCAGCTTGTCGAAATTGAAGCGCGAGAGGCTTTCCTCTGCGTGAGGACCGAAGAAGGACTGCGACTTCTTGCGTAGTGTGCCGCCGGTCATCATCACTTCGACGCCGTCGTGCATCGACAGGTTCTGCGCCACATTGAGGCCGTTGGTCATCACCATCAGGCGCCGGAAGCGGTGCAGGCAGCGAGCAAGTTCTGCAGTTGTAGATCCCGAATCGAGGATCAGCGAATCGCCTTCGGCGATGAAATCGCAGCAGCGTTCGGCCAGCGCGTGCTTGATATCGGCATGCTCGCCTTCCTTCTGGACAACCGAAAGCTCGCGCAGGATGCGGTTGCTGGCCATTGCCCCGCCGCGTGTACGGTGGAGAATGCCGCGCTCTCCCAGCAGGTTGAGGTCAGCACGGATCGTGACGTCTGACACAGCAAATCGCCGTGCCAGATCGCCCACGTCGACGCGGCCTTCAGCCAACGCCAACTGCACGATTTCATGCCGCCTTTCAGTGGTTCCCAGCGTCACGCACTACCCTCTCTGCCTTTCGCATCCACTCTGATTGACCTTTCGAAACCTTTCAAGTGAAATATTTTGAAATCGGGTTTCGAATGAGAAAAATATCGTAAAAACAGCATTATAATACCAGTAGTCTGCACTCCAGAAAACACGCCTCCAGACTCTTCGAAAGAAAATCATCTTTCTCAATCTTGCGTTTTGAAGGCGCGGGCGAGATGTCTCACGGGCGCTGGAGGACGCCTGCAAGCGGCGCCCACGGTCAGGATAACGGCTGGGATAGTTCCCGGTTCGACCAGGGAAATGAGGGAGAAATCTTGTGAGCGTATCGAATTCCGCGGACCGTCTGGCCCGGCTTCTTCAATCGGGCTCGTTCGTCGCTTTGGCGCTGGCGGGCCTGCCCGGTGTGGCGCAAGCGCAGACCGCCGCGCCGGACACCAATGCCACCGACAAGGCGCAGGGCAACGAGGATAATGCCTCGGGTGAAGATACTGAGATTATCGACGATGGCGTTATTGTTGTTTCGGGTATGCGCTATTCGATGAGCAAGGCGGTCGACATCAAGCGCGATGCGATGAACCTTGTCGATGCAGTGGTGGCCGAGGATATCGGCAAGTTCCCCGACGAGAACCTCGCTGAATCGCTCCAGCGTATCCCTGGTGTCACCATCACCCGCAATCGCGGCGAGGGGCAGAACATTTCGGTCCGCGGTCTGGGCGGTGATTACAATGTCACCACTCTCGACGGTCGCCTGCTGGCAACCGAGAACACCGGACGCACCTTCAATTTCGACGTGATTGCATCAGAGCTCGTCGGCGGCCTTCAGGTATACAAGAGTCCTCTGGCGGAACTGCCCGAAGGTGGCATCGGTTCGGTGGTCAATATCGACACCCGCCGCCCGCTCGACCTCAATGGCTTCAGCTTTGCTGCTTCGGCCAAGGCCGAGTACGAAACCAACTCCAAGAAGACCAGCCCCTCGGGTTCGTTCCTGATCAGCGACACATTCGCGGACGGGACCATCGGTGTGTTGCTGTCGGCCACCTATTCGCGCAAGACGCTGCGGCAGGACAGTTTCATCGGCGAGGGCTTCTACGACCCTACCGATCCCTACACCGTCTCCGTCCCCTATGACACGAATGGTGACGGTGAAATCGCGACCGACGCCGATGGCAATCCTGCACCGGGTCCCGGTAGCGAATATTACGAGTCGGTCATCCCCGGCTACGTCCGCTATTCGATCGCACAGGACACCCGCACGCGCATTGGTGGCAGCGCAGCAATCCAGTGGCAGGCGAGCGACAATGTGCTGTTCACGCTCGACGGCCTCTATTCACGCTATCGCAGCAAGGGCAGCGATTCCCAGGTATCCTTCGTCAATTATGATGAGAGCTGGACCCCGGGTATCCCGCAGATCGACGAGATCGGCTTCAACGACGATGGGCAGGTCAATTATATCGAAGTGGGCAATAGCCCGGTCGCGGAAATCCTCAACGCCAGCACGCCGCGCCGTGCCGAGACGTATCAACTCGGCTTCAACGTCACCGGAACCGATGGCGATTTCACCTGGTTTATCGACACTTCGCAATCGCGCGCCAAGGACAGCAACGCCGGTGACAACCGCTATATCGTGGCGCGAGCAGTGCTTGATTCCTACACGGTCGACGCGACACAGGGGAATTTGCTCCCGTCACTGACGCTCAACCCGGCGATGTCGGCCGACATGCCCTTTGGCGCGCATTACAGCTATAATTACGGCACCGGCATTACTGACAAGGTGAAACAGTTCAGAATCGGCGGCACGTATGAACCGGAAGGCTTCCTCCACGCGCTGAACTTCGGTGTCGGCTATACGCAGCAGACCAAAGCGCGCCGTCAATACGCTTCGCGCAATCCGTCGGCTTTCAGCAATGGCGGACAATATCTGACGCGCGACGGCTATGCCTTCGATCCCTCGCTGGTCGAAGCCTTTGGACCACTCAACCTGTTCCGCCTGCCGTCGAATGTTCTGGTGGCACCTGCATTCGACAACTTCCTGCAGGGTGAGCCCGGCTCGCCGCCGCAGCCCTGGCCGAGCTTCGACTATGATGCGCTCTATGCGTTCTACCTTTCAGTAAACCCCGAGGCGGCTGAAGCGCTGATCAACCCGACCTTCCGACCGACTTCGTCTTACGACATCGCGGAAGATGTAATGAGCGGCTATTTGCGTGCGACCTTCTCCAGCGAATTCGCAGGCATGCCGTTCCTGCTCGATATCGGTGCCCGTGCTGCGCAGACTGACACCCATGCCAGCGGCACCAGTGCGCGGATCGAAGATTATGTACCTGGCCAGCCGCAGGTGCTCCAGCCGGTCAAGGTCGGCGGATCCTATTTCGACTTCCTGCCCAGCGCAAACTTCAAAATGGACCTGACCGACAATCTCATCTTGCGCTTGTCGGCGGCCAAGGTGCTGACGCGGCCACCGCTCGGTTCGATGTCGCCCTATTCCTCGATCAATCCGAACAATCTCACGATCAGCCGCGGCAATCCCGATCTCGATCCCTTCCGCGCCAATCAGGCCGATGCCGCTATCGAGTGGTATCTCGGCAGTTTCGGGCTGGTTTCGGCAGCGGTCTATTACAAAGACATCAAGTCCTTCACCCAGACCGTGGAGAGTTTCGAGGAAGTAAACGGCGTGCGCTGGCGCGTGTTGCAGCCGGGTAGCTCGGGATTTGGCGGGACTATCAAGGGTTTCGAAATTGCCGCGCAGCAGAGCTTCGACTTCTTCCTGCCCGAAGCGCTCCACGGCTTTGGTGCACAGGTAAACTATACCTACACGACCAGCAGTTTCGACGACCCGGAGTTTCAGGGTCTCCCCTTCACCGGCATGTCGAAGAACAGCTACAACGTCGTCGGCTTCTACGAGCAGGGCGGGCTGGCAGCGCGTGTCGCCTATTCGCGGCGCGGCAAATATGTCGCCTATCCAGATGGCTGGGGCGGCCCGGAATGGGTGTCCTCCTACGGCCAGGTCGATGCCAGCATCAGCTATGACATCAATGACCGCCTTACCGTGATTGCCGAAGGCACGAACCTGACCAATTCGCGCTACTGGCAATATATCGACCGCCCGGAACAGGTGAGCTACCTCGCCCGCTTCGGCCGCCAGGTTTCGCTGGGTGTGCGTTTGGGCTTCTGACAACCCCCCCGGGCGGGGGGAGGGAAAGCACCCCCCTCCCCCCCCCCCCTCCCGCCCCCCGC
>CBFGON010000021.1:0-30887 GCA_965650395.1 uncultured Qipengyuania sp. | reverse complement strand
GCGGAGGAGGGACTTGAACCCCCGACACGCGGATTATGATTCCGCTGCTCTAACCGACTGAGCTACTCCGCCCCAAAAGGCATTCGGGGCCATCCGGGCCCTCGGCAGGCGGCGCATTTAGGGCGCGGTGCCCCCGGGGTCAACTGTCATTTCCCGCGAAAGGCAAACCGGCGTCGCATTTCCCATGGACCGCCGCGATAGGCGTGCATGGCAAGCCCCGAGAATGCGAAATCTTGCACCGGCACTTGCAGCTCCAGCACGCTCCGAAGCGCCCTCGCCTCTGCCGCGGTGACCTTGTTCTGTATGGTGACATGCAGCCGCGGTCGATGCTGGTCCTGCATCGTCAGCAGTCCGCGAAAATGGTCGGCGATTTCGTCACGCAGCGCGAGCATTTCGTGCGAGGAAATGCGGATCGCCGAACCGCCGCCGCCGAGTGACATGATGCCATCAACCCGGCCGGATACCGGGGAAACCTCCGTCGCTAGCCGTGCCAGAAAGCCGCGAAGCTCATCTTCGCAATGTGCAGGCAATGCGTGAAACAGCGTGACATGCGCTTCGAGGTAATTGCGCTCGCGCGGGTAATGCGCGATTCTCAGATCGGTGAAACGGCGGTGCAGATCTGGCGGCAGTTCCGCCGTAAGGATCAGTGGCGCATTGTCGCTGATCACATTTCTCCGCGTTCACGGCGCAACGCAAACCATCTCCGGACGTTTTCATTATGCTCGGCCAGCGTCTTGGCAAAGGCATGTCCACCCGAACCGTCCGCCACCATGTAGCGCGCCTCTGTCTTCGCGGGATCCAGCACAGCGGCAATCGATTCTCGACCCGGATTGGTGATCGGCCCCTTTGGCAGCCCGACCATCGAGTAAGTATTGTACCCATTGATCGCTGCAATTTCGGACTGCTTGATCCTGCGGCCCAGGGGTTTGCCCTTGGTGATCGGGTAGATGATCGTGGGATCGGCCTGAAGCAGCATCCCGTCCTTCAACCTGTTGGTGTAAAGACCCGCTACCATGCGACGTTCGCGCGCGACGCCGGTTTCCTTCTCCACGATCGATGCCAGCGTGACCGTTTCCTCGATCGACTTGACTGCGATACCTGGCTTTCGCTTTGGCCACGCCTCGGCCAGGTAATTGCGCATGGCCGCCTGCATCCTCGCCAGAACCGCTGAACGCGATTCGCCGCGCTCGTAATCATAACTGTCGGGCAGAACCGTGCCCTCGTGCGGCACGGGAATCTGGCCAGTAAGCAGATCTTCCGCCATCAATCGCTCCCAGACCAGAATCGAGGGCATGCCTTCGGGCACGGTCACAAAACGCCGAACAGCCTGTCCGTTCTGGAAGATATCGAGGATTGCGGCCGAACTCGAGCCGGCAGGTAACAGGAATTCGCCAGCCTGGATCGGGTCGGACGAACCAAGCAGCTTGGCGCGCAACAGAAATCCGTCTGACGACGCAATCAGGCCCTCATTGTCAAGCTGCCTGGCCACCGATGTCAGGGTCGCACCTGTCGGCACAATGAAGCTGGTATCCTTCTCGACATCAGCCGCGCCCCACCAGCCCGATGCAAACCAGATTGCGCCGAGTGCCGCCAGAACCGCCGCTGCAATGCCGAGCGTGCGCGCTTTCAGCGCCTTCACGTCAGTCGACCTTCTTGACGATCAGCGATGCGTTGGTGCCACCAAAGCCGAAGCTGTTGTTGAGTGCGGCTTTGACTTCGCGCTTCTTGGCCTTGTGCGGAACCAGATCAACGCCTTCGGTGCCTTCATCTGGGTCGTCGAGGTTGAGTGTCGGGGGCACGATCTGGTCACGGATAGCGAGGATACAGAAAATTGCCTCCACCGCGCCTGCACCGCCCAGCAGATGGCCGATAGCGGATTTGGTGCTGCTCATCGATGCACCGCTGAGGTCATTGCCCAGCACGCGCTTCACTGCGCCCAGTTCAATCGTGTCGGCCATGGTCGACGTACCATGCGCGTTGACATAATCGATATCCGACGGCTGCAAGCCCGACTTCTTCAGCGCCATGCGCATGGCAAGTTCGGCACCCTTGCCTTCGGGATGTGGAGCGGTAACGTGATAGGCATCGCCCGACAGCCCATAGCCGACCACTTCGGCATAGATTTTCGCGCCGCGTGCCTTGGCGTGCTCATATTCTTCCAGCACGACAACGCCTGCGCCTTCGCCCATGACAAAGCCGTCACGGCCCTTGTCATAGGGGCGGCTTGCTTCGGTCGGGCGGTCGTTCATGCTCATGTTGAGCGCCCGCGCCTGCGCAAAGCCGGCGACGCCCAGCGGATTAATGGTGCTTTCCGCACCGCCCGCCAGCATGATGTCGGCATCATCCAGCGCAATCATGCGCGCCGCATCGCCAATCGAATGGGCGCCGGTCGAACAAGCAGTCACAACCGCGTGGTTCGGCCCCATCAGCCCGTACTTGATCGAAACCTGCCCGCTGATGAGATTGATCAGGCGCCCGTGGACGAAGTGCGGCGAAACACGACCGGGGCCACGCTCATGCAGCACTATCGACTCGCTTTCGATCCCCGGCAGTCCGCCGATGCCCGAACCGATCGATACGCCCGCGCGCATGCGCTCTTCCTCGCTCATGTCGGTCAGACCGGCATCTTCTAGCGCTTGCCCGGCGGCATCAATGCCATAGACGATAAACGGGTCGACCTGCCGCTGGACCTTGTGATCGACGCGCTTGTCAGCATCGAAGCCGTATTCATGGTCCTTGGGCTTCACTTCGCAGGCGATGGTGCATTTCTGCCCTTCGGTGTCGAAGCGGGTGATTGTGCCCGCCCCGCTCTTGCCTGCGATTAGATTGGCCCAGGTGGTTTCGACGTCGCCGCCCAAGGGGGTGACGAGGCCAAGTCCGGTTACGACCACACGACGCATGAATTTCTCCGACTGAAAGACAACAGGCCCGGCCCGGCAATGGGGCACGGGCCTGTCCGATCCTGCCTTGCGGCAGGCGATAGCAGCAGTTCGGGCTTAGCCCTTGTGCTCTTCGATATACTTGGTCGCGTCGCCGACGGTGGTGATCTTCTCGGCTGCATCGTCGGGGATTTCCACGCCGAATTCTTCCTCGAATGCCATCACCAGCTCGACGATGTCGAGGCTGTCTGCGCCCAGATCGTCGATGAAGCTGGCTTCCTGTGTGACCTTGTCACCTTCGACGCCGAGATGCTCGACGACAATCTTCTGCACGCGGTCGGCAGTATCGCTCATATTATTCCCTCTTGGACTGGGGGTTAAGAATTGCATTTCGCCCTAGTGAAGCCGCGCGCCGCTGGCAAGGGTCGGCTGTTACGGCACACAACAATGTCCGGGCATTTTCCTGCCACACTTTGTGTGCATGACGCTGAAAAACAAGAGCGGGCCGTGTCAACCTTTAGGGGAAAATTGATGCGCTTTCATTTTCTGTTCGCTGCAACCTCGCTTGCCTTCATCGCCGGACCCGCCGAATACGCGCAAGCGCAAGACGCTGCACCCAAGGTTGCGGTGTCCGAAGACACCGTGATCGAAGTGGGCGGAATAGCCACGCTGACGGTGCCTTCAGGCTGGAGCTACCGTAGCGACGGAGTTGCTACTTACATTGTCCCGCCCGAAGGTGACGTATCGATGGTTCTCGTCCCGATATCCGGCGCAACCGATGGCGATGCGGCAGTGGCGCGGGCCTGGAAAACGCATGACCAGAAATTCGCACGCACCGTACGACTGGCGCAAGACATGCCAGGAAGGGACGGTTGGTCGGCAGTCAGGATGGTGAACTACGAAGTCGCACCCGCGGAAAAGCGTGGATTGTTTGCCGCCGCACACCAGTTGGGCGACATTTGGCTTGTGGCGCTTGTCGATGGCGCGATCGCGACACTGGCAAAGCGCAGCGGCCAGAATGGTCAGATTTTTGAAAGCCTGCGCCCAAAGGGGTATGCCAAAGAGAATTTCGCTGGGAAAGCTGCACACAAACTCGATGCAGCCCGGATCGCGGACATAAAGACCTTCGTCAGCGATAGCATGGCGAAAATGGGAATCCCGGGCGCCGGACTTGCGCTGATCCAGGACGGCAAGATTGTCTATGAAGGCGGCCTTGGCGTCAAAGAAGTGGGGACCAATGAACCTGTCGATGAAAACACCATGTTCATGGTCGCTTCCAACACCAAAGGCATGTCGACACTGATGCTCGCCACGCTGGTCGACGAAGGCAAGCTCGACTGGGAGAGCCCGGTTACCTCGGTATATCCCGAATTCAAGCTCGGTAGCGAGGAGACGACCCGCCAGATCCGTATGAAGCACCTCGTCTGCGCCTGCACGGGTCTGCCACGCAAGGATCTGGAGTGGATCTTCAATACAGACGCAGAGACACCAGCCAGCAACACATTCGAGCAGTTGGCAGCGACCGAACCTACGAGCGGGTTTGGCGAGGTGTTCCAATACAACAATCTCATCACCTCGGCGGGAGGCTTTATTGGGGGCCATCTAGCCTATCCAGACATGGAGATTGGCGCAGCCTATGATCGGGCGATGCAGGAACGCGTGTTCGATCCGCTGGGAATGTCGGCAACCACATTCAATTACGACAAGGCGATGGCGGGAAATTGGGCCAAGCCGCACACCTATGATTTTTCCGACCGCACCGTGCGTGCCTCAATGGACATGAACTTCACGATCCGCCCCTACCGGCCAGCAGGCGGGGCATGGTCCAACACGCATGACATGGCGCTCTATGTCATCAATGAGTTACGCGAAGGCGTGCTGCCTAATGGCAAGCGCATGGTGTCGAAGGAAAATCTGTTCGCGAGACGGGCGCATAATGTTCCGGTTGGCGAGAATCGCTGGTACGGCATGGGCCTGTTCGAAGACCGCGAATATGGCACGCCCGTGATCTTTCACGGCGGCAGCATGTTGGGTTACCAAACCAACTGGATGGCTTATCCCGAATCCGGTGTAGGTGTGGTCATTCTGACGAATTCGGACAATGGCTACGCGCTCCATGCACCGCTTTCACGCAAGGTTCTGGAGGTTCTTTATGATGGAAAGCCCGAGGCGGCAGAGAATATCGCGTCCAGCGCCGAACGCCTTGCACAAGGACGCGAAAAGACCAGGGCCGACATCGACTATCCCGGAAATGCAGAAGTTCTCGCTGCACTAGCCACTTCCTATGAAAGCCCTGAGCTGGGCCCGCTCACCGTGCGGCGGGAAGGCGGAAAGACCTATATCGACACGACATCGATCTCATCCGAAATCGCGACCAAGACGGAACCGGACGGGAGCATTTCGGTCATCACGGTCGAGCCTGGTTTTGTCGGAGCCAGCTTGCAGATCGGCAGGCAAGGCGACAAGCGGACCTTGTTGGTGCTGGATAGCCAGCACACCTACACCTGGGTCGAAAAATAGCGCCGCACCGAGGCAGGCCAAACTCAGTTCGCCATATCGACCGCCATGGCATCGGCGGGTGTGATCACGATCACAACTCGCCGGTTCTGTGCCTTACCCTCCTCGGAATCATTGCTGGCGACCGGGTCTGTCTCGCCCAGGCCAAATGATCGAATGCGCTGGGCGGCCATGCCTTCTGCGGTAAGTTGCTTTTTCACGGCGCCTGCGCGCGCTTCGGACAAGGTCTGGTTGTAGTTGTCCGCGCCATCCGAATCCGTGTGGCCCTCAACGGTAGCGCCGAAGATGCTGGCTCCGATCAGCACCTTCGCCAGACCGCCCAGAGAAGCGAACGCATCGGGTTGCAAATTGCTGCTGTCAAATTCGAACAGCACGCGATTATCGAGGCCGAGCTCGTAGTTTTCCGCCACACGGTTGAAACCAGCGCTTTCCAGCACCGCAACCTGCTCATTGGTAAAACCGGGTCGCGAAGGAACGGTCTGACAAGCTGAAAGCAAGCCCACTGCTGCTGCGGCCAACGCTGCCTTGCGTCCTCGATTTGCGAACCCCGACATCTTCAATCTCCACGCTTCTTCGAATACATTCTGGTGTCGGCGAAACCCATGAGCGCCTGGACCGTGCTGCCGTGATCCGGATATGTAGCGGAGCCGATGCTCATCTCGGTCGGGATGATCGCCTTGTCTTCCCATCTCAGTGGCGTTGCCATGATCGTTTCGATCCGGCGGACCATGGTCGCCACAGTTGGGGCAGTACCGGTTGGATCCATGACAACGGCAAACTCGTCGCCGCCAAGGCGGCAGACATGGTCCGAACCGCGCACGCATGCGAGCAGGCGGTGCGCAACATTGGTCAGGACAAAATCGCCTGCAGCATGCCCGAAGGTATCGTTGACCTTCTTGAAGCGGTCGAGGTCGATGAAGAGTATAGAAAAACTGCTGTTGGTGTCCCGCGCAATTGCCAGCGATGTTTCGACGACCCGATTGAAACGCGAACGGTTGCCCAAACCAGTCAGGGCATCATGCTCGACCCGGTGGGCGAGATCCTGATTGGTCGCGGTAAGCTGTGAATGCCAGCCCTCCATTTCGCTAAGTAAAACGTTGAAGTCGTTTGCAAAACCGTCGAATTCGGCGATTCCGGTCGGTGCCACCCGGCGGTGGAACGCCCGTTCCTTGCGCACTGCCTCGG
Source organism: uncultured Qipengyuania sp. (assembly GCA_965650395.1). Lineage (GTDB taxonomy): Bacteria > Pseudomonadota > Alphaproteobacteria > Sphingomonadales > Sphingomonadaceae > Qipengyuania. The sequence continues at coordinate 24,306 of CBFGON010000021.1, read as the reverse complement.
CGACCTCTGCCAAGGCGCCAAGCGGACGCGAGACTTCACTGCGCAGCCGGCGCGCCATCACCTGCATCGCAACGAAGGTCGCCACCAGGCAGGCCAGAGCCACGGTCAGCCCGATGAAAACATAGCCTGCCAACGCGCCGGACCCACCTACCAGCCTGACTACGCCGATCTTCTCGCCATTGTAGATCACGTCAAAATCGCGCGGCGACGGCCAGAACAACTTGTCCACCATGGGGTATAGGCTGCCCGAAACGCTGGCGCTGCCAGTTTCCCATTGCCCCATTGCTCGTCCGTCCAGCGAATAGACTTCGATCTTGCGCACCGCATCCATCGATCCGACCGAGCGCAATGCGTCCTGCACACCGGTTGCATCGCCGAACACAAGCGCGGGCTCTACCGAATAACTGACTGTGCGGGCGGCCAGTTCGAGCGTCTGATCAGCATAGCCGCGGATGAGGTATCCGCCGATAATCGTCAGCGCCAATGCGCATAAGCCAACCGCAAGCAGGACCATCCGCAGATAACCGCGCGCGATTACGGTCTCTATGCTCGGCGCTTGCGCGGATTCGGCGGTCATTTGCCACCGCCCTCCGGCGAAGCCAGACGCAGGACGCGCGGATCGATCCTGATCCCAGAGCGGGAAACGGAATCGAGATTCATCCGGAAATTGAGCGAATCCGCACCGAACAGCAGGCAGAACATCGCCTTGCTGCGACAAGCTGGGTCGTTTTCTGCAATAGTAAGGACCGGCCGGCCGTTGAGCGAAGCAACCATTCCGCGCAGTTGTTCGAGCGAATAACGGCCGAAATAGATGGCATCGCAGCTTCCCGGTGCAAAGGAATCGAACGTTCCCCTGCGAACCGTGACCCGGCGCTGGCGCGAAAGCGCGAAATCGACGATCCGGTCAGCATGGTCCGATGGCGTTGCTACGCAGAAGCGCAGGGCGCGATCCTCGTCCGGCCAGCGGGCAAATTCGGCTATCGACCTGAACATGCGCGCAACCGCAGGGCCATAGGGATCGGCTCCATCGGCAAGGGGTATGCCGATGGCGTTAGACTGTGCGAATGCATTGGGAGCAATTGATGCAACCAATAATGCAATAGGCAACCCGATTAGACGCATGATTTGCAAATTAGGCATTCTTTTCCGCCCCGCCCGCTAAATCAGGAAACCGGTTCTGGCAAGTTATTGCAACCGTCGCGAATTGCCGCAGCGCCGATTACGCAACCATATTCCTGCTGAACCTACGTTGAAATGCAAACAGGGCGCCGTTTGACCGGCGCCCTGCTGCAATCTGCCCCTTATGCGAAAGCGCGCGCTCTTAGCTCGGCTGATCTGACTTGGGCGGTTCCACCGTACGGATGTGCACATCGCGCAATGCCTTGGACGTTACCACGCTGGGCGCGCCCATCATCAGGTCCTGCGCCTTCTGGTTAAGCGGGAAAGCGATGACTTCGCGAATGTTTGGTTCGTCGGCCAGTAGCATCACGATGCGGTCGATGCCGGGGGCCGAGCCACCGTGCGGCGGCGCACCCAGCTTGAACGCCTCAATCATCCCGCTGAAGTTCGCGTCCACATCGGCCTGCGTGTAGCCGGCGATTTCGAATGCCTTGTACATGATGTCGGGGCGGTGGTTCCGGATCGCGCCGCTCGACAGCTCGTAACCGTTGCAGACGATGTCGTACTGCCACGCCAGGATCGACAGCGGATCCTGTGTTTCCAGCGCCTCCATCTCGCCCTGCGGCATCGAGAACGGGTTGTGGCTGAAATCGACCTTCTTCGCGTCCTCGTCATATTCGAACATCGGGAAGTCGACGATCCAGCAGAACTTGAAGCAGCCTTCCTCGATCAGGCCCAGCTCCTCCGCCACGCGGGTGCGCGCGGCACCGGCCAGCTTGGCCGCATCCTTTTCCTTGCCCGCGGCGAAGAACAGCCCGTCATTCTCGCCCAGCCCCAGCTCGGCATAGAGCTTTTCCATGCCTTCGGTGCCGTGGTTCTTGGCGATCGGACCGCCGAATTCGCCGCCCTTGCGCGTGACATAGCCGAGGCCCGCAAACCCTTCGCGGCGGGCCCAGTCGTTCATGTCGTCGAAGAACTTGCGGCTCTTGTCCTGCGTGTTCGGCGCGGCGACCACGCGCACGCGCCCGCCGCCGCCGACGATCTTCTCGAACAGGCCGAAGCCGCTGATCGTGAAATGGTCGGTCACGTCGCTGATGATCAGCGGGTTGCGCAAATCGGGCTTGTCAGTGCCGTATTTCAGCAGCGATTCCGCATAGGGGATGCGCGGGAAGGTGCCCGCCGGGGTCACGCTCTTGCCGCCCGAGAATTCCTCGAACACGCCCGCCAGCACCGGCTCGATCGCCTGAAACACGTCTTCCTGCGTGACGAAGCTCATCTCGAAATCGAGCTGGTAGAATTCGGGGCTGCGGTCGGCGCGCAGATCCTCGTCGCGGAAACAGGGCGCGATCTGGAAATAGCGGTCGAAACCGGCGACCATCAGCAGCTGCTTGAACATCTGCGGCGCCTGCGGCAGCGCATAGAAACGGCCGGGATGCAGACGGCTGGGCACCAGATAGTCGCGCGCGCCCTCGGGGCTGCTGGCACCCAGGATCGGCGTCTGGAATTCGCTGAACCCCTGGTCGATCATCCGGCGGCGCAGGCTGGTGATGACCTTGTTGCGCAGCATGATGTTGTTGTGAACACGCTCGCGCCGCAGATCGACGAAGCGGTATTTGAGGCGCGTTTCTTCGGGGTAATCCTCGGCCGAATTGACGATCAGCGGCAGCTCGTCGGCGCGGCTCTGCACCGTCACATCGCGGGCGAACACTTCGATTGCGCCGGTCGGCAGGTTCGGGTTCACCGCCACATCGGCGCGCGCCTTGACCGTGCCGTCGATGGTGACGACCGATTCCAGCCGCAGCTTTTCCAGCACGGGCAGCGCCGGGCTGTCGCTGTCGGCCACGATCTGGGTGATGCCGTAATGATCGCGCAGATCGACGAACAGCACGCCGCCATGGTCACGCTTGTTATGCACCCAGCCCGAAAGCCGGACTGTATCGCCGACGTTTTCCTTCGTCAGCTGTGCGCAGTTGTGGGTACGATAGGCGTGCATCTAAAATCTTTCCATTTTCGGAGCTATGGCGCTAGGGCGCGGCGCGCGCGCTCCCTAGCAGGAATCGCGCGCGCTAACAGGGCAAGGACGAACTTTTGTCAAGGTTCGCCCGCGCCGGGAGCGGCACTCCGCTCGTCAGACAGAAACGAAACCATGAAGATACATGACCTGATTACCACTACCGACGCGCTGGCCGATCTGTGCGAGCGTCTGGCGAAAAGCGATTTCGTCACTGTCGATACCGAGTTCATGCGTGAGAACACCTATTGGCCGGAGCTGTGCCTGGTGCAGATCGCCAATGAAGAAGAGGCGGCGGCGATTGACCCGCTGGCTGCGGGTATTGACCTGAAGCCCTTGTGGGACCTGCTGTGTGACAATGAAGAGGTACTCAAGGTCTTCCACGCGGGCGGGCAGGACGTGGAAATCGTTTATAATTTCACCGGCAAAACCCCGCATCCGATCTTCGATACGCAGATTGCGATGATGGCGATCAGCCAGTCCGAACAAATCGGCTATGCCAATCTCGTCGAAAGCTGGCTGGGGCTGGTGATCGACAAGGGCGCGCGCTTCACAGACTGGAGCCGCCGCCCGCTGACTGATCGGCAGATCGAATATGCCATTGGCGACGTGACGCATCTGTCAAAGATCTTTCCCAAGATCCTCAAGAAGCTGGTCAAGACCGGGCGCGGCGCATGGCTTGATGCCGAAATGGACAAGCTGGCCGATCCGGCGAATTATGCCAATGAGGCCGATCTGGCCTGGCACCGTATCCGTTCGCCGGGGCGCAATCCGGCGGTGCTCGGCCGGTTGAAGGCGCTGGCGGCGTGGCGCGAAGGTGAAGCGCAGCACAAGAACATCCCGCGCGGCCGCATCATGCGCGACGAGACGCTGGCCGATATCGCCAGCCATCCGCCCAAAAAGCAGGGCGATCTTGTGAAGGTGCGCGGCCTCTCCAACGCCTGGAAAGACAATGACATCGGCAAGCGGCTGATGAAGGTGATCGAGAAGGCCGAGCCGTTGACGCCCGCCGAAATGCCCGACAAGCCCAAGCGCGGCGCTCCTTTGGGCAAGGAAGGTGCATTGGTGGCTGATCTGCTCAAGCTGCTGCTCAAGATTCGTGCGCGTGAAATCGATGTGGCGGCACGTCTGCTGACCCGTTCGGATGAGATGGAGGCGCTAGCCGCCGGTGTGCGCAAGCTGCCGTTGCTCGAAGGCTGGCGCTATGAAGTGTTCGGCAAGGATGCGCTCGACCTCGTCGAAGGCAAGCTGGCGTTCGGTGTGAAGGATGGCCGCTTGCTCATGACCCATGTCGATGATGTCGAGCCCGAAGCAGACGAGGCGCTGGCGGCAGAGTGAGTACCTACCTCCCTACTCTCAAGCAGCTGCAATATCTCGTTGCGCTGCACGAACATGGCCATTTCGGTCGCGCAGCGGAGGCGAGCTTTGTATCGCAGTCCACGCTTTCGGCGGGCATCCGCGAACTGGAATCGCTGCTCGGCGTGACGCTGGTGGAACGCAGCCGCCGCGTGGTACGCTTTACCTCGCTGGGCAATCAGGTGGTCGAGAAGGCGCACCGCATCCTGCGCGAAGCCGAAGAGCTGGCCGATCTGGTACAGGCCGCCGGCAAACCGCTTGCCGGACAATTACGTATGAGCGTGATTCCGACAATCGCGCCCTTCCTGCTGCCGCGCTTCCTTCCCAGGCTGCGAAAGGAACGGCCTGAACTGCAGCTGTTCCTGCGTGAAGAGACCAGCCAGGACGCGGTCGAATCGCTCCAGCACGGCCGGGTCGATTGCGTTTTGCTCGCCCTGCCGTTCGCTACGGGTGAAGTGGAGTTCGCGCATATCTCGGACGATCCGCTTTATGTCGCCTTTCCCAAGGACGATCCGCGCGATCCGCCTGCCACGGTCACCTCAGACATGATTGACGAAGGGCGATTACTGCTGCTCGAGGACGGGCATTGCCTGAAAGAACATGCGCTGGCGGCCTGCAACCGGCCCGAACTACGCGGTTCGGCCACGATGATCGGCACCAGCCTGCATACGCTGGTGCAGATGGTCGACAATGGTCTGGGCCTGACCATGCTGCCTGAAATGGCAGTGGAAGCGGGAATATTGAACGGCACCGATGTCGTCGCCCGGCCCATCAAATCGGCGCAGGCCAGCCGCGAGATCGCGCTGATCTGGCGCAAGAATTCGCCGCGCCGCGACGAGTTCGAATTGTTGGCAGAGGAATTGCGCGCCGGTTAGGCGGCGGCGTCGAGCTTGGCTTTGGCGAACCGTTCAAACCGCTTCAGCGCGAACATCGGCACGATGACGCTGAGCGCGATGCCTGCCAGCGAGCAGAACGCCAGCCAGATGGCCATGGGAGTGCCACCCGAAAGATAGAGCCCGTAGAGCACCGGCGCTGCAAGGACCAGACCGCGCACTTCGTTCAGCACGAATGCAACGATGCCGATCTTCAGAAACGCGGCCAGGAACATGTGGAGTGTGGCAGTCATACCTCTTTGCTAAATGCAAAAGGTTGACGTTTGGTTCACCGCAACAGCGCAAGTTGTCCCGAAAACGGGTGAACCGCACGCAATCTGCGACAGTTGTCAGTCCATGTGTTTGAGGCCGACGCGCAGATAGTCCCAGCCGGTTATCACGGTCAGCACTGCAGCGGCCCAGAGCGTTGTGAGGCCCACTGTATGTGGTACATTGGCCTCCATCCCGCCGATCGTCACGACCCATTCGGGAAGGCCCCGGCCGAGAATCAGTGAACCTAGCGCAACCATCTGAAAGGTCGTCTTCCACTTGGCTAGGCGACTGACCGGAACCGACACCTGCAGACCGCCGAGAAATTCGCGCAGTCCCGACACGGCAATCTCGCGGATCAGGATGATCAGTCCAGCGATCACATGCATGTCACCGACATAGGGACCCCTCAGGATGCCTTGCGCTGTCAGCACCAGGATCACGGCGGCAACCATGATCTTGTCGGCAATGGGATCGAGGAAGATGCCGAGTTTGGAAACCGTGCCGCTGGTACGGGCCAGATAACCGTCGAAATAGTCGGTGATGCCCATCAGGCAATAGAGCGCGAAAGCCATCAGATAGCCCGCAGCCCAATCTGGCCACCACAGCAGGAAAGCCAGCAAGGGGATTGCCACGATACGCGAAAGGGTGAGAATATTGGCCGGTGTCATCATCGCAAGACATTCCGTAACGGCAAACGGTCCGCCGCAAAAGTCGCCCTTTATGCTTGTCCGCCGCTGCGATGTCTTTACCTAGGGCACCCATACGAGAGGTTTCCTCCCGGGGGGTCATGGATACTAAGCCGCATCTGTTGCGCCGCAGGAATTTCCTGCCGCTGTTCGTCACGCAATTGTTCAATGCGTTCAACGACAATCTCTACAAGAACGCGATGGTGCTGTTCGTCGTTTACAGCATCTACAATTCGGAAAGCTCCGAAGGGGCATTCAGCGCAGTTGCTTCTGGCGTGTTCATCCTGCCCTTCTTCCTGCTTTCCGCGCTTGCCGGGCAATTGGCCGATATGCGCGACAAGGCGAAGATCATCCGCATCATCAAGTTTTGCGAAATCCTGATCATGCTGGTCGGTGCCGCAGGGCTGGTGATGGCGTGGGAAGGCATTGCGGTTGAGACATTCGCGATACCCCTGCTGCTGCTGGCGCTGCTGGCGATGGGGGTACATTCGACCTTCTTCGGCCCGATCAAATACGCCATCCTTCCCCAGCATCTCCCAAAAGAAGATGTGCTGGCGGGGACCGGCTGGGTCGAGGCCGGCACTTATATCGCCATCCTTGCCGGCACAATCATCGCCGGCTGGATCGCAGTGGAGGCAGCGGCCGTCGCCATTGTGGTAACGGCGTTTGTCGGTTGGCTGGTCAGTCTCAAAGTCCCGCCTGCTCCACCGCAGGGCGAAGTCGAAAAGCTAGACTGGCACATCATCCGCGCGTCGATCACTTTGGTGCGTGATACGATGCACAATCGCGAAGTTTATTTTGCCATTCTCGCCATCAGCTTCTTCTGGGCAATCGGCACCGTGCTGTTCGTCCAGTTCCTGCCGCTGGTGAAAAACGTGATCGTGGCGACCAAGGAAGTGGCAAGCCTGTTCCTGGTGGTATTCTCGGTCGGCGTGGCCATCGGATCGGTGCTGGTCAACCGCCTGCTCAAGGGCGAGGTATCGGCGCGCTACGCTCCTGTGTCAGTGATCGTCATGGGCGTTTTCGTGATCGCCTTCTATGCCGTGTGCAAGCTGTGGCAATCGCATGAGCCGCAGGATTTGCTCACGGTCGCCCAGTTCGTCACCTGGCCGATGGCAGAGGTGCTGCTGCTGTGCCTGCTCGGCATTGCCGTGGCGGGCGGCATGTTCGTGGTGCCGCTCTATGCCTTCCTGACGACCCGCGTTGCGCCCGACCGCACATCGCGCACCATTGCCGCGAACAATATCGTCAATTCAGGCGCAATGGTCGCCGGATCGCTGGTGGTTATGGGCATGAGCATGATCGGCATTCCGATTACCGAACAATTGCTGTTTACCGGCTCAATGTGCCTCGTGTCCGCATGGCTTGGACGCAAGCTGCTCGACGCGGAGCGCGAAGCGGCGGCTGGGCGCGGCTGATACTCAGATGATAAAGGCGAGGACGGCGGCGAAGGTCGCGAAATAAGTCGTCGCCACGCCGCGCACGTCCGACGCGGTCAATTTCCAGTCGATCGTGCCGGCCTGCGGCATGTCGGAAAACTGGCTGCGGCGCTGCGGCAGCCCAGCCCGCATCCAATGGCGGGAGGCTTCGCTGGTGAGGACAAGTGCGCGTCTCATAGTGCCGGGTTAACCGATTTTTAACTAATCGTATCCCGTCAAAATGCCCCTGTCGCATATCGGGACATGGCCGAGCATGCTGGGGAAAAGCCTGCGCCACGCACACGCAGATTGCGCCGCGCCTACTGTGCGTCTAACCGCCGCTTCCATGACCACACGCGCCACCCCCGCCGCTGCAAAACTGCTTGTCGATTGCCTGATCGAACAGGATTGCGACCGTATCTTCACTGTCCCGGGGGAAAGCTTCCTCCAGGTGCTCGATGCGCTGGGCCAGCAGGACCGGATCGACCTTGTTACCTGCCGGCAGGAAGGCGGCGTTTCCTTCATGGCCTGCGCCGACGGGGCGATGACCGGACGGCCCGGTGTGGCTTTCGTGACCCGCGGCCCGGGCGCCACCAATGCCAGCATCGGCGTGCATGTGGCGATGCAGGATTCGATCCCGATGATCCTGTTCGTGGGCGATGTCGATTCGACCATGCGTGACCGCGAAGGCTTTCAGGAAGTCGATTTTTCAGCCTTCTTCGGCCCGATCTGCAAATGGGCCGCGCGGATCGACGATGCAGACCGGATCCCCGAATATGTCGCACGAGCCTATGCCACGGCAATTTCCGGACGGCCCGGCCCTGTGGTGCTGGCCCTGCCCGAAGACATGCTTAGCCGCGATACCGCTGCCGTCCCGCGCAAGCGTGTCGAGCGTCCGGCGCAAGCACCCTGCCCCGATGCCATGCAGGCAGTGATGGCACTGATTGCCGATGCCGCCTCACCCGTCGCCGTCATCGGCGGCGCAGGCTGGAACGCCAAGGCCCGCCAGCATTTCCAGCTGTTCGCGGAACGGCTCGGCATTCCAGTCGCCACCGCATTTCGCCGACAGGACGCGATTTCGCCGTCCAGCCCGGTCTATGCCGGCAATCTCGGCTATGGCCCCAACCCCAAGCTGGTCGAGCGGGTCAAGAACGCCGATCTGGTGCTGGCCGTAGGCGCAAGGCTGGGTGAAGCGACCACCGATGGCTATACCGTCCCTCCACTGCTCTCTGGTGACCGCAAGCTGGTCCACGTCCACCCCGATCCCGCCGAGCTCAATAGCGTTTATCCTGCCGATCTGGCGATCTGCGCGGAAATGGACGAATTCTCCGAAAGCGCCGCGCTGTGGGACGATGGCAGCGCCATCGACTTCGACGCCGGGGCCGAAGCGCATGCTGAATGGCAGGCTTGGGCGACCGCCCATCCCGCCAATCATGCGCTCGATATGGGCCAGTGCGTCCAGTTCATGCGTGACCGTTTCCCTGCCGATACGATCATCTGCAATGGCGCGGGCAACTTCGCCGGCTGGTGGCACCGCTACTGGCGCTATGAAGGCTTCCCGACCCAGCTTGCTCCAACTTGCGGCGCGATGGGCTATGGCGTACCCGCCGCAGTCGCTGCCGCACTCCGCCATCCGGAACGCATGGTCGTGGCGATTGCCGGTGATGGCGATTTCATGATGAACGGGCAGGAGATGGCCACCGCCGTCCAGCATGGTGCGAACCTGCTGGTGATCGTTGTCGACAATTCGGCTTATGGCACGATCCGCATGCACCAGGAACGCGAGTTCCCCGGCGAAGAGCGGATCAGCGGCACGCGCCTCGCCAACCCCGATTTTGCTGCATTGGCAGGGGCCTATGGCGGCTGGTCGGCGCGGGCACAAACCACTGCCGAGTTCGAAGCGGCACTGGTCGATGCACAGGACCGCAGCGGGTTGCGCCTGATCCACTGCATGATCGAGATCGAGCAGCTGGCTGCCAGCGGAGCAACGGTGAGCGGGCTTCGCAGCCGCTAGAGGCTATCAGAGCCCGCCCATCCGGCAGATCAGCGCCCATTCCTCGGGCGTAATCTCCGCCACCGACAGGCGCGACTGCTTCACCAGTTCGCAATCGGCCAGCGCGGGCTCGTCCTTGATCTGCTTGAGCGTGACTGGCTTGGGCAGTTTCATTCTGGGCTTCACCTTCACCGCGGCCCATTTGCCCTCGGAATCGGTCGGATCGGTGATGCCCGAAACGCTGACCTCGCAAATGCCGACGATCTCCAGTCCCTCGCGCGAGTGGTAAAAGAACGCCTCTTCACCCACTTTCATCGCCGCCAGATTGTTGCGTGCACGATAGTTGCGCACACCGTCCCAGGTGCCCTCTTTCTCGGCGACAAGATGATCCCAGCTGTATTTGAAGGGCTCGGATTTCATCAGCCAGTAGCGGGCCATCGCAGGGTATCTCCTCAGGAAACAGCGGTCTCGAACAACCGCCGTTAGCGGCCTCGCCACGCGCTGGCCACCCCGCGCTGACGGGTAAGGGAGGGGGTTAACCGCTTTTTAGCGCTGTCGAGTTATGCCGTCTGACGCAGAACCGAAAGGTGGGGCGCATTGACCCTGTTGAAGTGGATATCCGGCACTAAAGGCGAGCTGAACGCTGCCAGCAATGTTGCGCCTGCGCGACAGGAAATCGTCACGCTCGCCATCGCGCTGGCTGCGATCATCCTGTTCGTTGGCACGGCCGGGTCCGTAGTTCCTATGCTGCTGCGCGCATGGCAGGGGATGGCTGTCGGCCCCGAAGCCGTCTTAAGCAACGCGCTGCTGCTCAACATCGCACTGATCCTGCTTGGATGGCGCCATTACAAGGCGCTTAATTCCGAACTGGAGGAACGCCGCCGTTCCGAGGAAGAAGCGCGGAGGCTGGCCGATATCGACCATCTTACCGGCTGCCTTAACCGGCGCAGCTTTTCCGAGATGCTCGACCGGATGCTGCAGAACGATTGCACTGATGGACGCGCCCTGGCAGCAATCGTGGTCGACCTCGACAATTTCAAGCTGGTCAATGATTTGAACGGGCACGCCGCTGGCGACCTCGTGCTCACGACGACTGCTCAGCGCATCCAGCGTCTGCTGCCTGCCGGGGGAAAACTGGCGAGACTGGGCGGCGACGAATTCGTGTGTGTCGTGCCCTATCATCCCAACGCACCTGACCGGATCGAATTCCTTGCCGTGCGGATGATCGAACAGGTCGCGGTTCCTGTTGCGCAGGACGGGGTCTCGATCGACGTGACCATTTCGATCGGGATCGCCAGTTCGGTCCATCTCAATGATGGCAGCGAAGCGCCCGCCTCGGCGCAGCGGCTGATGCACAAGGCCGACATCGCCATGTATCACGCCAAGAAGCAGGGAAAGAACCGCTTCTACTGGTTCGAAACACCGATGGAGAACGAACTGCGCTTCCGTAACGAGCTGGAAGCCGGCATCCGCCGCGGCATCCAGAATGGCGAATTCGTTCCCTATTACGAACAGCAAATCGATCTCGAAACCAACCAGATCGTCGGCTTCGAGATGCTGGCACGGTGGGAATCGCCGGAGATGGGTCTGCTGGGCCCAGACATCTTCATTCCCATCGCCGAGGAAATCGGGGTCATCAGCGAACTGTCCGAAGGGTTGATCGAACAGGCGTTTGAGGACGCCAAGGGCTGGGATCCCGAGCTGACGCTATCGGTCAACATCTCGCCGGTACAGATGCGCGATCCATGGTTCGCCCAGAAAATCCTCAAGCTGCTGGTCAAGCACCGCTTCCCGCCGCATCGGCTCGATATCGAAATCACCGAAACGTGCCTGCACGAAAACATCGGCATGGTTCGCTCGATGATCACTTCGCTGCGCAATCAGGGCGTGCACGTCAGCCTCGACGATTTCGGGACTGGCTATTCGAGCCTGTCTCAGCTGCGCACCCTGCCATTCGACCGGCTCAAGATCGACCGCAGCTTTATCAGCGAGCTCAAGCAGGAAGATTGCAACGACAAGCTGGTCGAAGCGATCATTTCGATGAGCGACGGGCTGAAGATGCCGATCACCGCCGAAGGGATCGAGAATGAGCAGGTTCTCAACGCTCTCAAGCGGTGGGGCAAGATGAAGGGTCAAGGCTATCACTATGGCCGCCCCGAACCAGCGGACAAGGTGCGCGAGCGTTTGCAGGAGGCAGGTCGCCTCCCGGCGAAGATCGACGGCGATGTGGTCGATTTTTCCGAAGCGCAGAAAGAGCGCGACAACAACGCCGGAAATGACCAGCGCGCTGTCTGACACTGGACGCTAGCCGCGCGAAAGCATAGATGCGCGGCCGTTATGCGCGTCGACTTCATCAAGATGCATGGTCTGGGCAACGACTTCGTCGTGCTCGACGCGCGCGCGCATACCCTGCCCCCCGTCAGCAGCAACATGGCCAGCAATCTTGCGAACCGCCATACCGGCATCGGCTGCGACCAATTGGTCCTGCTCGAACCGAGCGATGCCGCCGATTTCCGCATGCGCATCTTCAACGCAGATGGCGGCGAAGTGGAGGCCTGCGGCAATGCGACCCGGGCCGTCGCGCTGCTCCACGGCAAGGATGCGCAGATCGAGACGGCTGGCGGTCTGCTCTCCGTTTCTGCTGCCGAAGGGGGGGCCAGCGTCGATATGGGCGTGCCCCGTTTCGACTGGAATGCAATTCCGCTGGCTTATGCGATGGACTCCATGACCATGCCGGTCGGCTGGGACATGCTCGACAGTCCAGGCGCGGTGAATGTCGGCAATCCGCATGTAATCTTCTTCGTCGAGGATACAGACGGTGTGCCGCTTGAGAGGCTTGGTCCCGAGATCGAGCGAGATCCACTGTTTCCGCAGCGGGTCAACGTCAACGTTGCCACGATCGAGAGCCGAACCCGCATACGCCTGCGGGTGTGGGAACGCGGTGCGGGGCTGACGCTGGCTTGCGGCACGGGCGCTTGCGCCACCGCGGTCATGGCAATGCGGCGCAGGCTAGTCGACAGCATCGTCACGGTCGCACTGCCCGGGGGAGAATTGCTGATCGAATGGAACGAGGGCGGCTCGATCCGCATGACCGGCCCTGCGACCGAGAGTTTTCGCGGCAGTTTCGAGTGGAGCGACTACGCATGAATGCGCCGCAGGTCGTGTCGCTGGGGTGCCGTCTCAATCTCTCCGAAAGCGAAAGCATCCGCTCCATGCTGGCGGGGGAGAGCGATCTGGTGGTGGTCAACAGCTGCGCCGTGACCTCCGAAGCGGTGCGCCAGACGCGGCAGGCGATCCGCCGCGCGCGCCGCGACAATCCCGATGCGCGCCTGCTGGTGACCGGCTGCGCCGCAGAGGTTGAGCGCGAGCAGCTTGCCGCCATGCCCGAAGTGGACGGGCTGATCGCCAATGCCGCAAAGCTCGATCCGCGCGCCTGGAATGTGCCCGCAGGCACCAGCGATCTCGCACCGAAGCTGCACACCCGAGCTTTCGTGCAGGTTCAGAACGGCTGCGACCATGCCTGTACCTTCTGCGTCATCCCGCAGGGGCGCGGGCAGAGCATATCGCTGAGCGTGGCCGAGGTTCTACGTGAGGTGGAAACTCATCTGGAGCGCGGTGCGGCAGAGGTGGTGCTGACTGGCGTCGACGTGACGTCTTGGGGCCACGACCTCCCCGGCAAGCCGCGCCTCGGCACGATGGTGCGCGCGGTGCTCGATGCCTTTCCGCATTTGCGCCGCCTGCGCATGTCCTCCCTCGACGGGATCGAGGTTGACGAGGAACTGTTCGAGCTCTTCGCCGGAGAAGCGCGGCTGATGCCGCACCTGCATCTTTCGCTGCAGCACGGGCACGATCTGATCCTCAAACGGATGAAGCGGCGGCATCTGCGCGCCGATGCGGTCAGCCTCGTCACCCGGCTGCGCGAACACCGGCCCGAAATTGCGATAGGGGCAGACCTGATCGCCGGTTTTCCTACCGAGAGCGAAGACCATCACGCAGCCAATCTTTCGATCATCCGCGAACTGCGGATCGTCCACGGCCATATCTTCCCCTACTCGCCCCGCCCGGGCACCCCTGCTGCGCGCATGCCGCAGCTTCAGCGCGAAACCATCAAGCGCCGCGCCGCCGAATTGCGCGCCGCCGTGGCCGCGACCCATGCCGAATGGCTGGCAACGCTGGTCGATAAACCGCTCGAAGTGCTCGCCGAAAGCGATGGCACCGGCTATTCGCCGGAATTCGCCCGCGTGGCACTGCCCCAAGGCACGCCGCGCGGCACCATATTGACCGTCACCCCGACCCGGATCGAGGACACACTCCTGGCATGAGCAATCCCAGCTGGACCGAGCGCCTGTTCGGCGGCTTCAAGAAGACATCCGAACGCCTCACCGAAAATCTCACCGAAGCGGTGAGCAGGGCAAGGCTCGATGATGCCACGCTCGACGATGTCGAGGATGCGCTGATCATGTCGGACCTCGGTCCCAGCGCCGCCGCGCGTATTCGCGCACGGCTGAAGGACAAGCGTTTCGGCCTCGAAATCAGCGCCCAGGAGCTGAAGGAAGCAGTGGCAGAGGAAATCGCCGCCATCCTGCGCCCGGTCGCCAAGCCGCTCGAAATCACCGCCTTCCCGCGCCCGCAGGTGCTGCTGGTGATCGGCGTCAATGGCAGCGGCAAGACCACCACCATCGCCAAGCTGGCGCATCTGTTTGTCGAGGATGATTACAACGTCATGCTGGCGGCGGGCGACACCTTCCGTGCGGCGGCCATCGGCCAGCTCCAGACATGGGCCGACCGGGTTGGCGTGCCCATCGTGCGCGGGCCGGAAGGCGGTGATCCTGCCAGTATCGTTTTCGATGCGGTCAAGAAAGGCACAGAGATCGGCACCGATGTGCTGATCGTCGACACTGCCGGCCGCTTGCAGAACAAGCGTGAGCTGATGGACGAGCTGGCCAAGATCCGGAAGGTTCTCGGCCGTCTCAACCCTGAAGCGCCGCATGACGTGGTGCTGGTGCTCGATGCTACCAACGGCCAGAACGCGCTCAGCCAGATCGACGTGTTCAAGGAAGTTGCTGGGGTCACGGGTCTGGTGATGACCAAGCTCGATGGCACGGCGCGCGGCGGTGTGCTGGTGCAGGCGGCGGAACAATACGGCCTGCCGATCCATGCCATTGGTGTGGGCGAGAAGATTGACGACCTGCGCCCCTTCGATCCCGATCTGGTGGCGCGCGTAATTGCAGGGGTGGCGTGAAGTGCCCGCGGTCCGTCATTGCGAGCGGCAAAGCCGCGCGGCAATCCATCTCCCTGAGCTTGGGGCAAACGAGGCGTCATGGATTGCCGCGTCGCCAGCGGCTCCTCGCAATGACCGAATGAGAGTGTAATGAGCGAAACTGAAACCGCGAAACCCAGGCCCAAGACCGGCTGGCTGCACACGGCTGTAGATTACGGCCCGCTGCTGGTCTTCCTTGGCGTGTACAAGTTCTACGAGCCACCGGAGACATCGACCTTTGGCGAGATCGCTGCCGTGATCTACGGCACCATCGCCTTCATGGTTGCGGCCGTAGCGGCGCTGATCTTCAGCAAATGGAAGTTCGGCAAGGTTTCGCCCATGCTGATCCTTTCCACCACGCTGATCGTGGGTTTCGGCGCATTGACCATCTGGCTGCAGGACGAGCGCTTCATCCAGTTCAAGCCGACTGCGATCTACCTGCTGTTCGGGATAGTCCTCACAATCGGCTGGCTGCGCGGCCGTGCCTGGCTGCAGGTTCTGCTGGAAGCGGCATTCGAGGGCGTGACCCATGAAGGCTGGCTCAAGCTGTCGCGCAATTGGGGCTTCTTCTTCTTCGCCCTCGCCGCGCTCAACGAAGTGCTGGTGCGCACCATGACCTTCGAAGGCTGGCTGTGGGCCAAGCTGTGGGTGTTCCTGCCGCTGACCTTTCTCTTTACCTTCACCCAGATCCCCATGCTGCTGAGGCACGGCCTCTCGCTGGAGGACAAGGAAGAAGTGGTGCAGGACGAACCGCCGACCGCCTGACCGGCAAACCGCGTCAGTTCTGGATCAGGCGCAGCAGCGTTCCATCCGGATCGACCAGATAGGCGATGGTGAGGCCGCTATGCTCCAGCCGCGGCGCATGGACACGCGGCCATCCCCGATCCGTCTCGACCACGCCTGCATCCAGACAATGCTGATAGAGCGCCTGCATGTCATCGAGCCGCAGGCAGCAGGAAAAGCTGCTCTCTGCGGGGTTGAGATCGGGATAGGGAAAGAATTCCAGCGCAACATCGCCGCGCCTGAGGATCATCCAGCCATTGTCCCGCCAGCTTTCGGCGAAACCAAGGCCAGCGTAGAAACGTGAAGTTGCTTCGAACGAGATCGAGGGAAGGTTCGGCGTTGCGTGATCCATGTCCCTCGTCTCCGGCTTCGACCTAAATCTCCACCTGGCTCCCCAGTTCGACCACGCGATTGGTGGGCAGGCGGAAGAAATCCATCGCGGTTGCGGCATTGCGCAGCATCCAGGCGAAGATCTTCTCGCGCCACAGCGGCATTCCCGGCTTGGCGCTGGGAAGCAGTGTCTGGCGGCTGAGGAAGAAGCTGGTGTGCATCATGTCGAACTGCCCGCCGCAGCGCTGCATGCTCTTGAGCCCCTCTGGAACGTCGGTTTCTTCCATGAAGCCATAATGCAGCGTTGCGCGGTAGAAGCCATCGCCCAGATCGACCATTTCGCACCGCTCCAGCGGATCGACATAGGGTTTGTCGGCAATCAGCACTGTCAGGATCACAACGCGTTCGTGCAGCACCTTGTTGTGCTTGATATTGTGCAGCAGCGCCGAAGGCACGCCCGCCGTCTGGCTGGCCATGAAGATCGCAGTGCCGGGAACGCGCGTAGCGCTGTTCTTGGCGCTTTTGGCGAAAATCTCGATCGGCAGCGCGGTTTCGTGCATCCGCTCGCGCATCAGTTTGCGGCCCTTCGCCCAGGTGGTCAGCAGGGTGAAGGCAATCACGCCCGCCACCAGCGGGAACCAGCCACCGTATGGCACCTTGGGCAGATTGGCGAAGAAGTACGCACCGTCAACGAAGACGAAGACGAGGAACACCGGCAGCGCATACCACCATTTCCACTTCCACACGGCCACCAGCAGCACGCCCATCAGCAACGTATCGATGAACATCGCACCCGTAACCGCGATACCATAGGCCGCGGCAAGGTTGCTGGAGTTCTGGAACATCAGCACCAGCAGGATGACCGAGATCATCAGCGCATTGTTGACGAAGGGAATGTAGATCTGCCCCCGTTCGGTTGCGCTGGTATGCTCGGTCGACAGGCGCGGAACAAAGCCCAACTGGATCGCCTGATGGGTGATGGAGAATGCACCTGAAATCACCGCCTGGCTCGCAATGAAGGTGGCCGCAGTGGCGAGGAACACCAGCGGCAGGCGCAGTTGTTCGGGTGCCATGATGAAGAACGGGTTCTTCATCGCTTCCAGCGTTTCGGCCGGGTCCATGGCCGCGATCATCGCGCCCTGCCCGAAATAGTTCAGCAGCAGGCAGGGCATGACGAAGCCGAACCATGACAACCGCATCGGCCCGCGCCCGAAATGCCCCATGTCCGAATAGAGCGCTTCGGAACCGGTCACCGCCAGCACCACCGAACCCAGCGCAAGGAACGCAACCCACCCGTCCGCGATGAAGAACTGCACCGCATACCAGGGATTGAGCGCCTGCAGGATATAGGGGTTCTGGATGATGTGGATCGTCCCCAGCACCGCAATTGTGGTGAAATAGACGATCATGATCGGCGCGAAGAGCTTGCCGACCGAGTCGGTCCCGCGTCGCTGGATCAGGAACAGGCCGATCAGCAGCACCAGCGCGATGGGAATGACGAAGCGCCCGAATGCCGGGTCAACCACCTTCAGGCCCTCGACGGCGGAAAGCACCGAAATCGCGGGTGTAATCATGCTGTCGCCATAGAACAGCGCGGTGGCGAATACGCCCAGCAGGATAGTGATCCAGCCATAGCGAGTCCCCCCGATATGGCGTGACAGCTTGGCGACCAGCGCCAGCGTGCCGCCCTGCCCGGCATTGTCGGCGCGCATCAGTATCGTGACATACTGGATCGAGACGATCAGCGTCATCGACCAGAAGATCAGGCTGACCACGCCATAGATGTGCAGCTTGTCGATGGCGAGGCTGTGCTCGCCCAGAAAGGTTTCGCGAAAGGCGTAAAGCGGGCTGGTGCCGATATCGCCAAAGACGACGCCGATGGCGCCGATCGCCAGCGCAGCCTTTGATGCACTTTTGCCGTGGCCATGCGTTTCGGGCGTGCCCTCGGGCGCCGCGTCAGTGACGGTTGTAGTATCGCTCATGAAAGGGAGGTGTCCGACCGCATTGTGTCATTGTGCCCGCGTGGCGGGGGCCATACCCCCTGCAAGGACGCGGCGCTTAGCACTGCCGCGCATGGCCCGCAATGGGCTGTGCGTTTGTGTCACTGGGAGGGAGATTGTGCCGCGGCAGCCGCTTTCATCAGTTCTTCGAGCCGTTCGAGCCGCATTTGCAGCGCTTCGCGCCATTCGGCGTCTTTCGGCGCGGCTTCAAGGGCTTCTGTCCACAATTGGTGCGTCCGCACCGGCTCGCCCGCCCGCAGCCATGCCAGGCCGAGGAAATAGCGCGGAGCGGCATTGGTTGGGGCAAGGTCGCCTGCCCGTTCCAGCGCCTGGATTGCCGCCGGGGTGACCCCGCCATCGGCATGCTCGATCAGCGCAATGCCCAGCGCCAGCCAGGCTTCGGTATCGCGCGGGTGTTCTTTCACCGCATTGCGATAGAGATTCGCAGCATTGGTAAAATCGCCGCGCCGGGCAAATGCATCGGCGGTCACTACCCAGCGGCTGGGCAATTGGGAATCGGAGAAGAACTCGCGCCGGGCGGTGACCAGCAATTCGCCTTCGACCGGCGCCTTCGCACGGCCCTCGGTGGGTGACGAAGGCTGCTCGGGCGACCCTTGCGCGGCATAGCCGGTCAGGCCGAACAGCAGGCTTGCGCCGAGCAGGGTCCAGCCAGCGCGCGGCAGTTTGAGCACGAACACCGCAACCAGCATGGCCAGCACCGCCAGCCCGATAACCGGCAACCAGCTCATGTGCGCCTCCCCAGCCTGCGCCACAGGATGATGCCAGCAACCAGCAGGATCAGCAGCGGTACGGCGAACAGCGGCCAGGTCGTTTCGCTCACCACCGGGGTATAGCTGACGTAATCGCCATAGCGGTCCATCAGCCAGCGGCGGATGTCTTCCGGCTTTTCGCCAGCGGCAATGCGGATGCGGACCTGGTGGCGCATGTCGCCCGCCATGGATGCGTCGCTATCGGCAATCGACTGCGACTGGCACTTGAGGCAGCGCAGCGTTTCCATCAGTTCCTGCGCGGCGGCCTCCTGCGCGGGATCTTCAAGCTGGCGATAGGCGAAGGGGGCTGGCGGCGCGTTGTCCTGCGCTGCAAGAGGCGCACTGAACGTCAGACACGCAGTCATACACATAAATGCGTCAATCAAGCGCTTCATTGACGTGCCTCACGCAGCTTCTGAAGCAACATTGGCACGTGCTCCGGGCGGATATCACCGATGTGCTGATAGGTGATCACGCCCTTGCCATTGATCACAAATGTCTCCGGAACACCCGAAGAACCGAGGCCCAATTGCACTTCCGAAAGATCATCCCGCCCGATACGGCTGTAGGGATTTCCGTGGTCGGTCAGGAAGCGCATCACGTCCTCCGGCCGGTCACGCACCGCCACGCCGACTATGTCAACACCCTGTTTTTGCAGCATTTCCAGTTGCGGCGCTTCCGCGATGCAGGGAAGGCACCAGCTGCCCCAGATGTTGAGCAGGCGCGGCTTGCCATCGGCGAAATCCTGACTGTCGACGCCGGGGCGATCGAGGCTGGCAGGCGGCAGGGTGAAATACGGCAGCTGCTTGCCGACCATAGCGCTATGCACGAATTCATCCTTCGGCTTGCCCAGCATGTAGCCGGTAAAGCCGAGGAAGCCGACGAACAGAATTAGTGGGAACCATAGGCGCCAACTCATTGAGACAGCTCCGTTTCATGGCGACGCTCGGCCACCATACGGCGAACGCGACGGCGCTTGAGATCTTCCAGAACCCGCCCCACCAGCGCCAGCAATCCCCCCAGCGCCACCAGCACGCCGCCGTACCAGATGAAGGTCACGAACGGCTTCCACCACAGCCTCAGCTGCCACCGCCCATCGCCAGAATCGCCGCCCATCACGGCATAGAGCTGGCCGTTCCAGCGCGTCAGCAGCACGCTCTCGCTAGTCTGCTGCGAAGGTGCCCAGAAACTGCGTTGCTGTGGAGCGATCGAGACCGGCTCAACGCCTTTGTAACTGGCCGATAGGCGCCCCTCTAGGGCGGTCCAGTTCGGCCCTGCCACCGGCTCCACCGCTTCGAGACGGACCAGCCACGGACCGACGACGGCAGAGCCGCCTTCGTCAAGCGCGGCCAGCTTCTCGGTCGAGAATGCGCTTTCGCTCGCCATGCCCAGCAGCGCCACGGCAATGCCGAAATGGGCAGTCACCATGCCCCACGTCGCCAGCGGCAAGCGGCGAAGGCTGCGCCCGCGCAAGGGCAGGAAACTCGCCACGCACAAGGCAATCGCCAGCGCCAACCCGATCAGCGGCAGCAGCGCTACGCCTTCAACCACGGCAAAGAACACCAGTCCTGCAAGCACCAGAGCCGCCACCAGTACGATTTCTTTCGAGATGCGGCCCCAGCTGTCACGCCGCCAGCGCAGCAGCGGGCCGACCGCCATCACCAGCAGCATCGGAACCACGAAGATCGCACCCACGGGATTGAAGTAAGGTGGCCCAACTGAAACGCGAACATCGAAGGCCTCGGTCACCAGCGGATAGAGCGTGCCCATCAGCACCACAGCCAGCACCGCGCTGAGCATCACATTGTTGAACACCAGCGCACCTTCGCGGCTCGCCAGCGCAAAGCGCTCACCTTCGCTGATCGTACTGGCGCGCAGGGCGAATAGCAGCAGCGCGCCGCCGATGTATATGCCCAGCAGAGCAAGGATGAAGCTGCCGCGCTCTGGATCGACGGCAAAGGCATGAACGCTGGTGAGAATACCCGAACGCACCAGGAAAGTGCCGACCATACTCATCGAGAATGCGACCACGCCCAGCATGATCGTCCACACGCGCAGCGCGTCACGGCTGGCAAGGACACTTGCGGAATGAAGCAGTGCAGTCGCGGCCAGCCAGGGCATCAGTGATGCATTCTCGACCGGGTCCCAGAACCACCATCCGCCCCAGCCAAGCTCGTAATAGGCCCAATAGCTGCCTGCAGTGATCCCCAGTGTCAGGAATATCCACGCGCCAAGGATCCACGGCCGCATCGCGCGCGCGAAATCTGGTGTCACCTGCCGCGTCAGCAGTGCACCGACAGCGAAGCTGAAGGCCACCGAAAGGCCGACATAGCCGAAATAGAGTGTCGGCGGATGGAACGCCAAACCGATGTCCTGCAGCAAAGGATTGAGGCCGAGTCCCTCCGGAGCTGGCACCGAAAGTCGCTCGAAAGGGTTCGAACTCAGCAGCAGGAAGCCATAGAAACCCAGCGCCACGAAACCCTGCGCTGCAAGTGTCGCTTGCATGGTCCGTTCCGGTAGCCGCCGCTCGATCGCCGCGATCAGCCCGCCTGCCAGGGCCATTACCGTTACCCACAGCAGCATCGAGCCTTCGTGGTTCCCCCAGGCACCCGCGATCTTGTAGATCATCGGCTTGAGCGAATGCGAGTTCATCGCAACCAGCTTCACCGACAGATCGGTCACGCCGAAAGCCCAGATCAGCATGGCAAAGGCCACCGCCGCCAACCCGCCCTGCAAGATCGCCGCCGGGCGCGTGAGCATGGCAATCTCGGCGCCATCGCCACCGCGCACCGTTAGTGCTCCCGCGACCAATTGAAGCGCCGCCAACGCGGCTGCCAGCCACAATGCGGCAAGTCCGATTTCCGGAATCACTTCAGCCCGACCGTCGTATCTTCGGCCATCTTGGCGGCCTGATGCTCGCTCATGCCCTCAAGCTCGCGTGGCACGTAATTCTCGTCATGCTTGGCGAGGAGATTGTCGGCAACAAACACGCCATCCGGCCCTAGCCGTCCTTCAGCTACCACGCCCGATCCTTCGACGAAGAGATCGGGCAAGATGCCAGAATATCGCACCGGAACCGTAGCTGCATCGCGGCCGGTAACCGAGAAATCCACCGTCACGCCATCGGCCTGCGTACTGAGCGATCCGGGCGCGACCATGCCGCCAAGGCGCACGGCCTGACCTACTGCGGGAGGATCGTCACGCATCTGCTCGGGCAAATAGAAATAACTCGCCTGATTGCGCAGCGCATATATCGCCAGCAAGGCTGCTCCAATCAGTGCAACTAGCGCCAGCAGCACAAGGACCAGACGTTGATGCTTGGCCTTCATTTCGCCCTCGCCGCATCACGCCGCTTCTCGGCGCGCTTCATCGCCAGCCAACTCCAGCCGACCATCGCCAACGTGCCGACAATCCCTACCGCATAGGCGGCCATCACGAAATTCCACTGGTCCAGCGCTTCGCGCATCAGGCCGCCTCCATCGCTTTCCTGCGCAGTCGCGCCTCTGCCTGGGTGTCGGCCAGAAGAGCGCGCATCCGGGCGAGCACCACACCGCCAAAGATAAGCGAGAAGCCGATTACCGCCGCGAGCAGCGGCACGAGAAATTCGGCATCAATCGCGCTCTTGCCCATGGTGATACTGGGCGGTTGGTGGAGCGAATTCCACCAAACGACGCTGCGGTTGATGATCGGAATGTTGATCGCGCCCAGCAGGCCGAAGATTGCAGGAATGCGCGGGCTTACCCCCTCGCGCTCGGCCGCCTGAGCAAGCGCAATATAGGCGATGTAGAGGAAGGCCAGCACCAGCATGCTGGTCAGCCGCCCGTCCCACACCCACCAGGTCCCCCAGGTGGGCCGGCCCCAGATCGAACCGGTGGCAAGACAGATGATGGTGAACACCAAGCCCGGCACGGCTGCACCGCGCGCTGCAATGGCAGCCAGCGGATGTCGCCAGACGAGGAAAACGAGGCTCGAAATGGCAATAGCGGTCCAGCCGCCCATCCCCAACCAGGCGGTGGGCACATGAAGGAAAAGAATGCGGACGGTTTCGCCCATCAGGCGGTCGGGCGGCACGGCAAGAAAACCCCATGCCAGCGCGCCTGCCGTCACCAGCAGGCCGCTGACAAGCAGCAGCGGGGTCAACCAGCGCGCCAGCGCCAGGAAACGCTTGGGATTTGCGAAGCCGTGCATCGATTGTTCCGTCGGCGCTGGCTTTGGCAGGGCTGCCTGCGCGGCACAACCTGCAAAAGGTGCAATATCAGACGCGATCAGCGCCCGATAAGCTCCTGCGCCATGCGGTCTGCAACCTGATCGGGCGATTCGCCGGTGCGATCGCTTTCCTGCCATATCTGCTCCAAACGGCCCGGAATCAGTGCAATACGCTTGCGCACTTCATTGATATCACAGGGAACCGTGGCGTCCTGACGGCACAGATATTCCAGCGCGACCGAAATGATCCCACCGGCATTGATGACATAGTCCGGCGCATAGAGGATGCCGCGCGCATTGAGCATAGGACCATGTTCGGGACGCTTGAGCTGGTTGTTCGCACCGCCTGCAACCACGCTGCAATCGAGTCGGCCGATGCCATCATCGTCGAGGATCGCACCCAGCGCATTGGGGCTGAACACGTCGCAAGCAACCGACATGATTGCGTCACTATCTACGCAATCGGCATCCAGTTCAGCGGCAAGAGCCTCGCAGCGCTCCATATTGATGTCCGAAAGCGTCAGTTGCGCGCCATCCTTGGCCAGCAGCCGCGCAACGCCGCCGCCAACGCTACCGGTGCCCTGGATCGCGACATGCACGCCAGCCATACTGTCCTTGCCCAGCTTGTGCTTCACTGCAGCCTTGATGCCGAGGAAGATGCCAAGCGCGGTGAACGGCCCGGGATCGCCGCCCGCTGCATCTTCGCCCTCGACAGGGAGGCCAGAGACAAACTGCGTGCGCTGCGCCACTGCCGCCATATCGGCTTCGGAAATGCCGACGTCTTCGGCAGTGACATATTTACCGCCTAGCGCATCGACAGCATCGGCAAAGGCCGCAAGCATTTCGGGCGTCTTGGTTTTGTCCTTGTCGGCCAGGATCACCGCCTTGCCGCCGCCCATCGGCAGGCCGGCCATGGCGTTCTTGTAGCTCATGCCCCGGCTGAGGCGCAGTGCATCGCGCATGGCGGATTCGGGTTCGGCATAGTGCCAGAAGCGGGTTCCGCCCGCTCCGGGGCCGAGATGAGTGGAATGAAGCGCAATAATCGCTGTCAGCCCGCTCTTGGGGTCGCGCACGACCTCGACCAGTTCATGGTCGTCGTAATCCGCTTCTGTCCAGAACGCCGTCATCAGCACTCGCCTCTCAAACATGCAGTGTTGAGGCCGCGCAAAGACGGGAAAATGGGGCGATCGACGGGGTTCGAACCCGCGACCTCCGGTACCACAAACCGG
>CBFGON010000020.1:0-31057 GCA_965650395.1 uncultured Qipengyuania sp. | reverse complement strand
ACGGCTGTCCGGTGAACAACATCATCCCGGACTGGAACCACCTCGTCTATGAAGACGATTGGAAGAATGCGCTCGAAGTGCTGCATTCGACCAATAATTTCCCCGAATTTACCGGCCGCGTCTGCCCTGCGCCCTGCGAAGCGGCCTGTACGCTCAACATCAGCGATGCGCCGGTGACGATCAAATCGATCGAATGTGCCATCGTCGATCGCGGCTTCAACGAAGGCTGGGTCAAGCCCCAGCTTCCCGCACGACAGACCGGCAAATCGGTGGCGGTGATTGGCAGCGGGCCGGCTGGGCTTGCCTGCGCCCAGCAGCTGGCCCGCGCGGGCCATGCGGTAACCGTGTTCGAGAAGGCCGACCGGATCGGCGGCCTGCTGCGTTACGGCATCCCTGACTTCAAGATGGAAAAGCACCTCATCAACCGCCGCGCGGTGCAGATGGAAGCCGAAGGCGTCCAGTTCCGCACCTCGAGCGAGGTGGGTGTGGAGGTCAGCTTCACTGCGTTGCAGGAGAATTTCGACGCCGTGGTGCTGGCGGGCGGTGCGGAAGAGGCGCGCGCGCTCGACATTCCCGGTGCGGAATTGCCCGGCGTGCGGCTGGCGATGGAATTCCTGACCCAGCAGAACAAGCGCAATGCGGGCGATGACGAAGTGCGCGCAGCGCCGCGCGGCAGCCTCACCGCCACCGGCAAGCATGTGATCGTGATCGGCGGCGGCGATACCGGCAGCGATTGTGTCGGCACCAGCAACCGTCAGGGCGCGGCCAGCGTCACCCAGCTTGAGACCATGCCCAAGCCGCCTGAGAAGGAAGACAAGGCGCTGACCTGGCCCGACTGGCCGTTGAAGCTGCGCACTTCGTCCAGCCACGAGGAAGGGGCTAATCGCGACTGGGCCGTGCTCGCCAGGCGCGTGATCGAGGAAGGCGGCGATGTCGCCGGGCTCGAATGCGTGCGCGTCGAATGGAAGGACGGGCGGATGCAGGACGTGCCGGGCAGTGAATTCACGCTCAAGGCCGATCTGATCCTGCTGGCGATGGGCTTTACCGGGCCCAAGCGCCGCGGCCTGCTCGACCGCGCAGGGGTGAAGCTGGATGCGCGCGGCAATGTCGCCGCGGATACGCAGCGCTATCTCACCAGCGAGCCCAATGTCTTTGCCTGCGGCGATATGCGGCGCGGGCAGAGCCTGGTCGTCTGGGCGATCCGCGAAGGCCGCCAGGCCGCCCGCGCGGTCGACGAAACGCTGATGGGGGTGAGCGAACTGCCGCGTTAGTCGGCGGCGAAGATCAGCTGGTCGTCCTCGCGCGGCAAGGCGCAGGCTTCCGCAGGCAGGGCTTCGAACGCCGTTTCCGTGATTGCGATCTGCGACAGGCCCTCGATCTTGAAGTGCCCCAGCCGCGGCTCTTCATCGCTGCGGATCTTCTTGTGCGGATTCACCGCGCCGACATAGAGCGAATCATTGCGCAGAAAGATCAGGTGCGGCGCGAGCTCCAGCTCCGCCGAATTATATACCGCCTTGATCAGCTTGCGTGAGCGGATGGCTTTCGCCAGCACATCGCCCGAGGTTGCGAGAACGTTATCATGCTGCATTGCAGCAAAATGCCAAATCCGTTCGCATATGCAACGAAAAAGTTTCATCTGTCACGAAATCGCCTTCACCGGCGGGCTAAAGCGACCAGTCGACCGCCCCGCGACCCGCAGCTGACAGGAAGGTATTCGCCCGGCTGAACGGGCGGCTGCCGAAGAACCCGCGATGTGCCGATAGAGGGCTGGGGTGCGGGCTTTCGATCAGGCAATGCTGCCCGCTGCGCAGCCCCGCGATACGCTTCGCCTTGGCCTGCGCATGGCTGCCCCACAGGATGAACACGCTCGGCTCCCCGCGCGCCGCCACCGCCGCAACGCAGGCATCGGTAATCGCATCCCAACCGCGCCCGGCGTGGCTCCCGGCCTTGCCATCCTCCACCGTCAGCGTGTTGTTGAGCAGCAGCACGCCCTGCCCGGCCCAGCGCGTCAGATCGCCATGCGCAGGCCGAGCCATGCCGAGATCGCTTTCCAGCTCCTTGTAGATGTTCGCAAGGCTGGGTGGCACTTTCACGCCTTGCGGAACGGAGAAACTCAGCCCCATCGCCTGGCCCGGCCCGTGATAGGGGTCCTGCCCCAGTATCACCACTTTCACCGCGTCGAGAGGCGTCAGCTCGAGCGCCCTTAGCCGGCTGCCGCGCGGCGGATAGATCGCCCGCCCGGCCTCTTCTTCGCCGCGCAACCACCCGCCCAACCGCCGCGCCTCTGGCGTAGCGAGCACCGATTCGAGCGCCGGACGCCAGCTTGTTGGAACAGGTTCGGCCATGCGCCCATTCTGGACCCGGTATTCCACCCCCGCCAGTCCACTCTTTCCTACAATCCCCAATCCGCCTAAGGCCCGGGACATGGCAGTATATTTCCACGAAGAAGACCTCCCCGAAGGCGTGCTCGCCGAGGGGCCCGTAGCCGTCGATACCGAAACCATGGGCCTGATCACCATCCGTGACCGGCTGTGCCTGGTCCAGATCAGCGACGGGAAAGGTGATGAACACCTCGTCCGCTTCGGCCCAGACAGCACCTATGACGCGCCCAACCTCAAGGCGGTGCTGGGCGATCCAGAGCGGCTCAAGCTGTTCCATTTCGCGCGCTTCGACCTGGCGGCGATCGAATATTACCTCGGGGTCACGGCGGCACCCTGCTATTGCACCAAGATCGCCAGCAAGCTGGTGCGCACCTATACCGACCGTCACGGCCTCAAGAATCTGGTCGAGGAGCTGCTCGGCGAAAATCTCTCCAAGGTCCAGCAGTCGAGCGACTGGGGCGGCCCGGTGCTGAGCGATCCCCAGCGAGACTATGCCGCCAGCGACGTGCGCTTCCTCCACCGGCTGAAGGAAGAACTCGACCGCCGCCTGGAACGCGAGGGCCGTGCCGAACTGGCGCAGGCATGCTACGATTTCCTGCCTGCACGCGCGCATCTCGACATCCTCGGCTGGGACGACCACGACATCTTCAGCCACGCGTAAGGGCAGCAGGAGCAGATACGCCTCATGGCAACCGGCAAGCGTAGAATTGAAACGCAGCAGGCAGAGCAGCTTCGCTCGCGCCGGCAGCATTTCGCTGCGCCTGGTGGCAGCCATGACCGCACTGTGCGTTTCCTCGCCCGCGCGCTGCCGATGGGCGTTGGCGTGCTGGCTGCACTGATGCTGGTGACACCGCTCAGCCCGCGCGGCGAAATCAGCTTCCTGCTCGACCGGAACAAGGTGGCGATTATCAAGGACCGGCTGCGCGTTGATAATGCGCTCTATCGCGGGCAGGACACCAAGGGCCGACCCTTCTCGCTTACCGCAGGCGAAGCCGTCCAGCGTTCCAGCGCGGAAGGCGTAGTGCGGATGGACGATCTGGTCGCGCGGCTGCTGATGGACGATGGCCCCGCGCGCGTCACTGCGCTGGGCGGGCAATACAACATCGACCAGCAGATCGTGACGATGGCGGGCACGATGCGGCTCGAAGCAGCAGACGGCTATCGCATGAGCGCATCGGGCGTCACGCTCGATCTCAAGGACAAGCATTTGACGGGTGCCGGCGGTGTCCAGGGCGTGATCCCGGCAGGCACTTTCAGCGCCAACCGGCTTGATGCCGATCTGACGGCGCGAACGATAACCCTTTCGGGCGATGCGCGCTTGCGCATGGAGCCCGGAAAGCTGAGGATGCCGTGATGAAGAGCCACGTTCCCACCATGATCCGCAGCGCGCTGGCGGGCTTCGCCCTGACCTGCGTGGCGCTGGGCGGAATCCAGCTGAGCGCGCAGGCAATTGCCGGGCACAATTCCAATGCCCCCGTCTCTTATGCCGCTGACCGGATCGAGCTGCAGGATCGACAGAACCGCGTGGTGCTGTCAGGCAATGTGCAGATCACTCAAGCGGGGTTGCAGCTCAATGCTGCGCGCACCATCGTCAATTACAGCGATGGCGGCAATCTCAGCATCCAGCGGATCATGGCGACCGGCGGGGTCAATGTGCAGCGCGGCAATGAGCGAGCGCGTGGCGATACGGCTGTCTATGATTTCAACCGCCGGATTATCACCATGGCGGGCAATGTCCGGCTTAACCGCGGCGGCGATACGCTGAATGGCGGACGGCTGGTGATCGACCTCGCTACAGGGGTTTCGAGCGTGGATGGAAATGCCAGCGGCTCATCCTCGGTGACGGGCAACACCGGTTCTTCCAACGGCCGCGTGACCGGGACCTTCTCCGTCCCGCAGGACTGATGGACCGAAGGCGCGCAGGCGCTGCGCTGCTGGCGCTATGCGGCTATCGTGCGGGCGAAACGGCAGGCGGGCTGGCTCCGGATGAGTGGCGGGACGTCGACCGGCTGGCTGAAGAACACCGGCTGCAGCCGTTCCTTTATGGCCGACTGATCCGGGACGAAATTCCGCCGTCTGTACCGGAAGCACGTGTCGAGGCCTGGCGCGCCAGCCATCGCGCAAACGGTATCGCCGTGCTTGCCCAGCGGCGGGCGCTGGCGCAGGCGGCAGCAGCATTGCGGGGAATCGGCGTCGAACCGGTCGCTCTCAAGGGTTCGGCGCTGGCGTGGAGCGCATGGCCATCTCCTGCCGAGCGGGTGATGCGCGATATCGACCTGCTGGTTCCGCAAGACCGCGTGATTGACGCCTACGCGGCGTTGCGCGCTGGCGGGTGGGACGCTCCCGACGCCGCGCATTGCTTGCTCGAGCGGATGGCGGACGAAGAGACGCACCTTCCTGCGCTATACTCGCCCGATGGGGTGATGTGCGAATTGCATGCGCATGTCTGGGCCAAGGCGCCACTGGGCGGCCTCGCCATGCCGCCCAGCGACGATGCGGCATTCCTGGCGCGGGCAGTGCGCGACGAAGAACTTGGCGTGTTGGTGCCTTCGGGCGAGGACATGCTTGCGCATCTGGTCGTACACGGTGCGCTGTCGCATCTGTTCAATGTCGGGCCTTTGGCGCTGCTCGATCTCAATTTCGCCATCGCAGCGCACCTGCCGGACTGGATGCAGTTGGCCGAAAGGGCAAAGCAGGGCGGCTACATTCGCGCGCTGGTGCTGATGGTGACGCTGGTCGACAAGTGGCTGCATCCGGGTCTGCTGGACGAGTGCCGCCTGTTCAACTCTGCCGCCCCGGAAATAGTCGAACAGGCTGAAATGCTGCTGGTGCAGGACCCTGCAGCGCGCAAGGACATCAATGCCATCGCGGGGATCTCGCTGGGCGGGAATGGTGCCGGGCGATTGCGCCAGCACCCGCTCGATGAAGCTGAAGGTGCAGCGGGGATGGCGGCGCGTATCGGGCAATTGGCCGGTCGCGGGGTGTCGATTGCTGGCAGCCTGCTCGACAGGGATATTCGGAACGACGGCCTGGCCACCGCCGATGTCGCGCGCTGGATGAGCGAAGGCTAACGTCGTGCAGCCAGTTGGGCGAGGCTGGTGAGGCCCTGCGCCAGCAGCAGTTCTGAGGCCTGGCTGTTGGTCAGCAGATCGCGATGCAGCCGGGTGAGGCCCATGGTCAGCCGGTCGAGCTTGGGCCCGCGCCAGCGCTGGACCTGTTCGGCAATCTCGCGCTCTTCCTTCCAGAAGATGCCCAGCCGGGCTTTCTCGCCCTTGTCGAGATCCTGATAGCGCCGGTTGCCCAGCGCCTCCGATATCCGCGCCGGTTGCGCCGCGTGGCTCTCCACCGCCAGCAGCGTGCCGACGGGATTGAGCCCGAGCTGCTTCATCCGCGCAATCTCTGCCCCCACCCGCACACCCTGCCCGGCAAGCACGGCATTGACCAAACTGGCCACGCCATCTTCTTCGCTGGTCGCGCCGATCGCGTCGAGATCTTCGCCGGTGGCAGGACGCGGCGCTTGCGGCGACGCGTCGAGATAGGTGGCGAGCTTTTCGACCTCGCTCTGCGCCAGCCGCACATCGAGGTTGGCGCCGCGCGCAATCCGTTCGGCCATCGCACCATCAAGCCGCACGCCCGCGGCATCGCCCATCGCGCGCACACCGCGCGTTACCGAAGGCAGGTCGGGTGGATAGAACATCGCCACGACGGCATCCTTGCGCTTCTCCAGCAGTTTGGCCGTGCGCGATTTATCGGTAGCCGAAGTGGCAATCACGAACACCGGGCAAGCCTCGCCCGCACCCGCTTCCGAAGTTTGGATCAGGATTTCGAGCGCGTCATGCGCTTCATCGCCATTCACCCTCGACCAGATGTGGCGCTTGTCGCCGAACAGCGAAGTGGAGCGCGCTACATCGCCCAGTCGCGCGGGGTCGGCGCGCAATTCGCTGCCGGGAAGCTCCACCCGCTCGCCCGGATCGCGCAGCATGGCGACCAGATCATTGGCAGCGGCGCTGGCGCCCGCTTCATCCTGCCCGCAGAAGAAGAAGATGCCGCAAGTATCGAGCGCGCCGCGCGCCTTGGCGGCAAATTCGCTGCCCTTGAGCTTCACTTGTCGCGCAGTTCCAGCGCGACGCGGGTGACGATGCGGTCAGCCAGCTCGCGCGACAGGTTTTCGAGCGCGGTCTGCTCTGCAGCGATAGTGGCATATTCGCTCGACACCACATCGATACCGGCATCGCTGCCTGCAGTCGCATCGAGAATCACATCGCCCGTTGCTGCGTCGACCAGCTGGTAGCGCGCGCGCAAGGTGCGGCGTTCACGGCTGACGGTGTCATCGGCCAGCACGCCCAATGCTTCGAGACTGTCATCGAGCCGCACGTCGAGCCGGTAACGCGGCGTGACATTGCCCGCCGCACCCAGCCGGTCGTTCAGCTCATTGCGCACCAGCCAACCGGCCTTGCCCGCGATCGGCGGCACATCGACCGCTGCCAGCCCCTGCGCCACAGCCCCGCTACCGCCACCCGCATACATCGGGGACAGGCCACAGGCCGAAAGCGTCAGTGCGAAGCAGAGGGCGACCAGAAAACGCATCAGGTGACGATATTCACCAATCTGTCGGGCACGACAATGACTTTGCGGATTTGCGCACCATCAATGCTGCGCTGGACCTTGTCAGAGGCAAGTGCCAGCGCCTCGAGATCTTCCCTTGGGCAGCCCTTGGGCGCGGTCAGCGTGTCGCGCAATTTGCCCATGTGCTGGACGGCAATGGTGACTTCATCCTCGACCAGCATGGCGGGATCGACCGTGGGCCAGGGGGCGTTGGCCACCAGACCTTCCCCGATTTTCGACCAGGCTTCTTCGGCCAGATGCGGCATCATCGGGGCGACGAGCTGGACCAGCGTGCGGATCGCGGCGCTGCGGCTGGCGGAGGGGTGCGCCTTCTCGACCGCGCCGGTCAGCTCGTAAATCCGCGCCACCGCCTTGTTGAAACCGAGCGCTTCGATATCGGAAGCGGCGGCGGCCACGGTCTTGTGAACGTGTCGATCAAGCGATTGATCTGCGCCCTGAACGCCCGCGTCGAACTGTCCGAACAGGCGCCACAGGCGATTGACGAAGCGCCAGCAGCCTTCGATGCCCGCTTCGGACCACGGCAGATCGCGTTCGGGCGGTGAATCGCTCAGCATGAACCAGCGCACCGCATCGGCGCCGTATGTGTCGATGATCGTGTCGGGGTCGACGACGTTCTTCTTCGACTTCGACATCTTGATGACGCGGCCGATTTCGACCTCGCCGCCATCTTCGGTCAGCAGAGCGCGTTCGGCCTCGCGGCTGATTTCCTCGGGCGCGTAATAGACCGTGCGTTCGCCCTCACGGCGGCTGTAGGTCTCATGCGTGACCATGCCCTGCGTGAACAGGCTGGCGAAGGGTTCCTTCACCCCGACCAACCCGATGCGTTCGAGCGCGCGGGTCCAGAAGCGGGCGTAGAGCAGGTGCAGGATCGCGTGTTCGATCCCGCCGATATATTGCTCGACCGGCATCCACTTCGCGACTTCCTCGGCGTCGAAGGGCTTGTCGGCCGGCTGGCTCGCGAAGCGCAGGAAGTACCAGCTCGAATCGACGAACGTGTCGAGCGTGTCGGTCTCGCGCTCCGCCGGGGCACCGCATTTCGGGCAGTCGACGTGCTTCCACGTCGCATGGCGCAGCAGCGGGTTGCCGGGGTTCTTGAAGTCGACATCCTCGGGCAGGGTAATCGGCAGGCTGGATTTGGGCGCGGGGACCACGCCGCAGGTGGCGCAGTGAATGAAGGGGATCGGCGTGCCCCAATAGCGCTGGCGCGAAACGCCCCAGTCGCGCAGGCGCCACACGGTCTGGCCCTTGCCCCAACCGTCCTTCTCGGCCCGCGCGATCACCTCGGCAATCGCGGCGTCGATTTCCATCCCGTCGAGGAAGTCGGAGTTCACGATCGCGCCGCTGCCGGTATAGGCCTCGTCGCCTGCGAACACCGGATCGGTCAGCGCACCATCGGCGACCACGCGGCGCACCGGCAGGCCGTATTTGCGCGCGAAATCGAGGTCGCGCTGGTCATGCGCCGCGCTGCCCATCACCGCGCCGGTGCCGTAATCCATCAGCACGAAGTTCGCGATGAACACGGGCAAATGTTCGCCAGTGAAGGGATGGACCGCGCCAAGGCCGGTGTCGAAGCCCAGCTTCTCCGCCGTTTCCAGCTCGGCCGCAGTGGTGCC
The DNA here is from genome assembly GCA_965650395.1 of uncultured Qipengyuania sp. Classification (GTDB taxonomy): domain Bacteria; phylum Pseudomonadota; class Alphaproteobacteria; order Sphingomonadales; family Sphingomonadaceae; genus Qipengyuania. The sequence continues at coordinate 22,437 of CBFGON010000020.1, read as the reverse complement.
GCCGCGCTTGCACTGTTCGATGAACTTGGCCGCATCGCAATTGGTCATCGCCACGCTCTGCGCCACCGGATGATCGGCCGCGACCGCGACGAAGCTGACGCCGAAGATCGTGTCAGGGCGGGTGGTGTAAACCTCCACCTTGTCGCCATTCGACAGATCGAAGGCGAACTGCATCCCGCGCGATTTGCCGATCCAGTTTTCCTGCATCAGCCGGACCTTGTCGGGCCATTTGTCGAGGCTCTCCAGCCCCTCCAGCAATTCCTCGGCAAAATCGGTGATCTTGAGGAACCACTGGTTGAGCTTGCGCCGTTCGACCGGGGCGCCGCTGCGCCAGCCCTTGCCGTCGATCACCTGTTCGTTGGCGAGCACGGTCATGTCGACCGGGTCCCAATTGACCTCGCTCTCCTTGCGGTACACCAGCCCGGCTTCGTAGAGGTCGAGGAACAGCGCCTGTTCGTGGCCGTAATAGTCGGGCTCGCAGGTCGCCAGCTCTCTGGACCAGTCGAGCGCGAAGCCCAGCCGCTTCAGCTGGGCCTTCATGTGTTCGATATTCTGGCGGGTCCAGCCGCCCGGATGGACGCCCTTTTCCATCGCCGCGTTTTCGGCTGGCATGCCGAACGCGTCCCACCCCATCGGGTGCAGCACTTCGTGCCCCGTCGCGCGTTTGTAGCGCGCCAGCACATCGCCCATCGTGTAATTGCGGACGTGGCCGATGTGGATGCGCCCGCTGGGATAGGGGAACATCTCGAGCACGTAGCTCTTGGGCTTCGGGCTGTTGCTGTCGGCGCGGAAGGTCTGCGCCTGGTCCCAGGCTGCCTGCCAGCGTGCGTCAGCGGTCGCGGGGTCGAAACGGGTGTCGGTCATGCCGACGCCCTTAGGCAATTCCCGCGCAAATGGAACCCGTCAGAAGTTTAGTTGGCGATAGCCTGGCGACGCAGTTCGCGTGCCTTGGTCAGGATGATGTCTTCCAGCTTCTGCACGGTGGCGGCCTGCACCGGGGCATCGACCCAGTTTCCGGCCTGGCTGACCTGGCGGCTGGCGGCAACGCGCAGCGCGTCGGCGCGCAGGTCGGTATCGAGGATCGAGATGGTCAGCTTGACCCGCTCACCCGGGTTCTGCGGATTGGCGTACCAGTCGGTCACGATCACGCCGCCCGCACTGTCGGTCTGCAGCAGCGGCGCGAAGCTGACCGCTTCGAGCGATGCGCGCCAGAGGTAGGAATTGACCCCGATGGTGGACACTTGCGCAGCCGCCAGATCGGCCTGCGGACGTTCCCTGCCGCCGCATGCCGCGAGCCCCAGGCTGGCCACCGCAAGCACGGCGACGGCGGCGGGGCGGCTGATGTTACGGATTGCGGTCATGAACGGTCCTTGGGTCCTTGCTGTCCTGCGGCTCTATAATGGCTGCACGCGAGGGGGCAAGCGCTGCCTTCCCGCATGGCAGGGGGATAGACCGCCGACGGGTGAATAGCCGCTTAATCGGCATGGCCGACCGCACGATGATTGCGCATTTGCAACACCTATCCGCGCATAGGTTTGCATGGTTGTGGAAAAGCTGGCCATCGAGGCCTGCGAAGCATACATTCCGCTTTGTTCTGAGTCGTTTTTTCGTAATTCGGGGGCGGTTCAGGATGATTCGACCATAGGTCGCATTTCGACTGCGCCGGAATGAAAGTAGAATGAAGATTATGGGCAAGGGGCAAGATAGCAAGAGCAGGGGACGGTTCGCGCCGGCCGTGCTGGCTGTCGCCTGTCTTGCACTGGCTATTCCCGGCGCGAGCCTTGCGGTGTCGTCGCCCGACGGCAAGCCTGCTGCCGAATCGCTCGAATTCCTGCCCTTCACGCCAGCTGGTGCCGATCCGGAACTGGCGCAGAAGGTTGCACAACTGCTCGGCAAGGATGCGCTGCGCTTCACGCCTGCCAGCGTTCCGCGCCCCAATCGCGAACGCACGGTGAATTTCGCCGTCCGTGTCGACACAAGTCTCGCCCGCACGCTGGGCGCGCAGTCGCGGCTTGATCCGCTGGCCAAGAGCGTTCCGGTCAATGGCGGCCTCGGCGCGGTTGCCGCACGTTATAACCTCGGCATTGCCAAGGGTTATCAGAGCTTCACCCAGCCGACGCGTTCGGTGGCAGTGGTTCCCGCCGGCATTCGCGACATCGCCATGCCCGATCTGTCGAGCTACGATAGCACGCAGCCCGAAAAGCCCAGCCGCTTCCAGTCGCGCATCGCACTGGAACAGCAGGATCGCGCGGGCAGCTCTCCGGGAACGCTCGAAGGGGCTGGCAGCCAGAAGCTCGATCTGGGTGGCTCCTATCGCCTCAACCGCCATCTCGACGTGACCGCGGGTGTCCGCCTGTCGCAAGATCGGGACCGTCTCGCCCCGCTGACCAATGGTGTGGAAGACGATCAGGCAGTTTACGTCGGAACGCAGATCCGCTTCTGATTTGCCCTCTTTGCCGGGCAATCCATCCAAGAATACGTTTGAACGGCTCCGACCAATGGCGGATTGCCTTTACCTTGTCGTATTCCCAAGCCTATGTCCGTTGAAACGCTACGGAAAGCTTGGGAGAATCATCTATGGGACGTGTAGCCATCGTGACCGGGGGCACCCGGGGTATCGGTCGTGCAATCTGCGAAGCGCTGCGTGACGATCACGGCTGTACCGTAGTCGCCACATATGCCGGCAATGACGAAGCGGCGAAGAAATTCAGCGATGAAACCGGCATCGCAACGATCAAGTTCGATGTCGGCGATTTCGAAGCTGCGCAGGCCGGCTGCGCGCAGGTCGAGGCCGAACATGGCGCGATCGACATCGTGGTCAACAATGCCGGCATCACGCGCGACGGCACGTTGCTGCGGATGAGTTATGAGGATTGGGATGCGGTGATGCGCACCAATCTGGGCGGCTGCTTCAACATGGCCAAAGCCGCTTTCCCCGGCATGAAGGAACGCAATTGGGGCCGGATCGTCAACATCGGTTCGATCAACGGCCAGGCCGGGCAATATGGCCAGGTAAATTATGCCGCTGCCAAGAGCGGGATCCACGGCTTCACCAAGGCACTGGCGCAAGAAGGTGCGCGCTTCGGCATTACTGTCAATGCGATCGCGCCCGGTTATATCGACACCGATATGGTCGCCGCCGTGCCTGAACCGGTGCTGGAAAAGATTGTCGCCAAGATTCCCGTCGGCCGCCTTGGCCAGGCGCATGAGATCGCGCGCGGCGTATCCTTCCTGTGCAGCGAGGACGGGGCTTTTGTCACCGGCTCTACCATGAGCATCAACGGCGGCCAGCACATGTATTGAGCGAGGGGGCGTGGACCTTTCGGGCCGCGCCCCACCCACTGGCTGCTCACATCATTCGGCGTAAACGCCTGCAATGCGCCATTCTCCGTCCTCCTCGATCAGTGAAACGGTTTCGATCATTGCCGTTTCGCGATTGGCGAATTTGGTCGTGAACTTGACGATGGAGTAGCGTTGCGGCGTCGGCGGCGTATCAACCGATATAAGGGTGCGCGACAGAGTTGCGCCCAGCGGCTTGCGTACCGATGTTGACACGCGCGTCCAGGTTTCCAGGCTGTTCTGTTCGCGGAATATCGTGCTGGTGCGGACGTAGCTGCCTTGTCCATCGCCAGCGTCGATCTGTTCGAGCCAGGACCGCGCCGTGGCTTCCATCGTGCTTGCGTGACTCTGGACCGACGCTGGCTGGTTGCCGATCCCGGCCGGGATAAGTCCAAAGCCAAGGGCTGCTAGAATTAGCGACATTATAACTGCTCCTGTGATTACCAGCCGCAGCCGACGCTTCCCGCCTGCCCCGGCATCTGGAGCGTCAGTGATTGCCACGCCGCCGCCTGACAGCGCTTCCCCTAATTGTTTGGGTACAGCCATTTTGGGGGCGGCGCCTTCATATTCGAACACCAGCCGCGCGGCTTCGCGGCTGCTGGTGACTTCCAGCTTGCGCCGCGCCGCACGCAGCCGTTCGTTGATGGTGTGGACCGAAAGCGACAATTGCCGCGCCATCGATTTGGCATCATGTCCGCGCACCACCAGCCGCAGCGTTTCCTTTTCCTTGTCGGTCAGACTGTCATAGCCTTCGGGCATTAGGCGCATCCGCTGGTATAGTGCTGTCAGAGCCTAGGAAGCGCACGTCATGCGGGCCACCCCAAAAAATTCGTAGGTCATGCGCGATAGTGCAGCGCTATTCGGGGCCGCGTGCATCCTCGCGCCACCGGCCAAGGCGGCTTTCGCGGCACCATTGCGTGGCGGCCGAGGTTTCCTGGGCGCCTTCGACGAAATGACTGTAGCTCACCTGCCGGCAAATGCGTTTGCCATAGGCAACTGCCGCGCTGACCAGCACATAGCCACGGTCACCGTTCTCGTTCCACAATTGCGCCTTGCCGGTGCGCAATGCGCGCTGCGTTTCGCGGCCGACATCGTCACGCGCCGGACCGGCATAGGGCGGCGCAGTCGGCGTCGGCAAAGGCGTCAGCACAGTGGTATTGGCGCTGGCCGGCAGCGGATTTGGCGCAGCAGCAGGCCGTCGTGCCGGGCGGCGCGTGGCGGCAGGGGCGGGTGCGGCCGCTTCCTCCGTTTCGGCCGGTTCGGGTTCGGTCGCCACCGATTCCGCGCTACCCCAGGTAAAGGGCATGTCGACAATCGCTTCCTGCGAACCGTCAGCGCGGACGTAACGGTCGTTCTGGTCGATCTCGCCCGAAAAGAACACGAATGCGAGCGCCGCGGCGCCAAGGGCAGCGAGGGCAAAAATCGCCAGCAACCAGCCGTCGCGCCGCTCGTTGCGCTCCAATTCGGCGATTTCGCTGGAACTGAGGCCAGGGTGCACGGAAGCGGCACCGGCTACTGCCGGCGTAGCTGACTTGCCCTTCCTCATATCCTTCGGCCTTGCCATGCGACGCTCCTGCATCCCGCTCGCGCGACCTGATGGCTCGAACGACGGATTGTTCCATCTAAGCGCACGGCATGCAACAATGCTTGTATGACAACGCCATATCACCCTCCAGTCAAATATTCCGTGCGAATTGAAGGGCATCGCACGTCGATCAGTCTCGAACCGGTGTTCTGGGAGCAGCTTCAACAGGCTGCCGCGCGGCAGGGAATTGCTGTAAATACGCTGGTGGCGAGAATCGATGCCGAGCGGATTCGCAGTGCGACCCCGCCCGGGCTGGCCGGGGCGATTCGCGTGTGGCTGGTCACGCATGAGCTGGTGTCGCGCCATGACGAGGCCCAGTAGCCCCGTCCAACGCGATCAATCGTCGCCGACGCGCTCGATGTCGGCACCCACCAGCTGCAGCTTTTCCTCCAGTCGCTCATAGCCGCGGTCGAGGTGATAGAGACGGCGCACGGTCGTCTCGCCCTCTGCGGCGAGGCCTGCAATCACCAGGCTCATCGACGCACGCAGATCGGTGGCCATCACCTCGGCACCGGTCAGCTCGACCGGCCCGCGCACGATGGCAGTGCGGCCTTCGGTTTCGATATTCGCCCCCATGCGCGCCAGTTCGGGCACGTGCATGAAGCGATTTTCGAAGATCGTTTCCTTGAGCACGCTGGTGCCTTCAGCCTTGCACAGAAGGCTCATCAGCTGCGCCTGCATATCGGTAGCGAGGCCGGGGAAGGGTGCGGTGGTGAGGTTATGCGCCTTCAGAGGCCCATTGGCGGCAATGCTGACGCCCTTCTTGTCGCTCTCCACATCCACACCGATGGCTTTGAGCGCATGGAGCGTCGAGGCCATATCATCCCCGCTCGCGCCCTCGAGCCGCACTTCCCCGCCGGTAATCGCCGCCGCGCAGGCATAGGAGCCCGCTTCGATCCGGTCGGGCATTACGCGATAGGTCGCACCATGCAGCCGCTTCACGCCGTGGATAGTGAGGTCCGATGAACCGATCCCTTCGATCTCCGCGCCCATCGCCACCAGAAGATTGCACAGATCGACAATCTCGGGCTCACGCGCGGCATTGATGAGCTTGCTCGTGCCATTGCACAGCACTGCCGCCATCAGCGCGTTCTCGGTCGCGCCAACCGAAACGACGGGAAAATCGAACTCGCCGCCGGGCATTCCGCCATCGGGCGCTGTCGCTTTCACATAGCCCTGCGCGAGCTCGATATGTGCGCCAAAGGCCTCCAGCGCCTTCAGGTGCAGGTCGATCGGGCGGTTGCCGATGGCACAGCCGCCGGGCAGCGAAACGGTCGCTTCTCCGGTGCGCGCCAGCAGCGGGCCGAGCACGAGGATCGAGGCACGCATCTTGCGCACCAGATCATAGGGTGCGACCGAGCTGGTAATGCGCGTCGCCGCCAGCGTGACATTGCTGCCGAACTCCTCCGGCCGCTTGCCGGGAATGGTGTGGCTGACGCCGAACTGCGCCATCAGATGCTGGAACCCGTCGATATCGGCCAGCCGTGGCAGATTGCGCAACGTTACCGCCTCTTCGGTCAGCAATGCGCAGGGGATCAGCGTAAGCGCGGCGTTCTTGGCCCCGGAAATCGGAATAGTGCCCGAAAGGCGATTGCCGCCACGAATAATGAGTTTGTCCATGGCCCCTGCCTTTAATACACCGCGCCGCGCGTGCAAGCGTCACCCGCCTGTCGCAATTCACGGGCAGGCACACTCGGCAGTAGCCCAAGTCAATTGACCCTGCGCAACGCCGGACCTACCTCGCATCGCCATGAACCAGAACAAACCCATCAAGACCGCCGTTTTCCCCGTCGCCGGATTGGGCACGCGGTTCCTTCCCGCAACCAAGGCGATCCCCAAGGAATTGCTGCCGATCGTCGACCGCCCCCTGATCCAGTATGCGGTGGATGAAGCGCGCGAGGCGGGAATCGAACAGATCGTGTTCGTCACCGGGCGCGGCAAGACCGCCATCGTCGAGCATTTCGACGTCGCTTACGAGCTTGAGCACACGATGAGCGAGCGTGGCAAGGACATGAGCGTGCTCGACCCGACACGGGCAACGCCGGGCGATATCATCACCGTGCGCCAGCAGGTCCCGCTGGGCCTGGGCCATGCGATCTGGTGCGCGCGCGCCATCGTGGGCAGTGAACCCTTTGCCATCCTGCTTCCCGACGAGTTGATGATCGCGCATCGCAATGGCACCGGCTGCATGAAGCAGATGGTCGAAGCCTATAATGAAGTCGGCGGCAATCTGATCTCGGTGCTTGAGGTGCCCGAAGAGGAGGTCTCCAGCTATGGCGTGATCGCCCCCGGCGCCAGCCTGTCGGACACGCTGACCGAAGTGACCGGGCTCGTGGAAAAGCCGCCTCGCAGCGAAGCACCGTCGAACAAGATCATCTCGGGTCGCTATATCCTCCAGCCCGAAGTCATGCGCGTGCTCGAAGCGCAGGAAAAGGGCGCAGGCGGCGAAATCCAGCTGACCGATGCCATGGCCAAGATGATCGGCAACCAGCCATTCCATGCTGTGACTTTCGACGGCAATCGCTATGACTGTGGCAGCAAGACCGGCTTCGTCGAAGCGACGCTGGCGCTAGCGCTGGAGCGTGAGGACATGGGCGCTGAAGTCCGCGCGATCGCCGAACGCCTGCTCGCAAGGTAAACCACTTACCACACGAAAAGGGCCGGTCCGCCGCTGGGGTGGACCGGCCCTTTTATTTGTCGGGAAAGGAAATCAGCAGCCGGTTTCAGCGGCAGCGCAACCTTCGTCACGGGTGGCCTTGAACTCGTCACCCTCGTTCCAGTTGGGCCAGCTGCTGCTTTCCGCCAGCATCCGACCGATGCGGTAGAACAGCTGCAGATCGGCCATCACGCCCGACCAGTCCCAATTGGGATCATACTCGTCAGCAGGGCCGTGATAGCGGTTTTCGCGATAGTCCTTGGCAATCGCCGCACCCGCTTCGACTCCGCCTTCGACGAGATCTTCCCCGCCATCGACATAGAGCATCGGGACGCCGCGCTTGGCGAAGGCAAAGTGATCCGAACGGTAGTAATAACCTGCTTCGGGGTTGGGATCGGGAGAAGGTATCCGCCCGTCCACTTTCAACGCAGCATCGAGGAATTTATCGAGCTGCGACTTGCCCGAACCGACCACGGTGACATTCTTGCTCGGACCGGCAATCAGGAACGCATCCATGTTGATCCCGCCAACGGTCTGGCTGAGCGGGAAAACCGGATTGGCGGCATAGTAATCCGCGCCCAGCAGGCCCGATTCCTCTGCCGTCACGGCAAGGAACACCAGGCTGCGCTTGGCCGGACCAGCCTTCACATGCGCTTGCGCCAGTGCGACCAGTGCCGCGGTGCCGGTGGCATTGTCGACCGCGCCATTACAGATATCATCGCCATCGGCCGCAGGCGTGCAACGGCCGAGATGGTCCCAATGCGCGGTATGCATGACATATTCGTCAGGCCGTTCGCTGCCCTTCAACATGCCGATGACATTCTGCGAATCGAATTTCTTGATATCGTTCGAAAAGCTGGTCGATGCGGTCCGGCCGAGCGGCACGGGTTTGACGCCCTTTTTCTTCGCCGCCGCCGAGAGGGCGGCAAAGTCCTGGCCGGCAGCTGTCAGGATGCGTTTGCCAACTTCGGTCTGCACCCAGCCGTTCATCTGCGTGAGCGGCGGAGCATTCTCGCCGCGCTGGGCATAGGCCTGCGGGCCGGTCCACGAGCTTTCGACGACGTTCCAGCCATAGGCGGCCGGCTCGGTATCGTGGATGATGATCGCGCCTGCTGCACCCTTGCGTGCGGCCTCTTCATATTTGTAGGTCCAGCGGCCGTAATAGGTCATCGCCTTGCCGCCAAAATCGCCCTTAAGGCCCGGCGTGCCGAAATCTGGATCATTGACGAGGATAACCGCAGTCTTCCCCTTCATGTCCACCCCGGCATAATCGTTCCAGCCCTTCTCGGGCGCGTCGATGCCATAACCGACGAACACCAGCTCGCTGTCCTTGAGGCTGGTTTTGGCATCTTCGCGATAGGTCACGCCGACCCAGTCGCTGCCAAAGGCGAGAGCCATCGGCTCGCCTTCCTTGCCGGCGATGGTGAGCGGCGCATAATCCTTGCCGGTAATCTCGACCAGCGGCACTTTCTGCGTCCAGCCGCCATTGTTGCCCGGCTCCAGCCCGGCTGCCTTGAATTTCTCGATCAGGTAGGCGACCGTCTTTTCTTCGCCTGCCGAGCCGGGCATGCGCCCTTCGAATTCGTCCGATGACAGGCGCTCGGTCACTTCCTTCATCGTCGCTTCGGACAATTCGCCGCTAGCGATTTCGGGAATGTCGAGCGCGCTGGGCGCGGCACTGTCGCCTTCGGGGGCCATGTTGCAGGCGGCGAGTAGTAAAACTCCCGCCGCAGCCAGACTTGTGCGGATCATCGTTTGGGCAACCTCTCTCTTCATTCGTGACGGCGGGCTTGTTGCAGGCTGCGGCGGTGAGGGCAAGCTTGCGACTCGCGGGCCACACGGGCAGAGGCTCAAGCGATGTCAGTGGATTGGATAGAAGCACTGGAACGGGCGCAGGCGCATGCGCCCTTCCTTGCGCGCGGGCTGGAAAGGCATCCGGAGCTCACCGAATTGCTGGCGGCAGGTGAGGGCGATGCGGCGCTTGAACAAGCCAAAGCTGCTGGTGAAGGCGTGGGCGATGTTGCCCTTGCCTTGCGGCGCGAGAAGCGCGCGCTCGCCACTGTATTGGCGATTGGCGACCTTGCCGGGGCCTTCGATCTCGACCTTGTAATGCGCGAACTGTCGGAGTTTGCCGATCGCGCGCTGCATCAGGCCATTGGCGAAGCGATCATCCGCCGTGTGCCCGATGCCCAACCGCAGGGGATGATCGGGCTGGCGTTGGGCAAGCATGGCGCAGGCGAACTCAACTATTCTTCCGATATCGACCCCATATTGCTCTACGATCCGGAGCACCTCCCCCGCCGCGAGCGGGACGAACCGGGCGAAGCGGCGCAGCGCTATGCGCGCGAGATCGTGCGGCTGCTGTCCGAAGTGACCAGCGAAGGCTATGTCTTCCGGGTCGATCTGCGGCTGCGCCCGGCGAGTGAGGTGAGCCCCCTGGCCATCCCGCTTAATGCCGCGATCTCGCATTATGAAAGCTCCGCACTGGCATGGGAGCGGGCTGCGTTCATCCGCGCGCGGGCCTGTTCGGGCGATATTGCGGCGGGCCAGGCCTTCCTCGACCACATCCGCCCTTTCGTGTGGCGGCGTAGTCTCGATTTCGGAGCCATAGACGAAGTGCGGCGGTTGACCCATCGCATCCGCGAGAAGCAGACGGGGCCGAAGATCCCGGCGCCCGGTTACAACGTCAAACTGGGCCGCGGAGGCATTCGCGAGATCGAATTCTTCGCGCAGACGCATCAGCTGATCCACGGCGGGCGCGACCGGAACCTGCGCCATCGACGGACACGTGCAGCGCTCGACGCGCTTGCAGCAACCGGGCGGATCGGCGAGCAGGACGCGCTCCGACTGGGCGAAAGCTATGACGGGCTGCGGCGTATCGAACACCGGCTGCAGATGGTGGCCGACCAGCAGACTCATACTTTGCCATCTGGTGAAGCGCTCGACAATGCGGCGCGGCTCGACGGGTTTGACGATGGCCAAACCTGGCTGGAACATATCCGCGAACTCACTGCGCCGGTGGCCGAGCGTTACGGGCTGTTGCTGGCGGAAGACGAAGTCTCCGTGCCCGCCAGCGCTCCGCATGTCGAGCCACCCGAAACACCAGCCGAAATCGATCCCGATCTGGCAGAGCGCGTCCGCAGCTGGACCGATGGCCGCTACCAGCCGCTGCGCAGCCCCGCAGCGATTACTGCTTTCGAAGCGATCCGCCCGACGCTGATCGGCTCGCTCGCGGCATCGGACGAACCCGCGCGTGCCGCAGCGCGATGGGAAACGCTGCTCGAACGGCTGCCGACCGCGATCAATCTCTTCCGCCTGCTCGAAGCCCGGCCCGGGCTGTTCCAGTTGTTGGCAGATTGTCTCACGCTCGCCCCTCCGCTGGCCGATGCCATCGCGCGTCGGCCCGAATTGCTCGACGCGCTGATAGATCGTAGCGCGCTTGACCTGCCCGGTGACCGCGCGGGGCTGGCCGAGGCCATGCGCCGGACCGAACGCGGCGCGACTTATGAGGACCGGCTCGACCGCATCCGCATCGTCACCGGCGAGACACGCTTTGGGCTGGGCGTGCAACTGATCGAAGCTGCGCAGGATCCGCTGGAGATCGCCGCCGCGCTGGCGCGGACAGCCGAGGCTGCTCTGGAAGTCGCGGTCGAAGCGGCGGAGGAAGAATTTGCCAGGCGGCATGGGCGGATCGCGGGGAGCGAGCTCGTCGTGCTGGGGCTAGGCCGTTTCGGCGGCGGGGCGCTTACCCACGCCTCCGACCTCGATCTCGTCTATCTCTTCACCGGAACGCATGAATGCGAATCTGATGGCGAGCGCCCGCTGGGTGCAACGCTCTATTACAACCGGCTGGCGCAGCGCATCAGCGCCGCGCTGTCGGTGCCGACCGCGGAAGGTGCGCTCTACGAAGTCGACACACGGCTGAGGCCGCAGGGCAATCAGGGGCCGCTTGCCGTCAGTCTCGACAGCTTTGCGCGCTACCAGCGCGAAGACGCCTGGACCTGGGAGCATATGGCGCTGACGCGCGCCCGCGCACTGACGGGAAGCGATGAGGCGCGCACTGCGGTCGAATCCGTTCTGACCGACGCTCTGTGCCGTCCGCGTGATCCGGCAGAATTGCGCACAGATGTGCTCAAGATGCGCGGCGAGATGGCCGCCCACAAGCCACCGCGTGGTCCACTCGACGCCAAACTTATGCGCGGCGGGCTGGTCGATCTGGAATTCCTCGTCCACTTTCTCCAGCTGCGCGACAATGCCGCCATGACGCCACGACTTGAAGAAGCGCTGGCCATGCTCGAACTGCCTGCATCGCTCAGTTTCGCGCACGGATTGATGACCCGGCTGCTTGTGGGCACTCGGCTGCTTGCACCCGATCTCACGCCGCCGGGCGCTGCGCCCGGCACGATCCTTGCCCGGCTGTGCGAGGCAGAGGATTTTGACGCCATGTTGACGCAGTTCGCGGCAGCGCGTGCCGATGTCGCCGCTGCGTGGCAGACCATATTCGACGAGAGACTGGAGACAGACCAATGAGCAGCAGCTTTGGCGAAGGCGACGCCTTCCCCGATTTCAGCATGGAAACGCCCGACGGCGGCACGATCACCAGATCTGATCTTGCCGGCAGCAGGGCGGTCATCTTCTTCTACCCCAAGGACAATACGCCGGGCTGCACTACCGAGGCGAAGGATTTTACCGCACTGAAGCCCGAATTCGACAAGGCTGGCGTGCGCCTGCTTGGCGTCAGCAAGGATTCGGCCAAGAAACACCTGAACTTCATCGCCAAGCATGATCTCAAGGTCGATCTGGCGACCGATGCCGAGGAGAACGGCCTGTCCGACATGCTTGGCGCCTGGGGCGAAAAGCAGAATTACGGGCGCAGCTATATGGGGATGATCCGCTCGACCTATCTGATCGACGCCAAGGGCAAGATCCTGCGCATCTGGCCCAAGGTGCGGGTCAAGGGTCATGCAGAGGAAGTTCTGGCCGCCGCGCGCGAGGCATGACGTCATCGCACCGCTCCGTAGCTGCTTCGATCCGCACTGTTTTGCTGACGGGCGAGCCGCGCGCCAAGGTCTTCGCTGCGCGAAAGGTGGCGCGCGACTGGCGGCTGGAGCGGCTCGACTTCACTTTCGATTGCGCCATGCCCGAACGGCCGAACTGGCCCGCCGAACTCGAACTGCTGCCGCCTAGCCGCATGCCCAAGCGCAATAAGGGCGGGTCCGAGCGTGGGCGCATCGCTCTGTGGCACGCGCTGGCGCATATCGAATTCGTCGCCATCGATCTGGCGCTCGACATGGCCGGCCGATTCGGCGAATTGATGGGCCAAGCCTTTGTTTCCGATTTCCTTTCTGTCGCCGCGGACGAAGCGATGCACTTCGCGTTGCTCGACCGGAAACTCGATTCGCTCGGATCGCGCTACGGGGCGTTGCCTGCGCACGACGGGTTGTGGAATGCGGCGCAGGACACAGCCCATGACGTCGCCGCGAGGCTGGCGATTGTGCCTATGGTGCTCGAGGCACGCGGCCTCGACGTGACCCCCGCCATGCTCGAACGGGTGCGCGCGCAAGGTGATGAAAACGGGGCGAAAATTCTGAAACGAATCCTTGACGACGAAATCCGCCACGTCGCTTTCGGGGCCAAGCATTTTCAGAATGTCTGCGAATTGCGCGGCGAAAACGCGCCGGAACGCTGGCAAAACCTTGTCGAAACGCACTTTTCCGGGAGGTTGACGCCACCATTCAACGACTCAGCGCGTTCCGCTGCCGGTTTATCGCGCGAGTTCTATGGCGGTATTGCCTGATTAACTTTTTTCTCGATAACCCAAACTCACGAGTTGCCGGGGGGTTCCGGCGTTAGGACAAAACGATCGAAACGGGCCGGGACGCCCCTTCGGTCGAGGGACAAAAGAGACACGGTAACGTGTCGATTGGACGGGTTAAGCAATGATTTCCAAGCGCAGCACGCTTGCTCTCACGACGTTCGCCGCCGGAATGAGCATCGCCGCAGCTCCGGCGCATGCTGACACCAACGCCGCCGCCGCGGTGGGTGCGATCGACATGTCGAAGGTGACCGCGCAGGGTTCGAACGAAGGCGACGCCCAGTTCACCGAACTCTTTGCCCGTTGGGAAAATCCCAATCAGCCGGCCGCCCTCGTTGTTGCCGCTGCCCGCCCGCAGGTTGCCGTGCCCTCGCGCATGCCGCTGGAAGACATGCGCATGACCAGCGATTACGGCACACGCACCCATCCGGTGCTCGGTCGCCGCATGGGTCACAAGGGTGTCGATCTGGCTGCGCCGACCGGCACCCCGATCTATGCCACCGCCGATGGCTTCGTGAGCAAGGCAGAGCCCTTCTCGAGCTACGGCAATTATGTTGCGATCGAGCACGGCGCCCGCATCCAGACGCGCTATGCCCATATGTCGCGCATCGCCGTTTCCGAAGGCGCCCGCGTCAAGAAGGGTGACATCATCGGCTACGTCGGTTCAACCGGCCGTTCGACCGGCCCGCACCTCCATTATGAAGTCCGCATCGACGGCACGGCTGTAAATCCGGTGCCCTATATGGTCGAATCGCAGGCACAGCAGGCATTTGCCCTGGCAATGACCGACGATCACAACCACGACGACGGCAACTCCGATTACTGATAGCGAATACTGACTAGGCACGGGGCACAAGACCTCCGGCCCTTCGGGTCAGTGAAAAAAGGCGACGGGGCACCCGTCGCCTTTTTTCTTGCCCGCCCTTTTCGCTTGCCCAAGTCGCCGTGACAGGTAGGTTTCTTCTCGAAACTGGACGAGTCCCGCACAGCGGACCGCCGGAGGAGAGAGAGGCCCGATGCATCCGATTACCCATGCCAAGACACGTCCCGATCACCCCGCCATCGTGATGGCCGGAAGCGGCGAGACGGTCAGCTATGGCGCGATGGACGCCTATGCCAACCGCTTCGCCCAGCTGATGCGCGCCCGAGGACTGGGGCGCGGCGACCATGTTGCGGTGCTGATGGAAAACAATGCGCATTATCTGCAGATCGTGTGGGGATCGCAGCGGGCGGGCACAATGCTGGTGCCGATCTCGACCAGGCTGACCGCGCCCGAAATCGGCTATATCCTCAAGGACGCCGGCGCAAACCTTCTGCTCTCCTCGCGCGCATTCGACAATGTGCTGGTCGAGCTGCGCCGCGGTCGCCCTGAAACTGACTTGCTCGTGGTCGGCGGCGAAGGCGCCGAAAGCTATGAGGATGCACTCGCCGCGCAACCTGCCACGCCGATCGCCGATCAGCTGCCCGGGCAATATATGCTCTATTCGAGCGGCACGACCGGCCAGCCCAAGGGTATCCGCCCCGCGCCGCCGGAGAATGACGACATCCTCGCGGCCACACCACTGGTCGGTCTGGCGGTCATGGGTGCCGGTTGGCCGACCGATGGCAGCATGGTCTATCTGTCGCCCGCGCCGCTCTATCATGCCGCGCCGCTCGGCTGGTGCACTACCGCGCACCGGCTGGGTGCAACCATTGTGGTGATGGAGAAGTTCGACCCCGAAGCCGCGCTCGCCACTATCGAACGTTGCGGGGTGACCGACAGCCAGTGGGTGCCGACGCATTTCGTCCGCATGCTCAAGCTCGATCCGGCGATCCGCACCCGTTACGACCTTTCCTCGCACGCCCGCGCGATCCACGCCGCCGCGCCCTGCCCGGTACCGGTCAAGCGCGAGATGATCGAGTGGTGGGGACCGATCATCATCGAATATTATGCCGGAAGCGAAGGCATCGGCATGACCATGATCAAGAGCGAGGACTGGCTCGCCCACCCCGGCAGCGTGGGCAAATCCATCTTCGGCACGATCCATGTCTGCGATCCGGAAGGAAACGAGGTTGCGGCGGAAACCGACGGGCTGCTGTTCTTCGAGAACGCCAATATCCCGACCTATCACAACGACCCGGAAAAGACCGCCGATGCCATGCATCCCAAGGGCTGGATGACGCTGGGCGATATCGGCCATGTCGATGGCGACGGCTATCTCTATCTCACCGACCGCAAGAGCCACATGATCATCAGCGGCGGGGTCAATATCTATCCGCAGGAGATCGAGAACCTGCTGGTGACGCATGACAAGGTGATGGATGCGGCAGTAATCGGCGCACCCTGCCCCGATTTCGGCGAGCAAGTGGTGGCGGTGGTCCAGCCGATCGATATGGCCGACGCTGGTGAGGCGCTGGAAGCAGAACTGCGTGATTTCCTCGCCCCCAGCCTCTCCAAAATCAAGATGCCGCGCCTGTTCGACTTCCGCGCGCAGCTGCCGCGCGAAGCCAATGGCAAGCTCTACAAGCGCGAACTGCGCGATGAATATGCCGCGAGAGCCCGGGAGGAGGCATGATGGCGACACAGGACAGGCCCAGACTCGACCCTGAAACCGCCCGCGCGGTGATCGACCCGGCCAGCTACGCCGAATGGGACGGGCTGCTCGACACTTTCGACCGCTTGCGCACCGAAAGCCCGGTCGCGCTGGTCGAATCGCCCGATGGCATCCACCCGCCATTCTGGCTGGTCACCCGTTATGAAGACGTAATGCGCGTATCGAAGGACAATGCCACCTTCCTCAACAATCCGCGCACGGTGGTTTTCTCGATCAATGAAGGGATAGAATTTGCCAGGAGCATGACCGGCGGCAGCGAGCATCTGGTCGCCAGCCTCGTGACCTTCGACGCGCCAATTCACATGAAATATCGCAAGCTGACGCAGGACTGGTTCATGCCCAAGAATCTGCGCCAGCTGGAAGGCGAAATCCGCGAACTGGCGGTGAAGACGGTCGAGCGATTTATCGAGGCCGGACCCGAAGCCGATTTCTGCAAGCTCGTCTCGCAACCCTATCCGCTGCATGTGGTGATGCAGATCCTCGGCGTGCCCGAAGAAGACGAACAGCGCATGCTGATGCTGACCCAGCAGATGTTCGGCGGGCAGGACGAAGACCTCAACCAGTCGGGCATCAAGAACCTGCCGCCCGAGATGATCACGCAGATTGTCGCCGGTGCGGTGAAAGATTTCGAAGCCTATTTCGCCGGGCTGACTGCACAGAAGCGCGCCAATCCTACCAGCGATGTCGCCAGCACAATCGCCAATGCCACTATCGACGGCGAACCGCTCAATGACCGCGACATGATGGGCTATTACATCATAGTCGCCGCGGCTGGACATGACACCACCAGCGCCAGCACGGCAGGCGCGATGCTGGCTCTGGCGCGCGATCCTGCGCAATATGCAAAGGTAAGCGCCGACCGTTCGCTGCTACCCGGCATTGTCGAGGAAGCGATCCGCTGGACCAGCCCCGTGCAGCATTTCATGCGGACGGCGTCGGAAGATACCGAGATCGGCGGGCAGGCGATTGCCAGGGGCGACTGGCTGATGCTCAATTATGTCGCAGCCAATCACGACCCGGCGCAATTCGACGATCCGCGACGTTTCGATGCCAGCCGCAACCCCAACCGCCACCTCGCTTTCGGCGCAGGGGCGCACCAGTGCCTCGGCCTCCATCTTGCGCGGCTGGAAATGCGGATCCTGTTCGAAACGCTGCTCGACCGGATCGAAAGCGTCGAACTGGCAGGCGAGCCGAGGCGTGCGAAATCGACTTTCGTCGGCGGGCTCAAGACCCTGCCGCTGCGCATCACGCCGCGACCCACCGTTTCCGGGTGACAGACGGGCGACAAAGGCGACACTGCGTCACCCGGTCGCTTGCGAAAAATACCTATATAAATCAAGGCCTTGGCTACGAATGCCGGTAAGCGTGGCATCCACCACCGGCCCCCGGCGGGGAAGGGCGGGGCCTTACTGCCGAAACGCTCCATAGCACCGGCCAGCAATGTAGGAAAATCGGGATAGAAGACGACTGCCCGACAAGACAAACCTTCGGGATTGCACCGAAAATCGTAAGTGAGCGTTCCGATTCCGCTTATCAAAATCGGGTGATTTTGCTAAGTGAACCACATGACTACAACAGTAGGACAATCCGCTTTCGGCCTTTGTCGGAAGCCGGGGAGTCTTACGCCTGGAAAGGGGGCCCGATGACATTGTTCGAACCTTATAACGCGCCCTTCGCAATTGCGCTGCTGCTGATGGTGGTGCTGCTCGTGATCCAGCTGCTGGGTTTTCTCGACTTCGATCTCGACCTCGATTCGGATGGGGACGGGGCGATTTCGGCGGGACCGGTTGATGGTTTGTTGACACTGCTGGGCCTCGGCAAAGTGCCCTTGACGGTATGGCTGGTGGTCTTCCTGTTCCTCTTCGCCGGGATTGGCCTTGGCATCCAGGAATTGGCAGAAAGTTTCACCGGCGGCCCGCTCGACGCACGGCTGGCAGGCGTGCTTGCCGCTGGCGCCGCGCTGCCGTTCACCAGCGTGCTGGCCCGGCCGCTGGGGCGCATTCTGCCGCAGGATGAAACCACGGCGGTCGATCGTCAGGCGCTGGTCGGGCGGCGGGCACAAATCACCGAAGGCGTTGCGCGGACCGGATCGCCCGCCCGCGCACGCGTGACCGATCTTCACGGCCAGACGCATTTCGTGATGGTCGAACCGCATGAAGCGGCATCCGAATTCCACGCTGGCGACGAGATCCTGCTCGTGCGCCGCGAAGACGAGACTTTTTACGCGACCGCGCTGGCCGAACGCCGCCTGTCGCCCATGAAGAATTGAGAAGGAGGAGAAATGGATATTCTGTCTAATGGCCTGGTGATGGTGATAGCCGCCGTAGTTGCGGTCTTCACCCTGGGACTGTTCCTGGCCAAGCTCTATCGTCGCGCTTCGAAGGAAGTGGCCTTCGTGCGAACCGGCGTGGGCGGCGAAAAGGTGGTGATGAACGGCGGCGCGCTGGTGCTGCCGGTGTTCCACGAAACCATGCCGGTCAATATGAACACGCTGGTGCTCAGCGTGGTGCGCCGCGATACCGAAGCGCTAATCACGCTCGACCGGTTGCGGATTGATGTGAAGGCGGAATTCTATGTCCGCGTTCGCCCGGATGCGAACGCGATTGCCATGGCCGCGCAGACGCTGGGCCAGCGCACCATGCAGCCCGAAATGCTCAAGGATCTGGTCGAAGGCAAGTTCGTCGACGCGCTGCGCTCGGTCGCGGCGGGGATGACGATGAACGAGCTGCACGAGCAGCGGTCCGACTTCGTGCAGAAGGTGCAGCAGGCTTCCTCCAGCGATCTTGCGATGAACGGTCTGGAACTGGAATCGGTCTCGCTGACCGGGCTCGACCAGACCAGCATCGAACATTTCAACGCCAATAACGCTTTCGACGCCGAAGGCCTGACCAAGCTGACCGAGCAGATCGAAGCACGCAAGAAGCTGCGCAACGACATCGAGCAGGATACGCGCGTGCAAATGGAAACCAAGAATCTCGAAGCGAATCAGCGTTCGTTCGAGATCAGCCGTGACCAGGAATATGCGCGGCTCGAGCAGGAGCGCGAAGTCGAAGTGCGGCGTGCTGGACAGGCGGCAGAAATCGCCCGCGAACAGGCCGAACGCAACCGCGAAGCCGATGCCGCGCGGATCGAAGCCAAGAAGCAGGTCGACGCGCAGCAGATCGAGGCTGATCGCCTCGTGGAAGAGGCCCGCATCGACCAGCAACGCGCGCTCGAAATTGCGCGGCAGGAACAGCAGATCGCGGTGCAGAACAAGAGCCGCGAGGAAAGCCAGGCCAAGGCCGAAGCCGACGAGGCCCGAGCCAAAGCAGTCGCGGCCGAAGAACAGGTCGTCACCAGCCGCGAAAGCGAAGTGGCAGAGCGTAGCAAGAAGATCGAACTGATCGAGGCTTCGAAACAGGCCGAGCGCGACGCGATCAAGATCCGCGTCGATGCCGAAGCGGAAAAAGACGCCGCCTCGAACCGCGCCGAAGCCATCCGCCGCGAGGCTGAAGGTCAGGCAGAAGCCGAAAAGCTGCGCGCCGAAGCTGCGCGTGTGCGCTTTGAAGTCGAAGCGGCAGGCCAGCGGGCGATCAACGAAGCGGCCAACCTGCTCTCGAACGACCAGATCAGCCTGCAGACCAAGATGGCGCTGCTCAAGGTGCTGCCCGAACTGGTACGCGAAAGCGCCAAGCCGATGGAAGCGATCGAATCGATCAAGATCGTGCAGGTCGACGGGCTCACCAATGGCGGCGGAAAGGGCGCAGGCGGTGCGGCCTCGGTTGGCGGCGGCACCGGCAATCTTGCAAGTGATGCGGTGAGCGCAGCGCTGGCCTATCGCGCGCAGGCACCGGTGCTCGACGGGCTGATGAAGGAGCTGGGCCTCGATGGCTCCTCCCTCAACAGTCTCGTCAAAGGCCCGGCCGAGCAGACCGGCGGTTTCAGCGCCGCGGAAGCGGTCGAGGAGGACAAGCCCGACAGGAAGGCGCTGCCTGCCAATGGCAAATCAAAGGCTGCACCTGCCAAGGGCGAGGGCAGCCAGCCTGCAGACGCCTGATCCGCGCAGGGCAATTCGCGGAAAGGGGGGTGCGGCGACGCGCCCCCTTTTTCGTTGCACCCCGCCCCCGCTCCGGCCTAACCGCGCGCCTATGAGCACGATGCCCCGTTTTATCATGCCCCCCGAATGGGCACCGCAGGACTGGCTGTGGATCGGCTTCCCCCATGATGCGGAAGAATGGCCAGGCTATCTCGAAGCAGCGCAGGAACAGATGGCTGCATTCGCCAATGCGGTGGCCGAAAGCGGGCAGCAGGTGCGCCTGCTGGTGCGCGATGACGCCAATGAAGCCCGCGCGCGGACTTTGTGCAGCACCAAGGTCACGCTCGAACGCCGAACCTATGGCGATGTGTGGTTGCGCGACACCGGGCCGCTGGTGCTGGATGACGGGCGCGCCTTGCGTTGCCGCTTCAACGGCTGGGGCGGGAAATATCTGATGGAGGGCGACCAGACCATCGGCGCCGAACTGGCGGTGGATGCAGGACTGCCAGTGGTGGAGAGCGACTGGATTCTCGAAGGCGGGGCGATTGATGGCGATGGCACTGGACTGGTCGCGACGACCGAGCAATGTCTGCTCAACCCCAACCGCAACCCGCAATTGTCCCGCGAAGCGATCGAAACGCGGCTCGCCCGCGATCTCGGCTTTACCCGCGTGTTGTGGCTGGGCGACGGTCTGATCAACGATCACACTGACGGCCATGTCGACAATCTGGCGCGTTTCGTTGCGGCCAACACGCTGGTGGTGCCGCGTGCAACTGGCGGGGGCGACCCCAATGCGGCGATTTATGCCGATGCCAAGGCACGGGCAGAGGCGGCGGGCGTCGTGGTGCGCGAAATCCCTTCGCCCGGACTGATCGAGCGTGACGGGAGGATCGAGCCCGCCAGCTATGTCAACTTTGCCATCACCAGCAACCTCGTGGTGGTACCGACCTTCGGCAGCCCGCATGATGCGGACGGCGTGGCGGCCATCGCCGAGCTGTTCCCCGACCGCGCCACCATCGGTCTGCCAGGCGATGCTGTGCTGGCGGGCGGCGGCGGATTCCATTGCGCCAGTCAGCAGATGCCGACGCTCGGCAAGCGGGGTTAACTTTTCGTTAGGGATTTGGGTGGAGAATGGAGGCATGGCCAAGGCTATCGCCCTCACCCGCACCCATCTCGCCCCGCTTCCCGCGATCGAGATCCTGCGCATGGCGATCGTGACCACTTGCGGCCTTGCGCTGGTCCTTGCCGGGCCCGCGCTGCCTTTCAGCCTATAACAGCTTCACCAGCGCAGCCAACGAAGCCGCGCCCAGCACGCTTGCGGCAAAAATCCGCCATGCGCGCTCGCTGATCCTGCCCATTGCGCGCTGGCCCAGTGCATTCCCTAGCAGGACCACCGGGAACAGCGCCAGCGCGAGACCCGCCAGCCGCCAGTGCATCGTTCCCAGCGCCAATCCCGAAGCAATCCCCGCAGCCGATGCGGCGGTGAATATCAGTACCATCGAAGCCTTGGCCACATGGCGCGGGATCGCCCGCCCGACATAATAGGGCACCACTGGCGGGCCGGGCATTCCGGCAAATCCGGTCAGCAGCCCGCTCGAAATGCCCGTAAGCCATGTTGCCAACCGCCCCGGAACCTCGGGCGCGCGCGGCGGCAAAAGCACTGCAATGAAGGCCGATGAGGCGATCAGCGCAATCAGCAGCCGCGCAATGGGCGCGGGAGTAATCGCCAACAGCGCCATGCCTGGCGCGGTGGTCAGCAGGACGACGCCCGCGATATGCCACGCCGATTTCTCCGCTTCGCGCATCAGCGATCTGAGCTCGGTCAGCCCGATCATCAGCCCCAGCATATTGGCAACCAGCACCGCTTCGACAGGCCGCAAGGCGAGCGCCAGCACCGGCACCAGCAGGATAGCGAGACCGAACCCCGCAAGCCCACGCACATAAGCCGAAGCGAGGGTAGCGATCAGCGCAATTACGACCTGCCACAGCGCGAAGCCTGCGATCACCGGCGCGATGCCTCACCGCCATAGCGCAAATGGATCAGCGGATAGGGCCGCCCTTGCGGATCGGTTTCGGAGCGCCCAATGCGCAAGAATCCGCGCGCTTCGTAAAAGGGCAAGGCATTGTCCGCCTGCTCGCTCGCATCCACCAGTGCCTGGGGCGCGAGCGTCAGTGCATGCTCAAGCAAGGCCGTGCCAAAACCCAGCCCATGCACGGCAGGATCGACAAACAGCGCATCGATCATCTCGCCATCCATCACCAGAAAGCCTTGCACCTGCTCCGCCGCATCCTCGACCAGCACCAGCGCGACATGCGGCAGGAATTGTTCCGCCACCATCACATCGATCCCCGCACGGTCCTCTGGCGTCAGAAACCCATGCGTCGCATCCACAGCATTGCGCCAGATCGCCAGCGCGCGCGGCACATCGGCGG
>CBFGON010000019.1:0-31361 GCA_965650395.1 uncultured Qipengyuania sp. | reverse complement strand
CCCAAGGCCCGCGGGCGCTGGGGCGAGCGGGCGCTGCAGAACGTGCTCGAACAGGCGGGCCTTGCCGAACACACCGACTTCATCCTCGAACATTCGATGGACACTGACGAAGGCCGGCTGCGGCCCGATGCCATCGTGATGGTGCCGGGGCAGAAGAAGCTGGTGATCGACGCCAAGGTCTCGCTCAACGCCTATCAGGCGGCGTTCGATGCCGATGATGACGATGTGAAGCGCGCCCAGCTGGCGCAGCACGCCAAATCGATGCGCGGCCACGTGCAGACGCTCGGCGCGAAAAGCTACCAGAGCCAGTTCGACGAAGCGCCCGATTACGTGGTGATGTTCGTGCCCGGCGAACACTTCGTCGCCGCCGCTTTGGAGGCCGACCCCGAACTGTGGGACTTCGCCTTCCGCAACAAGGTGCTGCTGGCCACCCCCACCAACCTCGTCGCCATTGCGCGCACCGTGGCGCAGGTCTGGCGGCAGGACACGATCGCCCGCGAAGCGGTGGAGATCGGCAAGGCGGGGGCAGAATTGTATGACCGGCTGGCGGTTGCCGCCGAGCATCTGAAACGCGTCGGCGGAGGGCTCGAAAGCGCGGTCAACAATTACAACAAATTCGTCGGCAGCTTCGAACGCAACGTCCTCACTTCAGGCCGCCGCCTTGCGGAAAAAGGCATCGAAATCGGCAAGCGCGAGATCGAGGAAGTCCCGCTGGTCGAAGGTACCCCGCGCTACAACGCTGAAGATGTCGCGGCGCTGGAGGATGGGCGCGAGCCGGCGGAGTAGGGGGCAGGTATCGTGCAGGGTTACGAGATCATGGACCCTCGGCCAGTGGCCGAAGAGGCACCCTATACCTATTTCCTCCCGTCATCCGAAGAGATTGCCGCGGTCGGCGAAGGTGATCTCGTCAAGCTGGTTTTCGACTATCTGGTTGAGATCGAAGAATGGGCGACCGAACGCATGTGGGTCACCGTCACTGAAGTTGCGGGTAATAGTCTCGCAGGAACGCTCGATAATGAGCCCTACGAACCGCATTCGCCGCTGAAGGTTGGGGACAATGTAACGTTCTCGCGCCACGAGATAATAGACGTTCTTTGGAAGGAGCCGGGTCGCGCGCCCTGTCGACCGGAGCGCCGGGAATATTGGGAGAGATGCTTAGTCGATGCCTGCGTCCTCGATGGCGAGGAGCCCGTCGAATATCTCTACCGAGAAGAGCCGGATATGGGGGACGATGGCGATACCTACCCGGATAGCGGGTGGCGTATCCGAGGCCGGCAAGGGCAAACAAGCGACGCGGAAATGGAGGCTCGATAAGCCGTGTATGTCGCTTTGGGGGCGGTTTTGAACAGGGATGACAGCTGGCTGCACCTGATCGACGCTGATGTTGGCAAGTCGTATATGCGCGACTTCGAGGCTGGCGAATACCTGGAACAATAGTCCGAAATTGCAGGGGTGATTGCCCTCTCGGCTTTCCTACACCGCTCGCATCTGCTCCACCCTTGCGGATGCCCAAAGCCCCCGCCCACCGCACCCGCCGCAAGCCGCCGTTTTTTCACCCCGTGCCGCTGCGCGCGCGGTGTGACGGGTGGAGCGCGGAGCGGCAGTGCGAATTTCTCGCCCAGCTTTATTTCACCGGTTCGGCCAGCGCCGCAGCGCGCAAGGTCGCCATGTCGCGGGCGAGTGCCTATCGGTTGCGCCAACGGGCCGGGGCGGAAGGTTTTGCGCACGCCTGGGACAAGGTGCTCACCCGGCCCGGATCGGGTCGGGTGAGCACCCCGAAACCGGATTGGCGGAAGGTGACAACTCAGGCGCTGTTCGAGCGGCTTGAAACCGGGCTGGTCCGGCCGGTGCTCTATCAGGGAAAGATCGTCGGGATCGCCCGAAAAGCCGACAATTCCGCGCTTTTTCGGCTGTTGCGGCGCGGCGATGCGCAGGCACGCAAGGCGGCGCGCGCAGGGGCGAAGGCATGACGGCAGAGTTTTTTAAAGCACCCCGGTCTGTGGTCCACGAAAGGCCACACCGGCCGGCAGGCAATTCGCGTTCTTGCGGCCTAGTTCCGCTTTCAATCCGCGACCAAATCATGGGGGCGGCGATACGGGCAATTCTGGTAACGCGTGGGGCATGAAACGGGCATGGATCGTGATCGCCTGCGGGGCGGCAATCGTTACGCTGGCGATGGGCGTGCGGCAGGCGTTCGGCCTGTTCCTGCCGCAGATGAGCGCGGAACTCGGCATCAGCCGGGCCAGTTTCGGGCTGGCGCTGGCGCTACAGAACTTGCTGTTCGGGCTCGTCCAGCCGTTCGTGGGTGCGATTGCCGACAAGCATGGCGGCGGGCGGGTTCTCGCCTTCGGCGCGCTGCTCTATATCGCGGGGCTGGTCGGCGCCTCGCTCGCCAGCAACGCGCTGGGGCTGCACCTGTCCTTCGGTGTAGCCATCGGCATGGCGTTGGCGGCGACCACCTTTGTCGTGATCCTCGGCGTGGTCGGCCGCATGGTGCCGCCGCAGCAGCGCAGCATGGCGTTCGGCATTGTCACTGCGGGCGGATCGCTTGGCCAGTTCCTCGTTGTCCCGGCGGGGCAGATGCTGCTCAGCGAAATGGGATACCGCTTGGCGCTGATCGTGTTTGCCGGGATGATCGCGCTTTGCATCCCGCTGGCGCGCGGGCTGGCGGGGGCTCCTGCGCCGGTCGAGACGGACGAGGCGCCGCAACCACTGGGCGATGTGCTGCGCGATGCCTCGCGCCACAGCGGTTACTGGCTGCTCAATCTCGGCTTCTTTGTCTGCGGTTTCCACGTGGCCTTCATCGCCACGCATTTCCCTGCCTACCTCGATGACAAGGGGCTGGGGCTGCAGATCGGGGCGAGCGCGCTGGCGCTGATTGGCCTGTTCAACATCTTCGGATCCTATGTGTTCGGCGTGTCGGGCGATCGCTGGCGCAAGAAATGGCTGCTGAGCGGGATATACGGCGGCCGCGCAGTAGTCATTACGTGGTTCCTGTTGACCCCTCTCAGCAGCATGAGCGCGCTGGTATTCGCCAGCGCGATGGGGTTCCTGTGGCTCGGCACCGTGCCGCTGACCAGCGGGATCGTGGGCCAGATATTCGGTATCCGCTATCTCTCGACGCTCTATGGCATCGTCTTTCTCAGCCATCAGGTCGGCAGTTTCTTCGGGGCGTGGGCGGCAGGCTATGCTTTCGATGTGACGGGCAATTATGATGCAGCCTGGGCGTTTTCGATCGGGCTGGCGGTGCTCGCCACGCTGGTCCATCTGCCGATCAATGATGCGCCTGCGCGCAGGCTGGAGGCGGCATGAGCTGGCGCGGGCATGTCGTGGCTCTGGCTGTTCTGGCCGGCGCGGGCCTGCTTGGCCTCAGCCTGTGGAGCGAGTGGGGTGCGCAGGTATGGCTTGCCGATTTCGCGGCGTTCTGCGGTTAGGGGGAGAACTCAGCCGAGCGCGGCCAGCACTTCATAGCCCAGCACCGCTGCTGCGACGGCCGCGTTCAGGCTGTCGGCGCGGCCCTTCATCGGCATGGTCACGCGCAGATCGCAGGCCATCTCATAGGCTTCGGGCAGCCCTTGCGATTCATTGCCGACCATTACGAAGCAGGGCGCGGCATAGGGCGCACCGCGATAGGGCTGGGCATCGCGCAGGGATGCGGCGACCAGCTGGCCGGAACCGCTGCGCAGCCACGGCTCGAACTCCTCCCACCGCGCCTGGGCGACGCGTTGGGTGAACACCGCGCCCATGCTGGCCCGCACCGCCTCGACGCTGAACGGGTCGGCGCAATCGTCGATCAGGAGCAGCCCGCCCGCGCCGATGGCATCGCCAGTGCGCAGCATGGTGCCCAGATTGCCCGGATCGCGCAGTGCCTGCGCCACCAGCCAGATGTCGGCGCTGTTCCGGTCGAGCGCGGTCAGCGACGTGTCGAATTCCGCAAACACCCCCGCCACGGCCTGCGGATTGTCCTTGCCGGTGATTTTGGAGAGGATGTCGGGCGTGGTCTCGATCACTTCGCCACCCGCCGCATCGACCGCCGTTTCAAGTTCGCTGAGCAGCGGATGCGGATCGCGCCTGTCGGCCAGCACCAGCACTTCGGGCACGTGGCCGCTTGTCCGCGCATCGGTCAGCAGCCGCAGCCCTTCGGCGAGGCACTTGCCCGCCGCCTTGCGGTGCTTCTTCTCGCGCAGCGCCCTGAGCGCCTTGACGGTGGGGTTGGAAAAGCCGGTGATCACCCGGCGCTCAGCAGCCATGCTATGGCTCCCCGAAGCCGTCCTCGACCATGGCCGAAAGCTCCGCCAGCACGGCATCGGCATTGGTGCCGGAAACGATGATCTCGATCGTGTCGCCCTTGGCCGCGCCCAGCATCATCAGGCCGAGGATCGAGCCGCCGCCTGCCTCGTTCGCGCCTTTCGCCACTCGGACTGCGCAGCCTTCGGGTATCTCGGCCACCGCGCCGACGAATTTGGCGCTGGCACGGGCGTGCAGCCCGCGCTGGTTGACCACAGTGATCTGTTTGCGCAGCTCGCTCAACTTGCCTTCCGCGCCCCGCCGATGTCCTGGCCGAGAAACTCGCTCGCCACAGTGATGTAGTTACGGCCGGCAGTCTGCGCGGCATGGACGGCATCGACTACGTTCATCGACTTGCGCGCACCGGCAAGGCGGATGAGCATGGGCAGGTTGATCCCTGCAATCACTTCGATCCGCCCGGCATCGAGCAGCGAGATGGCGAGGTTGGAGGGCGTTCCGCCGAACAGGTCAGTCAGAATGATCGCACCTTCGCCGGTATCGACCGCGGCGATGGCATCTGCGATGTCTTTTCGCCGCTGTTCCATATCGTCGTTGGGGCCGATGCAGATGGTGGCCACGCCGTCCTGCTTGCCGACGACGTGCTCCATCGCATCAATGAAATGCTCGGCCAGGCGGCCGTGCGTAACAAGGATCATGCCAATCATGCGAGGGGTATCGTCCGTTTCATGTCCCGAAGGTATCAGTCTGTGTCTTAACCATCGCCCTGCGCGGGAATCAGCGGCGCTCGAGCGGGTCGGCGGGCCTGCTTCCCAGATTGCGGTGAATAACCGTGGGCGAAAAACCCGCCTCGCGCAAGACCTCGGCCGCGCGTTCCGCACTGTAAACCGACCGGTGTCTCCCGCCGGTACAACCAAAAGCGACATTGAGATAACTGCGACCCTGCGCCGAATAGCGCGGCAAAAGCTCGCGCAGAGTGTCGGCAATGCGGCCGAAGGCGGGGTCGAAAGCAGGGTCGGCGGCAATATGCGCGGCAACGGCTTCATCCAGCCCGGTCTGCTCGCGCAGTTCGGCAATCCAGTGCGGATTGTCGAGAAAACGCATGTCGAACAGCAGGTCGGCCAGCGGCGGCATGCCCCGCGCAAAACCGAAGCTTGTGACGGTGACAGTCATCTGCCGTTCGGCGCTTTCGGCAAAGCGATCACGCACCACCTGCTGCAGCAGATTGCTGGTGAAGTCGCTAGTATCGATGACGATATCTGCCCAGCGACGCAGTGGTTCGAGCAGTTCGCGCTCGGCCTTTATGCCGTCGGCTACAGGCCGGTCGCGCGCCATGGGGTGCGGGCGGCGCGTCTCGTTGTACCGTCGCTCCAGTTCGCGGGTCGAACAATCTATGTAGAGTGTGGTGAGCTCGACGTCCTTGCTCGCTGACAATTGCTTGCACAGGTCGATGATCTCGGCCGGGACGAAGCCGCGGGTACGCGAATCGAAGCCGATGGCGAGCGGGGCGTGATGTTCGCTCTCGCCTGCGACCATTCCGCCCAGCAACCGAACCGGGAAATTGTCGATCGCTTCCCAACCCAGATCCTCCAGCACATGCAGTGCAGTCGATTTGCCCGCGCCCGACAGGCCGGTAACGAGGAGGATGCGTTGAACGGGCGAATCGGCACTCATGCCGCGCATTATCGCGTTCAACTGCTTAAGGCGAAACTGCGATGCCGTGCTTTTCCAGCGCGTATTCCGCGCGTAGCGCCTGCACGGCGTCGCCAGGGCGAAAGGGCAGGACGGGAATTTGCGTCCCGCCGATGGCGCGCGTGGGAACCGCGAAAGGGAACCGCGGCGCATTTGTGTCCAGCACCAGCAGCAATGCTACCGGGGCGGAGCAGGGGTGAAGTTCGACGATGCCGATATTGCGCACCTCGATCATGCCAGCGGTATTGGTGGGCGGCGAGGCGAGGAGTTGTCCATCGCGAAGCTCGATCTCCACCGCGTCGTCGCCGATCAATACGGCTCCGCGATCGATCAGTGCCAGAGCAAGACTGCTCTTGCCGCTGCCCGGCATGCCCTCGATCAGGAGCGCCCGGCCGCCTATCGCCACGCCGGTGACATTGGCCAGCGTGGTGCTCATTTGGCGGCGGGCAAGGTCAGCATGAGGCAGGCGCCGTCCTGGCCGTCAGGCCGGGCCTCCGCGTGAAGAGTACCATCATGCGCTTCCGCAATCGTGCGACCGATGGCGAGGCCAAGACCCGAGTGGTTGCCGAAGTCCTCTTCTGCCGGCCGGTCCGAATGGAAGCGGTGGAACACCTTTTCGCGCTTCTCCTCGGGTATCCCCGGACCGTCGTCGCACACCGAAAGATCGATCGTTCCATCGCGCCGACTCAATGCGGCGACGATTGCGCCGTCGGCTGGCGAAAAGGAGACGGCATTGTCGAGCAGATTCTCGATCACGCGTTCAAGGCGCATGCCGACACCCATGACGCGGAACGGGCCCGTGCCAGCTTCGATGGCAATGACGCGCCCCGCGTTCTCGCCACGCTCATCGCGCGAGGTGACGATGTTGCGCAGCAGCGCTTCAAGGTCGACTGTCTCGAACTCGGCGCGCGACAGTTCGGCGTCGATCCGGCTGGCGTCCGATATCTCGGTCACGAGGCGGTCGATCCGGCGCACGTCATGTGTGGCGATGTCGAGCAATTGCGCGCGCAATTCCGGATCCTCGACTTTTGCAAGCGATTCAGTGGCACTGCGCAGCGAGGCGAGCGGATTCTTGATCTCGTGCGCCACATCGGCGGCAAAGCTCTCCACTGCATCGATCCTCAGTCGCAGCGCACTGGTCATGTCCGATATTGCGCGAGCAAGCATGCCGATTTCGTCGCGCCGGTCGGGCAGGCGCGGCACCTCGACAGCGCGGTCGCGCCCCTGCCGCACGCGTACTGCCGCCTGCACCAGCTCGCGCAAGGGGCGAACGATGGTCTGCGCCAGGAAAAAGGACAGCATGGTCGAGACGATCAGGAACAGCAGCACCACCATTGCCACTGCGGTACGGGCGGTGCGCACGCTTTCGGTAATGTCGGAGGGATTGCGGGTCAGCAGCAGCGTCTGCCCGTCCAGCCCCACAGGCGCAGCGGCATTGATGACATGGGTCCGGTCAGGCGCGTCGCGCAGCACGATCTGCGTCAGGCTTTCCTCGCGCGCACGGGTTAGCTCTGGCCAGTCTGCCACATCGTCGCTTTCGGGTTCGACATAATCAGGCAATGCAGGCGCGCCAACGATACGGTCGAACCAGCGGTCCATCCGCAGTGCGAAATCGCTCTGGTCGACTTCCGACGGTGTGGGCAGGTCGAAGCTGGGTGGGGCGAGTTTGAAACTGTCAGCCTGAAGCTTTCCATCGGCTCCATAGACACGGATACGCAGGCGCTGTTCTTTGCCGATCTGGATCAGAAGAGCATCGCGCCGCTGCTGCGAGGCGCCCGCCAGCGCTTCGGCAGTTATCTGTGCTTCGACCAGAGCCAGCTTGAAGCGTTCGTCGAGCAATTGCTTGCGGTAGCTGTCGAGATACAGCACCCCGCCGCCGAGTAGCACCAGCGGCAGGATGTTGACGAACAGGATGCGGCTGGTGAGAGACAATCGGCGCGACCAGCGCAGCTTTTCCAGCCGCGGATCGCCCCGAAGGACGCTGTTCCTCTCAGCCATCGGTAAAGCTGTAGCCCGCCCCGTAGAGCGTCTCGATCGCATTGAATTGCCTGTCCACACTGCGGAACTTGCGGCGCATACGCTTGATGTGACTGTCAACTGTGCGATCGTCGACGAAGACATCGTCAGGGTAAGCCGCGTCCATCAGCTGGTTGCGGCTCTTGATCACGCCGGGGTGCGAAGCCAATGCCTCGAGCAACAGGAATTCGGTTACTGTCAGCGAAACGGGCATATCGGCCCAGGTCACATGATGGCGCGCGGGATCCATCCGCAGCCGCCCGCGCTCGATAATCTCGGCGGGCTTTTCACCTGCTTCGGCTGGCAGTGGACGGCGCGCGTCCGAGCGGCGCAGGATCGCACGGATGCGGGCAAGCAGTAGTGTCAGGCTGAAGGGCTTGGCGATGTAATCGTCAGCGCCCATTTCGAATCCGGCCTGCTCGTCCTGCTCGTCATCCTTACTGGTGAGGAAGATGACCGGTAGCGTCGAATGCTCGCGCAGGCGGCGCAGCAATTCCATCCCGTCCATCTTGGGCATCTTGATGTCGAAGATTGCCAGATCGGGCGAGTTTTGCAGCAGCGCGCTCAGCGCCGCTTCACCATCCGAATATACTCGCGTAGCGAAGCCTTCGGCCTGCAGTGCGATCGAAACGGTGGTGAGAATATTGCGGTCATCATCTACCAGCGCGATGACAGTGCGGTCGTCCTGCGGCGTCACGGCGTCCTCTGCGGGTTCTTTGTCCATCGCATTAGCGGGTAACGCTTTTCCCGGCGCAAGACAACGCGTGCTCTGTTGTATCATAGGTTAAGTAGCGTGCCGCGGGTTTGACCTTGAGGCACTGCGGGACTATGCGCACAACCAAGGGCTGCGCATTCGTATGCGCAGGCGATTCCCGTAAGACCAAAAGTCCCACCCCGCTGGAGATTTCAGTGACCTTTCCGCTTTCCCAATCGCTTGCCGCTCAAGGTATCGAGACTGCTGCCAAGATCCATCCGAACCTGACCTCGACCGAACTGACCGAGGAAGCGTTGGCCAGTGGCGAAGGCCGCCGCGCCAAGGACGGGCCGCTGGTGGTGGAAACCGGCAAGCACACCGGACGCAGCGCCAAGGACAAGTTCATCGTCCGCGATGCCGAAACTGAAACCACCGTATGGTGGGACAATAATGCATCGATGACGCCGGCGCATTTTGCAGCGCTGAAGGAAGATTTCCTCGCTGCAGTGGCGGAAAAGTCCGACCTCTATGTCGCCGACCTGTTCGGCGGCTCACAGCCCGAATATCGCGTCAACGTTCGCGTCATCAACGAACTGGCGTGGCACAACCAGTTCATCCGCACGCTGCTGGTCCGCCCGACCGAGGCGGAACTGGAAGGCTTTGTGCCCGAATATACCATAATCGACCTGCCCAGTTTCACCGCCGACCCCCAGCGCCATGGCTGCCGCAGCGAAACGGTGATTGCGGTCAATCTTTCGGAAAAGCTGATCCTGATCGGCGGCACCAAATACGCCGGCGAAATGAAGAAGAGCGTGTTCGGCATCCTCAACTATCTGCTGCCTGCGCAGGGTGTGATGCCGATGCATTGTTCGGCCAATATTGGCCCCGACGGCAAGAGCGCGGTGTTCTTCGGCCTCTCGGGCACGGGCAAGACAACGCTTTCAGCTGACGCCAGCCGCACGCTGATTGGCGATGACGAGCATGGCTGGTCGGACACGGCGGTCTTCAACTTCGAAGGTGGCTGCTATGCCAAGATGATCCGCCTCAACCCCGAGGCCGAGCCTGAGATTTACGCCACCACCAAGATGGCCGACACCGTGCTCGAAAATGTCGTGATGAACGACGCGGGCGAGATTGATCTCGATGACAACAGCCTCGCGGAAAATACCCGCGGTGCCTATCCGCTCGAATCGATCCCAAACACCTCGGCTGAAAACATGGGCCCGCCGCCCAGCAATGTAATCATGCTGACCGCCGATGCCTTTGGCGTGCTGCCTCCGATTTCGCGGCTCACACCCGATCAGGCGATGTATTACTTCCTGTCGGGCTACACCGCCAAGGTCGCGGGGACCGAAATCGGCGTGACCGAGCCCGAGGCAACCTTCAGCACCTGTTTCGGTGCGCCCTTCATGCCGCGCCACCCCAGCGTCTATGGCAATCTCCTCAAGAAGCGCATTGCCGAAGGAAAAGTGCAGTGCTGGCTGGTCAACACCGGCTGGACTGGCGGCAAATATGGCACCGGCAGCCGTATGCCGATCAAGGCCACCCGCGCGCTGCTCAACGCTGCGCTCGACGGTTCACTGAATGAAGCTGAGTTCCGCAAGGATGCGAACTTCGGTTTCGAAGTGCCCGTCAGCGTCGAGGGTGTCGATAGCACCATTCTCGACCCGCGTTCGACCTGGGCGGACAAGGATGAATATGACCGCACGGCACAGAAGCTGGTGCAGCTTTTCGTCGACAATTTTGCGGTCTTTGCCGACCACGTCGATCAGGGTGTTCGCGACGCCGCGCCGGTCGCCGCCTGACAGTTTCGCCCCAGCACGGGGCGCATTAGTTGGAGAGGAGAGCCCCCGGCCGCGGCAATGCGGACCGGGGGCCTTTTTCTTTTGCCGCGCGTTACGGACTGTGTAACCCGTCCGCAGAAGGAGAATCGATTATGGGCCTTTTCGACCAATTGCTCGGTGCAGCGCACGACCACCCGACCGTCAAGAACATGGCTGACAAGCTGGGCATGGACCCGGCCGATGCCGAAAAGGCGATCGCCGCGCTGGGCGAAGCTCATCATACCGAAGGCGATACGGTGGAAGTAGCTGCAGCCAAGACCGGTCTTGACGCTGGCCTTTTGCAGCAGGTCGTCGAACAGATCGGCGGCGAAGGCTCGTTGGCCCGGTTCAGCCAGATGCTCGACGCCGACCATGATGGCAACCCGTTCGACGATATCGCCGGCATGGCCGGTAAGCTGTTCGGCAAGAACTGACCGGAGGCGATATCATGAACCTTAGCCAGGTCCTCCAGCAGAGCGGCGTCATCGATTCGATGGCGCGCGAACTCAACATCGACCCAGCCACGGCGAAAGTGGCAACCGGCGCCTTGCTGCCCGCCATTGTCGCCGGATTGGGGCGCACGACCACGCAGGCTGCGCCTGCGGGCGGGGGACTTGGAGATATTCTGGGCGGCATTGTCGGCGGCAGCGGCGGCGGTGCTGCTGCCGGAGGGCTCGGCGGGCTGGGCGGTATCCTGCTCGACCAGGTGCTCCAGCAGGACCCTACGCCGACGCAGGCGGGCAATGACATCCTCGGCCAGATCTTCGGGAGCAAGGATGTCAGCCGCGGCGTGGCAGACGAGGTTGCCGAATCGACCGGCATCCCCGCCGACGTAATCAAGAAGATGCTGCCGATCCTCGCCATGGCGGTGGTCGGCTACATGATGAACAAGGGGCAAGGTGGCGGCACCAGCTCAGCGTCGGCGGAAAGCTCTGGCGGCGGTGCGTTGGGAGGCGCGCTCGGCGGAATCCTCGGCCAGGTAGTAACGGGAATGCTGCGTCGCTGATCCTCAGGCCGCCAGCGCGACGGCCAGCGCTTCCTCGCTTTCGCGGTTCTCGCGCAGCTGGGCGATCAGCGCTTCGATCCGCGCCTTGCGGCCCTGTGCCTCGACGATCAACGCCTCAACTGTGGCGAGTTTCTGTTCGAGCATAGGCAGCGCTACCGAGCAGCTGATCGGGTGTTCGGCGTCTTTATTGACCTTGACCCCGGCCACTTCGCGCAATGTGAAGCCCAGCGCCTGCGCCTGTTCGATAAAACCCAGCAACGTCACCAGTTCGGGTGGATAGTCGCGATAGCCGTTCTCGCCCCGTTCTGCGGGAGCGATGATTCCGCGCTTTTCGTAGAAACGGATGCGCGAGGTGGTGACGCCGGCAGCCTTTGCGATTTCGCCGATCTTCATTTTTGCCTCTTGACCTTAAACCTAGGTTTAAGCCTTATGTCACGCGGATCACAAGGTCGAGGCTTATCGAAATGACCCGCATTTCAGACACTGATCCACTGTTTCAACCGATTGTCCTGCCCAATGGGCAAAGCTTCCCCAACCGCCTGTCGAAAGCGGCGATGGAGGAGAACATGGCTGCCGAAGGGCAATTGCCCGGCAATGCCATCATCGCGCTCTATCGCCGCTGGGCGCAGGGCGGGGCGGGGATGATCCTGACCGGCAATGTCATGGTCGCCGCAGATGCGATGACCGGACCGGGGGGCATTGTGCTTGACGCCCACCAGCCGCTTGAACCTTTCCGGCGCTGGGCTGCAGAGGGCACTTCGGGCGAAGGGCAGCTGTGGATGCAGATCAACCACCCCGGACGCCAGGTGATGGCCGCAACCAACCCCGAGGCGATTGCGCCATCCGAAGTGCAGGTCGAGATCGAGGGCTTCTCCAAGCTGTTTCCGCGTCCCCGGGCAATGGACGAGGAGGATATCGCCCGCGTGATCGAACAATTCGCCACCGCTGCCGCGCGTGCAGAGGAAGCTGGTTTTGACGGCGTGCAAATCCATGCCGCGCATGGCTATCTTCTAAGCCAGTTCCTGTCGCCGCTGACCAACCGGCGCAGCGACCGCTGGGGAGGCAGTCTGGAGAACCGCGCACGGATGCTGGTTGAAGTGGTCAAGGCAGTACGGACCCGCGTCAGTGACAGCTTCGGCGTGGGCGTGAAGCTCAATTCGGCCGACTTTCAGAAGGGCGGGTTCGAGCCAGAAGACGCAATTGCGGTCGTCGAAATGCTCAATGCCCTGCCGGTCGATCTGGTCGAGATTTCGGGCGGCAGCTATGAAAGCCCGGCGATGCAGGGCACACCGCAAAAGGCCAGCACCCGCGCGCGTGAAGCCTATTTTGTCGATTTCGCACGCGACATTGTGGAAGTGGCGACAATGCCGGTGATGGTTACGGGCGGCGTACGCCGCCGCGCAATTGCCGAAGCCGCGCTGGCACCTGAAGATGGCCGTGCGGGCGTGGCGCTGGTCGGCATCGCCCAAGCCATGGCGATCGACCCCGATCTTCCCAACCACTGGAAAGCCGCCGAACGCGTGGTCGATCTGCCGCAGGTGAACTGGAAGAAGCAGGGTTTTGCCAGCCTTGCCAAGATGGCACTTACCAAGCTGCAATTGCGCCGCATGGGTGCGGGACAGGCTCCTGCGCCCGGCGCTTCGCCATTATGGACGCTGATCAAGGACCAGTTGCTCACGCGCAAGCGCAACAAACGCTATCGTCGCTGGATAGATGACCGGGCCCTGGGCAGCTGACCCGTCAAACATTCACTGATTGCCGCTGCTGCGCACTGCTTTTGCAAACTCCACCGCGGCGAGGAAATCGGCCTTGCGTTTGGTACGCCGTTCTTCAGTTTCCCAGTCCTTGCCCCATAGTTCGCCCTGCCAGTCTTCCTCGAGATTGGCGGCGTCCCACAAGGCTTCGGCGTCGGCGTCCTCCTCCAGCGCTGCCAGCCCGATGCCCAACGAGGCGGAAAGCGAGGTCAGCTGCTCCAGCGCGGCAAGGGTGAAGGGATCGAGCTTTGCCAGCTTGGCGCGCAAGGTTTCCATCGAAGCCCTTGGCTGCGCGCGGTGGAGAACGCCGCTGACACGTGACAGCGTGACCCCTTCGCGCGCTTCCAGTGCGGAAAGCAGCGGTTCCCACACTTCCTGCTGGCGGCGATAGAGCGGTTCTTCAGGATCGGCGCGGTAGCATAGCGTATCGGTTTCGGCGTAGCCCAGCAGCTTGTCCACCAGTGCGGCCGGATCGGGCCCAACCACATCGAGCGCGTAATCGGCCATATCGCGATAGCGGAAGGCCGATGGGTCGATATCTTCGCCCTGGGCTTCCCATTCACCCGCCAGCAACCTGGCCATGGCGCCCCCCGGCAGCAGCAGCGGCTGACCGCCCTGCGTCTTGATCGGGCGCCCGTCGAGCATCACTGTGCAATGCCCGTCAAGCGGGGCGATGCCGACGTCCTTATAGAAGCGTTTCATGGTGTCCCACGCTGCCAGTGCTTCGATAGCAGCATCGGAATGAAGAAGAATTCCACTATGCCGGCCACCATCAACACCGCGCCCTGACCTTCGCTGATGGGGAGCGTTCCGGCCACGCCCATCGCCCCAGCGACGACCATCACGAGCCCGCCTAGACGGATCAGCTGGAGGATCCAGAAGCGGCCGGTTGCCTTGCTTTCGTCATTCATTGATCAGCGCCTCCAGTTCGTCCATCGTTGTTGCCACGCCATGCGCGCCGGTGTCGAGCAGTTCGCGCGGTTCATGATAGCCCCATGCGACGCCGATGGCGCGCACGCCCGCTGCAACAGCCATTTCCATGTCGAAGCTGGTATCGCCGATCATGACCGCTTCATGCGGCTGGACCCCGGCCTCGGCGAGGGCCTGAAGCAACATGGCGGGATCTGGCTTCGACGGGTGCCGGTCTGCCGTTTGCAAAGTGATAAAGTGATGGCGGATACCGTGAGTGTCGAGACAGGCAATCAGCCCGCGGTCGCTTTTGCCGGTGGCGACGCCGAGCAGCCAGCCGTCGCCCGCCAGCCGCTCGATCAGCGCTCCCATGCCGTCATAAAGCGGTTCTTCCAGCATCCCCGATGTACGCCGCCCGCGATAGGCGTCCTTGTATGCTTCGAGCGCGATGGCATGTTGGTCGTCACTGGCATCGGGCGCGAGCAGCCGCAGCGCATGCGGCAGGCTCAGGCCGACCATGCGGCGCACTTCATTGCGGTCGGGACGGGGAAGTTTCGCTGCGGCAAAAGCCTCTTCCATCGTATCGCAGATCGCTGCCTGTCCATCGACAAGCGTGCCATCGCAATCGAACACGACGAGGCGGGTCATGCCGTTGCTCCGCGCATCGCTCGCGCAAGATCGCCGGCACCATTTTCATCATGCGAGGCGGCAATACGCTCACGCTCGGCGGGCGATTTCTTCTGCGACAGCTTGAAGGTCGGCCGCCACTCACTGATCTGCATTTCGAAGCCCAGAATTCCGCAAAGCTGGCGGGCCCACATATCCTCACCCGCTTCGCTGGCGCTCCATTGTTTGCCGCCCAGCCGCGTCTCGTGGCGATCGACCAACTGATAGAGGAAGTCGTCGAGCTCGGGTGTTGCGAGCTGGCGCACGGTTCCTTCCAGTTCGATGGCGACATAGTCCCAGGTGGGCACGGTCACGCGATCATCATACCAACGCGGCGAGACATAGCCATTGGGGCCGTTGATTGTGATCAGTGCTGTCGCTCCATCCAGATTTGGTGCCAGCGCATTGCGCCGCGACAGGTGGAAACGCACCTTGTTCTCACCTTGCGCAATCAGCGGAGTGTGGCCAACACGCGGACCTTCTGGAGTGGTCAGGAACACCATCCCGAACGCGATTTCATCCACCAGCCGCAACATGGCTGCCCGGTCATCGGTACGGAACAGCGGGTTGGGATGCATCAGCGTTTGCCCTTGGCGCCGGGCTTGGGCTTGCCGCCCGTATCGCGGCGACCGCGACGTTCACCCTTGCGTGCCTTGCGATAGGTCTTGGCGTGCTGGCGGGCCTGCTGCTTCTTTTCCTCGCGGCTCTTGGGCGGCGGATCGTCGCGCATGGGGGTGGCATCGCTGGCATTCTCGTCAAAGCCGAGGTGTTCCATCGAGGCCGCGAAATGTTCGGGCAGATCTGCGCTGACATCGAGCTTCCCGCCATCGGGATTGTCGATGATCAGCCGCCGTGCGTGAAGATGCATCTTGCGGCTGATTGCTCCTGTCAGGAAAGCGTCCTTGCCGCCATATTTGCCGTCGCCGACAATCGGATTGCCCATCGCCGCGCAATGGACGCGCAGCTGGTGGGTGCGTCCGGTGAGCGGCTGGAGTTCGAGCCATGCGGCCTTGTCGCCCGCCTTGTCGACCACGCGGTATTTGGTCTTCGCCGCAGCGCCGTTATCGTGATCGACATGCATCTTCTCGCCGCCCGATCCGGGCTGCTTGGCAAGCGGGGCCTCGATCACGCCTTCCTTCACTTCGGGCACGCCGACCACCAGTGCCCAATAGATTTTCTTGGCGGAGCGGCCCGAGAACCGCTTGGAGAAAAAGGCAGCACTGCCCGGCGTGCGTGCTACCAGCAAAACGCCCGACGTATCCTTGTCGAGCCGGTGGACGAGGCGCGGGCGCTGGTCGTCACCTTCTTCCATATAGGCGTCGAGCAAGCCGTCGACGTGGTTGAAGGTGTTGGTTCCGCCCTGCGTGGCGAGGCCGGGGGGCTTGTTGAGCACCAGCGCGGACTTGGTCTTTTCGATCACCATGCCCGCGGCCTGCTCGATTTCGGCAGGCTTGAGTTCGCGGCGGGACTTGGGCTGTTTGTGCGGCGCATCGCCGCCCGGCGGCACGCGCAATTGCTGGCCGGTTGCCAGCCGGTCTTCCGGCTTTACCCGCTTGCCGTCGACGCGCAACTGGCCGGTACGCGCCCATTTGCTGACCGTGCCGAAGCCGATCTGCGGCAGGTGGCGCTTGAACCAGCGGTCGACCCGGATGCCGTCATCGTCGGGTGCGACTGTGAACTGGCGGACTTCGTCGGAAGTGCTCATGATGCCATCCTCATCACGGCCAGCCCTGCCATCAGGCCGCTGATGCCCAGCGCGAAGGACAGCACGGCATAAAGTGAGGCGAACAGCAATTGCCCGCGCTCTATCATCAGCACCATTTCAAGGCTGAAGGCGCTGAAAGTGGTGAAGCCGCCCAGCAGACCGACCCCCAGCAACAGGCGCAATTGTTCGCCTTCAGTGCTGCCGTGGCGGGCCAGCCATCCGGCGAGCATACCCATCAACAGGCTGCCAAGGGCATTGACTGCCAGCGTGGCGAACGGAAAGGCGGAGACAGCAGGCGCACCCAGCCAATGCGTCATCGCGCGACCGGTCTGGTAGCGCAGGACAGCACCAGCCCCACCGCCAATGGCGACGTTGAGCGTTGCGACAAGGGGAGAGAGTTCCGACATTGGCCTAAGCCCCTAGCCGCTCGCGACGCGGCAGGGAAGGCATGGAAACGCTTGCCAATCGCCTGTTGAATCCGTATGTGCGCGCCGTTCGAGCCGGTCCGGTAGGGATTCGGCGCGCCTTTCGTTCACCAGACGAAACCAGTTTCAAGGAGGCAAAACCCGCTGCGCGCGGGCTCTGGCCCGCAAGTCGAGGTATTGAAGTTTATGCAGATCATGGTTCGCGATAACAATGTCGACCAGGCCCTCCGCGCGCTCAAGAAGAAGCTGCAGCGGGAAGGTGTGTATCGCGAAATGAAGCTGCGTCGCCACTTTGAAAAGCCGAGCGAGAAGCGCGCCCGCGAAAAGGCTGCCGCCGTTCGCCGCGCCCGCAAGCTGGAGCGCAAGCGGATGGAGCGTGACGGTATCAAATAAGCCGTTGATGCAATATCCAAGCTAAGCCATGAGGGCGCGGAGCAATCCGCGCCCTTTGCGTATTAAGGCGATTTTCCATGACCGAGATTACCCGCGTTCCCCTTCAGCCCATTGCCAAGGGTTCGATGACCAAGTTGTGGCTGGCAGTGCTGGTCGCTATCCTGCTGGGCGCGGGGTTGGCCTGGGCAGCCGTGCCAAAGGGTCTCTCGGTCGATACCATCACTGAAGGCACCGGACCGTCGCCCAAGGTCGGCGATGTGGTGTTCGTCAATTATGTCGGCAAGCTGGCTGACGGGACCGAGTTCGACCGGTCGCAGCCGCTGCCGATCCCGCCTGGCCTGTTCCCCGACGGCAATCCCCTGCTGATCGAGGAAGGTGCGATCATCCCGGGCTTCGTTGAAGGCCTGCAGAAGATGAAGAAGGGCGGCAAATACACGCTGACCATCCCGGCCGACAAGGCCTATGGCGCCGAACCGCCTCCAGGCTCACCGATCCCGGCCAATGCCGACCTGACCTTCGATGTCGAAGTGGTCGAGTTCATGCCCAAGGCAGAGTTCCAGCAGCGTGCTGCCGCACTCCAGCAGATGATGGCGCAGCAGCAAGGCGCACCAGGCGGCGAAGCGCCTCCCGCCGGTCCTGCGCCGCAATAATCGCCTGCGGCTGGGTTTACTCAACTTTTCCTCATGTCTTGCAAGCGTTGATGCGCTAGTTTTCCTTCCAAACCAAGGGAGGGCGCATTGATGAGCGATACAGCACAGGTTCGACTGGAAGACTGGCCCTGGCGCCCCTGGGTGCTGGCGGCGCTGCTCGGTGTGTCCGGACTGGTGGTCAACTGGGCGATGGACTGGGACGGGCAGACGCAAGTTCCCTGGCGCGCTGCGCTGGCCGCCTTCGCTTTCTTCGGCCCGCTGGTGCTGGCTTTCACGCTGGACGACGACCGCTGGAAAGCGCCGCTTGCCTTTGCCGGGCTGGCCGGGTTGGTGATGGCGGGCATCGCCTGGCGCGTGGCGCGGGCTGAGGACCATTACGCTGACGAGCAATTCTGGATGGCGGCAGGCATTGTCGCCACCGGCCTGGCGTTGCCACTGTTTCAGTCGGGTTTCCACAAGCTGCGCTGGCGCACCTCTTACGAAGATACGCATTACCACGTCTGGGCCGATGCGATCAGCGCGGCAGGCTCGTTTGCGTTTCTTGGCCTGTCGTGGCTGCTTCTGGCGCTGCTGTCGGAGTTGTTTGCCGCAATCAAGATCACATTCCTGCGCGAATTAATGCGCGAGGAATGGTTCGGCTGGGCCTTCTCGGGCGTCGCATTCGG
Organism: uncultured Qipengyuania sp.; assembly: GCA_965650395.1. Lineage (GTDB taxonomy): Bacteria > Pseudomonadota > Alphaproteobacteria > Sphingomonadales > Sphingomonadaceae > Qipengyuania. The sequence continues at coordinate 12,718 of CBFGON010000019.1, read as the reverse complement.
TGCGGCGCTGGGCACTTTACGCAACCAGTTGAAGATAATCGGCACGTTGCAATCGGTGGTAATGCTCGTGTTCTCGCTGATCGCGGTGCCCTTTGCCATCGCTCTGGTGATCTTCCTCGTGGCCGTGTTGCTCAGTGGGCTGGGCGTGTTGTGGGATGCGACCCAAAGCCCCACACCGCTGCTGCTGAGCTGCGCTGCCGCCTGCTTCGTGCTGGTCAACGCTGTGGTGCGTAACAACGACAGCGAAGCGAGTGGTAACCGTGTGCTGCGGATCGCCGCGCTGGTGCTGGCGCTGGGCATTCTGTCGCTGTCGATGATGGCAGCGATTTCTACCGGCACGCGCATTGCGCAGCACGGGCTAAGCCCCGAACGCATCTGGGGTCTGATCGCGGTGGCCGTGGCTGTTGCTTACGGCCTCGCCTATTTCATTGCCCCCATTCGCAAGCGCATAAGCGGCTGGATGGAAGGCGTGCGCGGGGCGAACATGCATTTGGCGGTCGGCACATGTGTGCTCGCTTTCATCCTGGCGTTGCCGCTGTTCGATTTCGGCGCAATTTCGGCGCGCAATCAGGTCGCCCGTCTCGAATCGGGCCGTACTCCGGCCGACAAGTTCGACTTTTCGGCCCTGCGCTGGGACTTCGGCGATGCCGGGCGGCGTGCGCTGGCGAAGCTGACCAAGAGCGGCAATGTGGAGGTGGTCAAGCTGGCCAAGGAAGCGCAGGCGCAGGAACATCGGCCTTATGGCTGGAACGCCGAGATCGATTCCGAGGCGAAGCGGCGCCTTGGTAATTTGCGGATGGAGTTCACCGACGAGGTGCTGCGCCGCAAGGTCGAAGGTTACGTCCGCAACGCGCCTTACCGCTGCGATACAGCCTGTGTTGCGATCGACCTTGGGCTGGCAGAAGATGGCCGCAGAAGGGTTGCGCTGGTCGACAACGGTAATGTCGATATGCAGGTTTTCGATCTGACGAAGGTCGGGCCGCTTTCCCCTGCTGACGAAGCTGGCGAAGAAGTTGAACAGGCGGCAAAGGAGGTCGAGCAAGCACCCGAACAGACGCCCGCGTCAAAGGTCGAAGTCCGCGAATGGACCGGGCGCCGCATCTATGTCGACGGTAAGCCGGCGGGTGAGCCGTTCGAATAATGCTGCACCGCCGCATCGCCGCTTGAAGCGCGGCCCCGCGCTCGCTAGGGCGCAGGGCATGTCTGTTACACGCGAAGAAGTGGCGAAAATCGCCTCGCTTGCCCGCATCCAGATGGGCGGCGATGAACTCGAACGGATGGTGCCCGAACTGAACGGCATCCTGAAGTGGGTCGAGCAATTGGGCGAAGTCGACACCAGCGGCATCGAGGCAATGACCGCCGTCATTCCCAACACCTTGCGCCTGCGTGACGATGTGATCGATGCCGACCCGCTGACCGGCGGTGGTATCCGCGATCAAGTGCTGGCCAATGCTCCCGCGCCCGAACACGGCTTCTTCGGCGTGCCCAAGGTGATCGAATAATATGACCAAACTTACCGACCTTGGCGTGAAGGAAATCCGCGACGGCGTGGCTGGCGGCGCATTCACCGCGCGCGAAGTGGCAACCGCATTCAACGCGGCTGTCGAAAGTGCCGCCGCGCTCAACGCCTTTATCGTCACCACGCCCGATCACGCGTTGGCTGCGGCCGATGCCGTGGACGCAAAACGCGCGAAGGGCGAGGCGCTGGGCATTATGGGCGGCGTACCCATCGGCATGAAGGATCTGTTCGCCACGCGCGGCGTGCAGACCACTGCCGCCAGCCACATTCTAGAAGGCTTCAAGCCCGAATATGAAAGCACCGTCAGTCAGAAGCTGTGGGATGCGGGTGCGGGGATGCTGGGCAAGCTCAATCTTGACCAGTTCGCGATGGGTAGCTCGAACGAGACGAGCTATTTCGGCAACGTCAATTCGCCATGGCGCAAGGCGGGCAGCAACGCCGCGATGAGCCCGGGCGGATCGTCCGGCGGTTCGTCCTCCTCGGTCGCGGCCCGTATTGCGCCGGCTGCCACGGGAACCGACACTGGCGGTTCGATCCGCCAGCCCGCCGCCTTTACCGGGATCACGGGCATCAAGCCGACCTATGGCCGCTGTTCGCGTTGGGGCGTGGTCGCTTTCGCCAGCAGTCTCGACCAGGCCGGACCGATGGCGCGCAGCGTCGAAGATTGCGCGATCATGCTGGAAGCGATGGCGGGTTTCGATCCCAAGGACGCGACCAGCCTGCAGATGGACGTGCCGAACTGGGAGGCCGCGCTCAGTGCCGATCTCAAGGGCAAGAAAATCGGCATCCCGCGCGAATACCGCATGGACGGAACCGACGCGGAAATCCTCGACAGCTGGGAACAGGGCAAGGCATGGCTGCGCGATGCGGGCGCCGAGATTGTCGACATCAGCCTGCCGCACACCAAATACGCGCTGCCCGCCTATTACATCATCGCGCCCGCCGAAGCCTCCAGCAATCTCGCGCGCTATGACGGGGTGCGCTATGGCCTGCGCGATCTGCCCGATGGCGCAGGCTTGCAGGATATGTATGCCGCGACCCGCGCCGATGGCTTTGGCGACGAGGTCAAGCGCCGTGTGCTGATCGGCACCTATGTGCTGAGCGCCGGGTTCTACGACGCCTATTACACGCAGGCGCAGAAGGTGCGCGCGCTGGTCGCCCGCGACTTTGCCGAGGCGTGGAACCACTGCGACGTGATCCTCGCACCGACCACGCCGACCGCCAGCTTCCCGCTCGGATCCTTGAGCGATGACCCGCTGACCATGTATCTGAACGACGTGTTCGCCGTGCCTGCCTCGTTGGCCGGCCTTCCTGCGATGAGTGTGCCTGCCATGCTGAACAAGGATGGCCTTCCGCTGGGTCTGCAGCTGGTAGGCAAGCCGTTCGACGAACAGAGTGTGCTCAACGCCGGTCTGGCGATCCAGCAGCGCGCCGGGTTCGAAGCGCAGCCGGAGAAGTGGTGGTGAGCTTGTTCAGCGGCGAGAGCGAAGCGGACAAGCGGGACTATGGTTTCGCATTCGCTGCGCTCAAGTCGTCGCTTTACCTGGCCAAAGTGCTGGCGGCGACTGGCAGACTGTCGCCCCTCGACGCAAAGGCGCATTCTCAGCAGGTAAGGGACGGTCTGGAGATCGTGCCGGAGAAATACCTCCCGACAGCGGGACGACAAGCCGTGGAAGAAACATTGGGCCAAATCGAACGGCTGGCTGAACACCGGTTCAACAGCTATCGCGAATGAAACTTTCGGCGCCTGACACGAAAGCGCCGAAGCAATCGCCTTCAGCGCGTCAGTTTTGCAACTAACGCATTGGGCAAGACCAGCTTGGCGAGGCGTTTTGCTGAAGGAAGGACAGGCATTTCCGCAACCGAAGCAAGCAATTGGGGATGCACTACGTCCATCGTTTCGAAGCGTTCTATTCTGGAAACGCCACAGGCGAGAAGCTTTTCCGCCATCACGTGTTCATTGCGAAGGTAGAGGAAGGTGTTTTGCTGGTACCAGTAGGGAATGCTGTCATTACCCCATAAATCGGGACGAAACAGATCCCACGCTGAATAGCCGTGTACAGCGAATTCGTTGGCCCAGGCAGATTGCGTGCGCAAATTGATATGCCGGGTGCCGCTCTGATACGGGATGGCGGCTCCAAATATGACTACGTCTGACGCGGCACAGAGCATATCGACGAAGCCAGCCGAAGTGTCGGGCGGAAGGTGTTCGGCGACCTCAAGCGACATTGCCAGATCGTAACGCTCCCCTGTCCAGCGCGCCCGGCTGAGCGCCTCCAGATCTTGAGCATAGAAGGAGATGGCGGGCTCGATCATGGCGCCCTTGTTCCACGCTCCATCCAGTCCAGTGAGCCGCTGCGCCCCTGCTTCGCCGAATGCCTTGAGCCACGCTCCTCGTCCGCATCCGACATCAAGAACGGAATTCGGACGGTAGACTTTACCTAAACAAGCCGCATAGGCTCGCGCTGCCACCAGCGACTGCTCAAGTTGCGCGGCATAAAAGCTATCGTCATAGGGCAAAGCTGATGTGTTGCTCATAATTTGCGACGCTTGGTAACAGCACCCGAAATTGGCGCAAGTGACCCCTGTTCATCGCGACAGCTTGGCGATATTGCGCCTCGGATGAGTAACTATCGCATTCAGGGCGCAACGGGCGAATGGGAGGTCGTGATCGGCCTCGAAGTCCATGCGCAGGTCACTTCCAACGCCAAACTGTTCAGCGGCGCCAGCACAGCATTCGGGGCGGAACCCAACACGCAGGTCAGCCTCGTTGATGCGGCGATGCCGGGAATGCTGCCAGTGCCCAATCGCGAATGCATTCGCCAGGCGGTGCGTACCGGTATGGCGATCGAGGCGCAGATCAATGCCTGGAGCCGGTTCGACCGCAAGAACTACTTTTATGCCGATCTGCCGCAGGGTTATCAGATCAGCCAGCTCTATCACCCAATCGTGGGCGAGGGCGCGTTGACCATTGAAGCGGACGAGAAGGCGGGCATCCCTAAAGACAAGGTGATCGGGATCGAACGCATCCATGTGGAGCAGGATGCGGGCAAGCTGATGCATGACCAGCATCCGACTATGTCCTATGTCGATCTGAACCGCAGCGGCATTGCGCTGATGGAAATCGTCTCAAAGCCTGACATGCGTTCGCCTGCCGAAGCCGGGGCCTATGTCCGCAAGCTGCGTTCGATCCTGCGCTATGTCGGTTCGTGTGACGGCAATATGGAGCAGGGTTCGATGCGCGCCGACGTGAATGTCAGCGTGCGCCGTCCGGGCGAGGAATTTGGCACGCGCACCGAGACCAAGAATGTCAATTCCGTCCGCTTCGTGATGGCTGTGATCGAGCAGGAGGCGCGCCGTCAGGTCGATCTGATCGAGGATGGCGGCACAGTGGTGCAGGAAACGCGGCTTTACGATCCCGACAGGAACGAAACGCGCTCGATGCGGTCGAAGGAAGACGCGCATGATTATCGCTACTTCCCCGATCCCGACCTGTTGCCGCTGGAACTGGACGAGGCTTTCCTGAGCGAATGCCGCGCTTCGCTCCCCGAACTGCCTGATGCCAAGCGGGCGCGTTATGAAGGCGAACTGGGGTTGACCCCATACAACGCCCGCGAACTGACTGCCGAGGTCGAGACTTTCGCGCGCTTCGAAACGCTGCTGGCGGAGACTGCCAACGCCATCGGCAAGCGTGAAGCCGCACTGGCAACGCAGGTAGCCAACTGGGCACTTTCGGTCGCGCCCGGAGTGATCAATGCAGTGGGCGATGAAGGCGATATCGCTAACGCCACTGCCGCTTCGCAGGCGGCCATCCTCGCCATGCAGGACAAGGGCGAGATCAGCGGCGGGCAGGCCAAGGAAATCTTCGAGATCGTGCTCAGGACCGGCCGAGCGCCGAACGAGATTGCCGAGACAGAAGGACTCAAACAGATGTCCGATACCGGCGCAATCGAAGCAGTGATCGACGAAGTTCTGGCCGCCAATACGGACAAGGTGGAGGAGTATCGCGGCGGGAAGGACAAGCTGTTCGGGTTCTTCGTCGGCCAGACCATGAAAGCGATGCAGGGCAAGGGCAATCCGGGCGTGGTCAACCAGATACTGAAGGCCAAGCTCGACGGTTGATTGTTGCTGCTGAATTCCGATTGACGGGATTTTCGGCCAAGCTAAATCTCGCCCCGGGAATTACGTTCCAACAGGGGGTTATATGGGTCTTGCCCGTCTTGCCTTGCTGTGCCTGCCACTGGCAGGCGCGGCACAGGCGCAATATGTCGACAATCCGGTACCGCAGCGCAGTTTCACCGAAGCCGAAATTTCCGCCGTTGCCATGCCCGAACTCGCTTTCGATGCAAGCTTGGTGAAGCCGGACGATTTCGAAAAGTACTTCTACTTTCATCGCGCCGATACATCGTTCGATCAGGCCTATGGTGACATCGTGGAATGCGATGCCCTGTCGAGCGGCATCAGCTACTATGGTGGCGTCGACAGCGGGGCGATGGCGGCCAGCATGGTGCAGTATGGCGTGCTCGCCGGTGCGGTTGGCGGTGCCATCGGAGGGCTGATGGCCGATGCGATCTTCGGTTCGGCAGAGCGTCGCAAGCAGCGCCGCATTAACATGCGCAACTGCATGTTCTACAAGGGTTATGACCGCTACGGGCTGGAAAAGGACCTGTGGCAGACATTTAATTTCGAAGAAGGCTTCTCCAAGGCCGATCCCAAGGAACGCGAGGCTAAACTGCTGGTGCAGGCCCGCGTTGCTTCGAGCGCGCAACCACAAACGGAAAGGCTGGACCCATGAACAGGATAAAAGCAGCAATTGCCGGCCTTGGCGCCTTTGCCGCCCTCGTATCTGTGGTTCCTGCTTTGGCGCAAGAGGCAGAATACAAAGCGATCGAGGCCAAGAATCTGGCAAGCGGCAAACACACTATCTCGGCCGATAAGGGCTATATCCTCATAACCGGGCAGGCCCGCGCCAACGGCTTATTCATCAAGACGCCCGATGCGGAGGAACAGGCCACCTTCCAGGCCGAATGGGAAAAGGAATTTGCCGAAGAGGTCGATAAATACCCTCGTCGCCTCAAGCGCTGGGAAGAAGACGTAGCAGCGCGACGCAGAGCTGGCGACAAGCCGGTCGAACCCAAGCGCGAAACCTTCAGCATCGGTGATATCGAACGCCGTATGGTGGTGAGCTTTGGTCCGCAATTCGTGTTCGAGAAGGGCGAGGGCAGCTACAGCTATCTGGTCGAGGTAGAGCCAGGCACTTACACCTATTACGGGCCGCTCTTTTACATGCCGAACGGCGCCGCGATGGGCACTTGTTTTTGCATGGGCAGCGTCAAGTTCGAAGTCGGTGCCGGCAAGATTGCCAATCTCGGGACATTCCTTTCGATGGGATGGGCCGATGATGCAGCGATCAAGGCTTCCTCGGTCGTCGCGATCGACACGGGCAGGGTGGCTCAGCCGGTGGAATTTCCGGTTCCTGCAGCTTTGACAGACAAGCAGGTGGAACCTGCAGATTTGCGTGCTGCGGGCAAGATGAACAACTTCTTCGGCATTCTGGTCGGGCGAATTCCGCCGGTCGAAGGCGTGATCGCTTACGAGCGTGACCGGATTGTCGATGTAAAAGAACGAAACGCCCTTCAGGCGCGCGAAGCTGCTTCCGCTGCAGCCGCGAATGCAGCTGTTAGCACAGAGGTAGCGGCCGAAAACTCGCTCTGACACTGACTTTCCAGTCGGTCACACTTGCAACCAATACACTCACCCCGTAGCCATACGGGGTGAGTATGCGTGTTCCTGCGCTTAGAGAGGGTCGTATCCTATGAACAAGATCACTGTTACCGCAGGCCTGCTGGCCTGCGTCGCCACTGCGCCGCTGGCCGCGAAAGAAGGGATGTTTACCCCGGACCAGCTGCCTGAGATCGCCGCAGACCTGAAGGACACCGGGCTGGAGCTCGATCCTCAAGCGCTGGCCGATCTGACTGCGTTCCCGATGGGCGCAATCGTGTCGCTGGGGGGCTGTTCGGCCAGCTTCGTTTCGCCGCAAGGGTTGGTGGTCACCAACCACCACTGCGCGCGCGGGTCGGTGCAATATAACTCGACTGCCGAAAATAATTATTTGGTCAATGGCTTCCTCGCCAAGACGTTCGGCGAAGAACTGCCCGCCGCGCCCGGTTCGCGCATTTATGTTACCACTGCTGTGAGCGATGTAACCGAGCGGATGCGCAAAGGCACTGAAAAGCTGGCTCCGAACGCTCGCTATGACCTGGTCGAGCAGAGGATGAAGGACATCACTGCCGAATGCGAGCAGGACAAGGGCTATCGCTGCCAGGTCGCAAGCTTCTATGGCGGCGCGCAGTACAAGCTGATCAAGCGTCTGGAAGTGCGCGACGTGCGGCTGGTTTACGCTCCAGCGGATTCGATCGGCAAATATGGCGGCGATATCGATAATTGGATGTGGCCGCGCCACACGGGAGATTTCTCCTTCTACCGCGCCTATGTTGCGCCGGACGGATCATCTGCAGACTATTCGAAAGACAACGTTCCCTATCACCCTGAACATCACCTCAAGGTCAGCGCTGCGGGCCTGAAGGATGGCGATTTCGTGATGGCAGCTGGCTATCCCGGCTCGACATCACGCTATGCCACGCTCGATGAAGTCGAGAACACATTCGACTGGCGTTTCCCGGTGATTGTCGATGTCTACAACGACTGGATCGACACGATCGAGGCAGCTGCGCCTGAAGGTTCGGACGCGCGCGTGAAGTATGAGGCACGCCTTGCCGGTCTCAATAATACCGAGAAGAACCTGCGTGGGCAGATCGACGGTGCACGGCGCGTGGGCCTGGTTGACCGTCGGCGCGCGCGCGAAGCATCGCTCGATGCGTGGATTGGCGCCGACCGCAGCCGTCGCGATTACGGCAAGTCGATTACAGGACTCAAGGCGCTGACTGCCGAAGGTGCAGCAATCGGGCGCAAGGAAATGTGGAGCGGTCTTGCCACCAATTCGCAGATGCTCTCGGTGGCAGAGCGGCTCTATCGCCTGTCGCGGGAACGGCAGAAGGAAAACGCACTGCGCGATCCGGGTTATCAGGAGCGCGACATGACCTTCTTCAAGCAGGGCATGCAGGCGATTGATCGTCGCTATGACCCTGCGGTGGACAAGGCCGAATGGCTGATGTTCCTGGGTAAATATCTCGATCAGCCGGCCGAGAACCGCGTCGCTGCCGTGGACAAGGCGCTGGGCCTGACCGGCACCGTGGATCGCGCAGCTTTGGCAGATCGGCTGGAAGGCTATTACGCTGCAACCGACCTGGATCAGGCAGAAACTCGCCTCAAGCTGATGGACGCCACGCCTGCCGAACTGGAAGCGAGCAGCGATCCCTTCATGAAGATCGCAGTCGCGCTCTACGACTACAACCGGCAAAAGGAAGCCGAAAGCGAGGCGCGTGCAGGCCGCGGACTTGCGCTGCGACCGGGTTACATGGAAGCCATCACCCAGTGGCAGCGATCGCAGGGTATCGTCACCTATCCCGACGCCAACAGCACGCTGCGCGTGACCTATGGCAAGGTGCTTGGCGGCAGCCCGCGCGACGGGATGTTCTACACGCCCTTCACCACGCTTGAAGGAATCACCGAGAAGGACACCGGTGAGGATCCGTTCAACGCACCAGCGCGCCAGCTCGAAAAGATCCGTGCCAAGGATTACGGGCCGTACGAACTCAAGGACATCGGTTCGGTGCCGGTGAACTTCCTGACCGATCTCGACAGCACCGGCGGCAACAGTGGCTCGGCCACGCTAAACAGTCGCGCCGAACTGGTTGGTCTGCTGTTCGACGGGACATTCGAGAGCGTCAATTCGGACTGGGATTTTGATCCGCGTACCACGCGCACGATCCATGTCGACACCCGCTACATGCTGTGGGTGATGGACAAAGTCGATGGCGCGCAGGGCCTTATCGAGGAAATGGATATCGTCGAATAGGGCAGGGCATTTCCTGCAAACAGAAAGGGCCGCCGGATTGCTCCGGCGGCCCTTTTTTGTGGCGATCTGAAAACGATCAGCCCTGGCGCGTGCCGGTCAGCGGCATATCGCCGAACGCGCCTGCATTGACCTTGCCGGTCAGCACGTCGCCATCGACGGTCGCTTCGCAGTTGAGTGTCATCGGCATGGGCACGGTCATGTCCATTGACCAGGTCAACGTGTTGCCGTCGATCTTGCCATTCTTGACGTCCATCGATCCGAGGCCGCCCGAAAGGTTGCCGGTGAAGCTGCCATCGCCGCCATCGACAATAGTGAAGGTGCCCTTCTGGTCGCCCATCGGGCTTTTGACAGTGGTTTCATAGGTACCGGCTACGGACATGGCATTTCCTCTCTGTAAGGTAAAAATGGAGTGGGGCTTATTCGTCGTTACTTACACTTGTGTCAATATCTAGATAGGTGATCGGCAGGTTCAGCTTTCCAAGCTGGGAGTCGATTTGCTCACGGTCGCCGACCACCACAATGGTGAGGTTGTCCGGGCCGAGATATTTGGCTGCCATGCCGTCGATGGCTGCTCGATCGATGGCGCGATAGCGATCAGGCAGGGTGGTATAGTAATCGTCCGACCGGGCCAGACGGTCATTCTCGACCAATGCGCCCAGTACCTGGCTGTTCGTTTCGAACCGATTGGGCAAGCCGCGAATATTGCCATCGGTCACGCGGTTGAACTCGACTTCGTCGATGCCCTTGTTGCCTGTTGCGAAGTCGTGCGCGATTTCGAGGATGAGCTGGATCGAATCCGCCGTACGGTCGGACTGGACAGCCGTGCCGATGGTGAACAGTCGAGGCCCGGCAGGCTGGTCGACGCCGCTGCTGGCGCCATAGCTCCAGCCCTTTTCCTCGCGGATGACGAGATTGAGGCGGCTGAGGAATCCATTGCCAAGCACTTCATTGGCAAGGTCCAGCGCTTCCATATCGACGGTGGTGCCAACCAGCGGCAGGACGCGACCGGCATAGATCACCGATTGCGGCGAATTGGGCCGGTTGATGACGACCAGCCGTGTGCCCGCAGCAGGAGTTGTGCCGGTAAACACCTTCTCCGGGGCACGCTCACCGGCCCCCTTCCAATTGCCGAATGCATCTTCCAGCAATGGCGTGATTGCCGCCAGCGTAGTGTCTCCGACGACAAAGATTTCGGCGTTTTCAGGCCGGATCCAGCGGTCATGCTCGCTACGCAGTTTGGCAGCATCCAGCGTTTTCACAATTTCGGTCGTACCAAGGCCGCCGACGGTGTCGTATGGATGACCTTCACCAAAGACGAGCGGGCGCAGCGTGCGTGTGGCCAAGCCGAATGGCGAGGCCAACTGCTGCGAAATCGCTGCAAGCCGCTGGTCGCGCACCCGCTGGACTTCGGTGTCGGCAAAGGCCGGATTGCGCACGATATCCGCCAGCAGCTGCAGTGAGGGCGCAAGGTTGGATGTCAGCGCATTCATTGTCACCGAGCTGGTGTCGAGGTTAGTGGCAGCCGAAATGCTAGCGCCGAGCCGCTCCTGCTCCTCGGCAATTGCCACGGCAGAGCGGCTGTCGGTTCCTTCCTCGAGCAAATCCATCATCAGTGATTGCGTGCCTGCCGCAGCCGCACCATCGGCGGCATAGCCTGCATCGAAGCGCACGGTGGTGACAACTTTGGGCACGGCAGTGCGACGTGCAAAGGTGACGGCAATTCCGTTCGACAGCGTAGTGCGCTCGACCGAGGGGAAGGTGAGCTTCCCGACCGGAGCGACATCGGGCATCGCCCGCGCTTCTCCGCTGCGTGCCAATGCCGGGCCATCGCCCTTGTCGGGCGCGGGCGGGGCAACATTCGCTTCGTCACCCCAGCCGCCCATATCGGCACCCTTTTCGGTGCGTTCGCCCGGAACGACTGCCATTTTCATCACCGGTCGCGAAAGCCAGCGGTTCATCGCATCCTTTACCTCGGCAGGGGTCAGGGCGGCGAGACGTGTGAGATCCTTGCGATATTGCGCGGGATCGCTCGAATAGAGCAGCCCTTCGGCCAGCGTCATGCCCTTTCCGCCAAACCCGCCGACACGCTCCAGCCCGTCGATATTGGCCGAAACAATTGTGGTGGCCGCTCGGCGCAGTTCGTCCTCGCTCGGCCCTTGCGCCAGCATTTCGGCGATCAGCTTGTCGAGGCGTGTTTCGGCCACTATCCTTTCGACACCGGGCTTGATGTCCATCTGCACGGTGAGAAAGGAAAGGTTCTCGTGCTGTTGGGCATAGGCGGCGACAGAAACTGCCAGCTGCTCGTCACGCACCAGCACATTGTCGAGCCGTGACGAGGCAAGACCGCCCAGCACATACATCCCAGCCGCCAGTGGAGTTGCATCGGGATCATTGGTCGAAGGGCCTGTCCAGTTGCGCTGGATGCGCACCAGCGGCACTTGGTCGACCATCTCGCGCGTGACCGGCGCCGCGAGCGTTACAGGCGGCGCCTGCACCTGTGCCACTTCTGGTCCACGCGGGATCGCTCCGAACCACTTTTCTACCTTGGGCCGCGCGGTTGCCGCATCGATATCGCCCGACAGGACGAGCACGACGTTATTTGGTGCGTAATTGTCCTTGAACCACTTCTCCACGTCGGCAAGGCTGGCCGCGTCAAGATCGGCCATCGAGCCGATGGTGGAGTGGCGATATGGGTGGCCGACGGGCAAAAGTGCATCGCCAACTGCGTAATCCATCAGGCCATAAGGCTGATTGTCGCCCTGATTCTTCTCGTTCTTTACAACGCCGCGCTGCTTGTCGAGCTTCTCCTGCGTAACCGCGCCGAGGAGGTAACCCATGCGGTCGCTCTCCATCATCAGCGCCAGATCGAGCGCGCCGGTTGGTAGCGTTTCGACGTAATTGGTTCGATCATACCAGGTCGAGCCATTTGTGCTGGTTGAGCCGGCAGCCTCCAGCGGAATATCGAAATTATCGACGTTCTCGCTCCCGCCGAACATCAGATGCTCGAAAAGGTGCGCAAAGCCGGTGCGCCCGCGCGGCTCATGTTTCGATCCGACGCGGTAATAGGTGGTGACACCCACTATCGGTGCCTTGCGATCGGTGTGGACCAGTACTGTCAGGCCATTGTCGAGCTGAAACTGTTCGTAAGGAATATCGACCTTGTCGACTAACGCGGAGAGCGATGAGGCGCTTTCCGGCGCAACAGGGGTCTCCGCCGGAAG
>CBFGON010000018.1:0-32901 GCA_965650395.1 uncultured Qipengyuania sp. | reverse complement strand
CTTCAGCCCGGACGGGGCGATCCGCATCGGAGAAGAAGACGTTTTCGCGGCTGGCGATCTTGCTGCGCCGCTGGCGCTGGCCGCGCGTGTGCTTGATGCTGCTCCGCACTCTGTTCGCCTGAATTTCGACGGCGCGCGATGAGCCGCAAGCTATTCGTGTTTCGTCCTGAACCGGGGCTGTCGGTGACGCTGGAAACCGCAGAATCGCTTGATCTGGAAGCCTTCGGCTGTCCTCTGTTCGAGATTGCCCCTGTTGAGTGGGTGGCGCCTGCCGCCGAAGATTATGACGGATTGCTGGTTGGCAGCTCGAATGCGTTTCGGCACGCAGGCATTCAGATTGAAGGACTGGCCAAACTGCCTGTTTATGCCGTGGGCGAGGCAACTGCGGAAGGCGCGCGCGAGAAGGGCTTCATTGTTTCGCGCACGGGCAAGGGCGGGCTGCAAGCGCTGCTCGATGACCTTTCCGGACGTGAATTGCGCTTCCTGCGACTGGCGGGCGAGGCCGGTGTCGAACTTGCACCGCCTGAAGGGGTCGAGATCGAAACGCGCGTGGTATATCGCACAGTGCCGCTCGAGATAGCGCCCGAAGTCAGCAAGATAATGCGCGAGGATGGCGGGGTGGCGCTGCTCCATTCGGGCGAGGCTGCGGCGCGTCTAGGCGAAGAGTGCGCGCGCCTCGGCATTGATCGCTCCACCATCACGATAGCCGCGCTGGGGCCGCGCATCGCCGATCTCGCAGGGAACGGATGGGAATCGGTCCACATAGCCGGGCAGCCTCGCGATGCCGAGCTACTGGCCATGGCGCAGGCTTTGTGCCAAAGCGCCTGACGGGGACGGGCACACGGGGGCATTGCTGCACCGTGTTGCGGATCGGAGTAGAATGGACGAATTTTCGAGCAATCGACGTGCGCGAGGCGGGCTGCGTCCGGTCCTGATCGCCGTCACCGGCTCATTTTTGCTGGGCGGCGCATTGGTCGGCTATATCGCCTGGCGGATGGATAAGGCCGATGAAGCTGTCAGTGCCAGCGCGAACAAGCCGCAAAGCGCGCTTGCCAGCCCGGCGCCCGGCGCGTCACCGCTGCCATCGCCCAGCGCTACTGCCAGCCGTGCCGCTGCAGCAGCGGTTGAAAGGGTTGCCGAACAACAGGGCGGTATCGATCAGCGTCTGGCGGCGGCGGAGCAGCGCCTTGCGCGGCTCGACCTGCAGGCTCAGGCAGCGGCAGGCAATACGGCACGGGCCGAAGGGCTGTTGATTGCTTTCGCCACGCGCCGTGCGCTGGATAAGGGGGCAGAGCTTGGCTATCTCTCCGACCAGTTGCGGCTGCGCTTCGGCGATGCATTGCCCAATGCCGTCAATACGGTGATTTCCTTCTCACGCCAGCCAGTCACGCTCGACCAGCTGATTGCGCGGCTCGATGGTCTGGCGCCGCAGCTCCAGTCGGGCGACGACCGGCCTAGCCTGCAGCGCTTTACCGATGAACTGGGCGCGCTGTTCACCATCCGACGCGAAAGTGCGCCGTCTCCTCAGCCCGAAAAGCGGCTGGAACGTGCACGCCAGTTTCTCCAGAGCGGGCGGGCCAATTCGGCCATTGCCGAGGTCAGGAACCTGCCGGGCGCGGTCAATGCTGCCGGTTGGCTGCGCGATGCGGAGCGTTATGCGGCGACACAGCGTGCGCTGGATCTGATCGAGACGGCAGCGGTGCTGGAACCGCGGCGATTGCGCGATGGTGCAGGGGACCGGGTTGCCCAACCCAGCCCGGCCGAGGAATAATCAGGCCTTCATCAATTCGGGCACATCGCCCGAAACACCGCGCGCTTCGTCCATGAAGAAGCGCTTGAGCCAGCCGGATCGCTGGACGCCGGCCATGCCCAGCCTGCGTACAGCACTGGCGGCTTTACCGGGAATGCCGAACAGCCGCGTAAGGCCGTCGGTAGCGCCCATCACCATGATCGAATCGAGCGCGCGCCACTTTTCGTAACGCGCCAGCACCTGCGCATCGCCGATGTCGAGGCCGAGGCGCCGGGCTTCCTCGATCACTTCAACCAGAGCGCCGACATCGCGCAGGCCAAGATTGAGGCCCTGTCCGGCGATGGGGTGCATGCCATGTGCACTGTCGCCCACCAGCGCCATGCGCTCGCCAACGATGCGCACCGTATGCTGGAAGCTGAGCGGATAGGAACTGCGCGGCCCGTTGAGTTTCAGCGTGCCGAGCAGATCGCCCATGCGCTTTTCGACTTCTGCGAGGAAGGCGCGGTCGGACAATTTGAGCACACCTGCTGCGTCCTTCTCATCGACCGTCCATACCAGCGCGCTGCGATGCTCGCCGCCCGGCCCGTCGAGCATGGGGAGCAGGGCGAAAGGACCGGCGGGGTAGAAGATTTCCCACGCCACCCCGTCATGCGGTTTCGAATGGTCGAGCCCGGCGATGATCGCGCGGTGCGAATAGTCCCAGCTCGCCATCTTGAGTTCGGCATCCTCGCGCGTGGGTGAGCGGCGGCCTTCGGCGCCGACCAGCAGCCCGGCTTCGAGAACCGTGCCATCGCCCAGCGTCGCTGAAACGGAGAAGGCGTCGCGGTGACGCTCCACCACATCGACTGGCGCGTGCATGGCGATCAGCGGTTCGGCCTTGGCCGCTTCATAAAGCGCGATGCGCAGTTGACGATTGGCGAACATGCGCCCCAGCGATCCTTCATGCGGCTCTGGCCGGAAGTCGAGCCGTCCGGGCTTCATCTGGTCGAGCACGGCAATCGCTTCGATCGGGCTGCCATACGGCTCAAGCGCGTCGGACAGCCCTATGTTGCGGAACAACCGCCAGCTGGCGGTGGAAATGGCCGAAGCGCGGCCGTCGAACCCTTCCGCCGTCAGTTCGGCGGGATCCGCGCGGTCGACGAGATGGCTCGAAAAACCCTTCTTCGCGGCGGCCAGCGCCAGTGTGGTGCCCACCAGGCCGCCGCCCAGGATCAGCAGGTCGCGCTTGTCTGTCATGGGTCCAGTCCCTAGAGCGAGCCGCGTGACCGAGGCAAGGATTATGGACGCGTGGCGCGGCGCTTTCGCCGCTTTGCTGTTGGCCTTGCTGTGCCTGTTCGCGACGAGTGCAGAGGCACGCGAGGCGCGCTTCGGTGATGAGAACATTGCAGTCGAGCTTTACGCCGATGGAGCGCCGGTGGCCGGGCAGGAGTGGACGTTTGCGCTACGCTTCACCCCCAGCGCGCCTGAGTGGCACGGATATTGGTCAAATCCCGGTGATGCGGGGCAGGGGATGGTGCTCGATCTCGACCTCCCCGATGACTGGACGGTCGGCAAGCCGCTCTATCCTGTGCCGCAGAAGCTCGTGATCGCCGGGCTGATGAACCATATTTACGAGGGTGAGTATGTCGTCCTTGTGCCGGTGAAAGTGGGCAAGAGGCCAGCGCCTGCGACGCTATCGGGTTTCGTCGAATATCTCGCCTGCACCGACCGCATCTGTGTGCCGCAGGACGCCAAACTGACAGCTCGGCAAGGCGGTGATTTCGACAGCTGGCGTTCGGCAATCGTACCGCAGCTGGACAGCAAGGCTGGCTTCGAGATTTCGCAGGAACGCCTTCGTATCGCCATCCCGCTGCCCGCTGCGCTGGGCCTTGCCGATCCACACATCTTCATTGAAACCAGCGAGTTTCCCGGCGGTGCGCGCGCCGACTATGCCGCAGTCCAGACTTTCATCCGCGAAGGCGATCTGCTGGTGGCAGAGATGCCGCTGAAGTATTGGGAAGGTTCGGGGCTGCCGGCACAGGTCGAGGGGATCCTGTCCTTCGGAGACGGCGAAGGCGTCCGCTTCACTGCCGAACCAGGCGACGTTCCGCTTGAAGGCGCCAAGCCGATGCAGGGGGCTGTCGAAACGCCGCCACTGGCAATCCTCCTCCTCGCTGCGCTGGGCGGCGGCTTGTTGCTCAACATTATGCCCTGCGTCTTTCCGATTCTGAGCCTCAAGGCAATGGCGCTGGCAAAAGCCGGCGGCGATGAACAGGCTGCCCGGCGCGATGCGCTGGCCTATACGGCGGGCGTGGTCATCGCCTGTGCGGCACTGGGCGCGCTGGTGCTGGCATTGCGTGCTGCAGGAGAACAGATCGGCTGGGCGTTCCAGTTGCAGGAACCCGCCGTCGTGGTGGCGCTGTTCGTGCTGGCGGTGCTGATAACGGCCAATTTCCTGGGTTTGTTCGCGATACCTGGCTTCGCAATCGTCAGCGGCAAGCCCAATTCGACCGGCTCCTTTGCCACAGGTCTGCTCGCGGCCTTTGTTGCAACACCCTGTTCGGGGCCGTTCATGGCGCTGGCACTGGGCGCGGCAATAGTCATGCCGCCGCTGGAGGGTCTGCTGATCTTTACCATGCTGGGCGTGGGCCTGGCGCTACCCTTTCTGCTGGTCGGCTTCGTCCCTGCAATCCGCAAAAGCTTGCCCAGGCCTGGTCCGTGGATGGAAGGCTTCCGCCGCTGGATGGCGCTACCGATGGGGCTGACTGCATTGGCGCTGGCATGGCTCGTTTGGCGAATTGGCGGTCCGTGGTTTGCGGTATTAGCAATCGGCCTTGCACTGGTGTGCGTCATTGCGCTTGCGGCCTTGTGGGGTGCCCGCCGCGATTCCGGTTCACCATCCCGCCTGATTGTTGTCGGTGCAGCGATCGCCGCAGTGGCGATCATCCTCCTTTTGCCCCGAGTGAAGGACGATAGTGCAGTGATGGCGAGCGCTGAAAGCCTGCTCGATCCGGCACCTTTTTCCGAAGCCGCTCTGGCCAAGGCGCGTTCGTCCGGTAAGCCCGTGTTCGTCTGGTTCACGGCCGATTGGTGTGTCACTTGCAAGGTCAATGAAAGCGTCGCCATCGAGCGTGAGGAAACACGCGCTGTATTCGAGCAGGCAGGTGTCGTCTCGCTGCGCGGCGACTGGACGCGACGCGATGAGGAAATAGCCTCTTTCCTTGCCCGGCACGGTGCAGCGGGAGTTCCGCTCTATCTGTGGTATCCGAGTGGCGGAGAGGCCGAGCAATTGCCGCAGGTGCTTACACCGGACCTGCTGATGCAAAGGGTTCAACGGGCTGGGAAGGGCGGCAGCGCGCAATCAGCTCGCCCGGAAGGCGGCTTGCGCTAAGTCTGATCGTGCCAGCTCCGGGCACGGTCGCCTCGATCGAATTGGAACCGGTGAATACCTCCAGCCGCGGATCGTCAGCGGGCAAAGTCCCGCGCCATAACCACACCTTGCCGTTCTGTGTTGCATCGACCCACAGGTGCTGGACATGGCCATTGCCGATCAGCGCCAGCACTGCCTTGGCGTCGGGATCGGCAGCAACGAAGCGGGTGAAGGCTATCGAGCCATCCTCGCACGCCAGCGCCATCAGCGGATGCGCGCCCGGCTTGCCGAAAAGAATCCGATTGGCGTTCGCACCCGGCGCCCAGATCGCGCCTTCGGCGTCGGGCGAGGGGATGGGTTTGCTGGGCCCTTTACGTTCATCTGCTATGCGTGTGCGGGTGACGTAATCGTCCGACGCAGGGGGTTTGCATGCGGCCAGCAGGGCCAAACCGAGGAATGCGCTGAAACGAAGCATCGGCGCCGCTATGCCATCTCGCGCTTCAAGGGCAAGCCCCGCGCTCAGCGCGCGCGAATGAAGGCGCGGATATCCGCCGAAAGCTTCGCCCGGTCTTCGTCGCGGATATACATCATGTGGCCCGCGTCATAATAATGGAACTCGATCCGGTCCTGCGGGATGCCGGTGCGGTTGAGCGAATATTCCGCCCCGAAGAAGGGCGTGGCAAAGTCGTAATATCCCTGCCCCACGAATGTCCGCAGGCCCGAATTCTCGCGCATGGCCTGGCCGATATATGGGGCTACATTGAGATAGGCCCCACGTCCCTGCCCATCGAGCGACCATTCCCAGTTACGCCCCGGTTCACGTCCGATTGACTGGTATTCGCGTGTCGTCTCGAAGCCCATTGTCTCGCGCAGCCAGCTGTTGATGGCGGCGGTATAGCCCGCGTCGATGCCATAAAAGCTGGGGTCATTGTCTGGCGTTTCGCCGGCGGCATCGTAATCCTTGCCGGTATAGCGCGAGTCCAATCGACCGATGGTAAGCCCGCGATCGCGCAGCAATTCCTTGTAGAACCGCTGATCGGTAACGCGCAGATCGGCATTTTCGAGATACGTCTCCGAAAGCCCCGTCAGGCGCGATAATTCGGCCCGCACCGCTGCGCGTTCGTCAGCAGGCAGGTCCTGGCCCTTGAGCAAGGCAGTTGCATATGGCCCGATGGCGAATTGGCGCGCTTGTTCCGCTGCCGCTGCAACCGATGGTGCTTCGACCTTGCCGTGGAACCATGCCGCTGTCGTCATGTTCGGCAGTGCGGTGACATAGGCCATTTCATTGCCGGGCGTGGGCTCGCGCCCGGCGAAATCGAGGATTGTGGAGATCAGCACCAGACCGTTCAGCCCGACATCGTTGAACGTCGCGCCTTCCAGCTCGTTGACTACAGTTGCCGTGCGGGTGGTGCCATAGCTTTCGCCGCCGAGGAATTTGGGGCTGTTCCAGCGCCCGTTCTCGTTGAGCCACAGGCGGATGACCTTGGCAACCGCGCGGGCATCGGCGCTCAGGCCGTAATATTTCTTCGGATCGGTGCCGGGGGTGAGGTAGCTGAATCCGGTCCCCGGCGGGTCGATGAAAACCAGATCGGCCACGTCGATCAGGCTGTCGGGATTGTCGAGCAGCGGATAGGGCGGGGCACCATCGTCACGCGCATCCGCAGGTATGCCGACGCGCTTGGGGCCGAAAGCGCCCATCTGCAGCCAGACCGAACCCGACCCCGGTCCACCATTGAACAGGAAGAACACTGGCCGCGTGGTGTCACGCGGCTGCTTCACATAACTGGTGGTGACGATGACGGCTTCGGGTTTGCCGTCATCCGAACTGAGCACGTTCTCTTGCACGGTGGTGCGAAAGGACACGCGCTGACCTCCGAATGTGCCGGTCATATCACGGGTGCGGATCTGGGGGTCGATTGAGAGAGCGGGCACGGCTGCTTCGGGCTTGTCCTGAGCAACGGCGGCGGGCGTAATCATGGTGGCCGCCCCGGCAAGCAGGCTCGCAGCAACTATTCCCCTTATCGACATCGCTTTCCCCTCCAGCATGCGGAATACTCAATTGTGACCGCTCGCGCAGCAGCGGGAGCGGTTCAACCTTCAGTGGACGAGCGGCTTGGCTGCTCGACGGGCGACGTATCGGCTATTTGCCCCATTTGCGCTGGGTCTTGCCATAGCGGGTCTTGCGCGTCCCCGGCCGCCCCGCATCGCTGCGCCCGACAAGCGGCGCGAATTTCTGTTCTTCGCCCAGACCAAGCTCGTCGTTTTCCAAACGGCGGATTTCGTCACGCAATCGGCCAGCTTCCTCGAATTCGAGATCGGCAGCGGCGGCGCGCATCCGCTTTTCGAGGTCCTCGATATAGGCGCGCAGATTATGGCCGACGAGATTGTTGCGTTCATCGTCCCCCGTGCCGACTGTGACGCCATCCTGCGCGGCGGTGTGGGCGACGATATCGGCGATCTGGCGCTTGATCGTCTGTGGAGTAATGCCGTGTTCGGCGTTGTATTCGCGCTGTTTTTCGCGGCGACGCTCGGTCTCGGCCATGGCGCGTTCCATGCTGCCGGTTATGCGGTCGGCATAGAGGATCACGCGCCCGTCGACATTACGCGCAGCGCGCCCGATGGTCTGGATCAGGCTGGTTTCGCTGCGCAGGAAGCCTTCCTTGTCGGCATCGAGAATGCACACCAGCCCGCATTCGGGAATGTCCAGCCCTTCGCGCAGCAGGTTGATGCCCACCAAAACGTCATAAACGCCAAGTCGCAGATCGCGGATCAGTTCGATACGCTCCAGCGTCTCGACGTCGGAGTGCATGTAACGAACCCTCACGCCCGCTTCGTGCATGAATTCGGTCAGATCCTCTGCCATGCGCTTGGTCAGCGTGGTGACGAGCGTGCGACAGCCCATTGCCGCCGTCTTGCGGCATTCCTCGATGCAGTCCTGCACCTGATCCTCGACCGGCTTGATCTCCACGGGCGGGTCAATGAGCCCGGTCGGGCGGATGACCTGTTCGGCAAAGACACCGCCGGTCTGTTCCAGCTCCCAACTGCCCGGCGTTGCAGATACTGCCACTGTCTGCGGTCGCATCGCGTCCCATTCATTGAATCGCAGCGGGCGGTTGTCGATGCAACTCGGCAAGCGGAAGCCATATTCGGCCAGTGTGATCTTGCGGCGGTGATCACCCTTGGCCATCGCGCCGATCTGAGGCACCGTCTGGTGGCTTTCATCGACGAACAGCAGCGCGTTCTCGGGCAGATATTCAAACAGGGTCGGTGGCGGTTCACCGGGCAGGCGGCCGGTGAGGAAGCGGCTGTAATTCTCGATCCCTGCGCAGGAGCCGGTAGCGGCAATCATTTCGAGGTCGAAATTGGTGCGCTGCTCCAGCCGTTGCGCCTCGAGCAGCCGGCCTTCCTCGTGCAGTTCCTTGAGCCGCTCCTGCAGCTCGAACTTGATGGCCTCTGACGCCTGTTTCATCGTCGGACCGGGCGTGACGTAGTGCGAATTGGCATAGACGCGCACCTTATCGAGGCTGGCGCCCTTCTTGCCCGTCAGCGGGTCGAACTCGCTTATTTCCTCGATCTCGTCCCCGAAGAAGCTGATCCTCCAGGCCATGTCCTCATAATGGCTGGGGAAGATTTCCAGACTGTCCCCCCGCACGCGGAAGTTGCCGCGCGAAAAGCCGGCGTCATTACGCTTGTATTGCAGTGCCACCAGCTTGCGGATGATCTCGCGCTGATCCTGCGTCGCGCCCTGCTTGAGGTCGAAGATCATGGCTGAGTATGTCTCGACCGAGCCGATGCCGTAGAGGCAGGAAACCGAGGCGACGATAATCACATCGTCCCGTTCCAGCAGCGCACGGGTGGCCGAATGGCGCATCCGGTCGATCGCTTCGTTTACGCTCGATTCCTTCTCGATATAGGTATCGGATCGCGGCACATAGGCTTCGGGCTGGTAATAGTCGTAATAGCTGACGAAATATTCGACGGCATTTTCGGGAAAGAAGCTCTTGAATTCGCCATAGAGTTGCGCAGCGAGGATCTTGTTGGGGGCCAGGATCAGGGCAGGGCGCTGCACGGCCTCGATCACCTTGGCCATGGTGAAAGTCTTTCCCGATCCGGTGACGCCCAGCAGCGTCTGCGTCTGTTCGCCTTCTTCGGTAGCCGCCACCAGTTCGGCAATAGCGGTCGGCTGATCGCCTGAAGGCGTGTATTCGCTCACCAGCTTGAATGCGCGCCCACCCATCGATTTGTCAGGGCGAGCGGGCTTGTGCGGAACGAACTCGCCAGTGGTATCGGGTTCTTCGAGTCCGCGTCGGATTACCAGTTCGCTCATATGCGCACATATGGGGAACATTTGCCGTCGGTGCAACGGCGCTTGCGGTTCGCCGTCGCGCTGCTAGCGTCGCGGCAGACAATCACAGGGGTATCCCATGCGTTCGATTATTCTGGTTTCGCTTGCCGCCATTTCGCTGGCCGCCTGTTCGGGCGGTGCGGACAATGCGGATGCCGACGGCGACGGTGCGGTTTCGGCGGAAGAGGTCAAGGCTGCCACCGCCAAGGTCAAGCCGCTGCAGCCCGGCGAATACAAGATGAGCATGAACCTGCAGGAACTGGTCGATCCGTCGATGAGCGCACAGGAGATCGAGCAGGCGAAGGGCTTCTTCGAAGGCATGGGCAATATGGCACCGCCGCGCTGCCTGACCACCGAAGAGGCGAACAAGGGCATGATCGGCCTCGCCGAGCAGCTTCAGAGCGGTGACTGCAAGGTCGACAGCATGTCTTCCACCGACACCACTTTCAAGGCGGCGATGACGTGCAAGGGGCCGACGGGCGAAGGCAAGGCAACGCTGGACGGCACTTCGACCGGCACCGAATCGCAGATGACCATGGCGGTCACCGAGCCGGGCAAGGACGGCAAGGGTGAAAAGCGCATGGTGATGAAGGTCGGCATGACCCGTACCGGCGATTGCAAGCAGCCCGCCGGATAATCGTTCAGGAACCGGTAACCGCCGGGGCGCATTGTTGCGAAACGATGGCAACATTACCGTTCCGTGAAACCCGAGAGGACATCCGCCGCCGGCTGGCGCTGGCGGCTGAGCCTCGCCCCCTTGATGCGCGCGGCCCCAGGCCCCTTTTGCTGGCGAGGGAATTTCTCTGGCCGCTCGAGCCGGTCAGGCGCCGCTTCGACAATGTCGAGATCGCACCGGCAGTAAATCCCAGGCTGGTGATGCTTCTGCCAGGCTTTGGCGCGCACCCTATCCGCATGCGCTGGATGGCGCGGCAACTGGAAAAGGCGGGCCACACTGCCAAACGCTGGGGCGAAGGTTACAACCTTGGCGCAACCGCAGATCGCGTGCGCAAGGTGGAGGAACGGCTGGTCGAACTCTATCGTCGCAATGGCGAACCGATCGTGCTGATCGGATGGAGCCTGGGCGGCGTGATGGCGCGCGAACTGGCCAAGTTGCATCCCGACAAGGTTGCCAAGGTCATAACGATGGGTTCGCCCTTTTCGGGTAGCCCGCGCGCCAACAATGGCTGGCGTGCCTATCAGGCAATTGCCGGACACCGGGTGGACGAGCCGCAGATCGAAACGGTGGTCGCTCAAAAGCCCCCGGTGGAAACGGTCGCCCTGTGGAGCCCGCGCGATGGCGTGGTTCACCCGCGTTGCGCCTGTGGACGTGCAGGAGAGCGTGACCGGGCGGTGGCATTACGCTGCTCGCACATGGGATTTGTGCTGACCAATGAAGCGGTTGCGGCCGTTCTGAAGGAACTTGACCGCGGTTGACGCTTTAATCTTGCAGGAAGCGCGTAATCTGCCAAATATCATTGCGAGGCGAGCGGACTTCTAGCGGAGTGCTATGAGCGGAAGTTCGGAATTCTTTAACGAGATGCGCGATCGCGATGGCGGTGTGCGCGCGGCCTATGCAGACTATTGCAAGTGGTACGACGACCAGCAGCAACCGCTGCTGCGGCGCAAACATGCCGATGCGGAAACGAACTTCCGCAAGACCGGCATCACCTTCAACGTCTATGGCGAAAACGAAGCCGAAGAACGGCTGATCCCCTTCGATATGGTCCCGCGGATCATCGACGCGGGCGAATGGCGCCGGCTGGCGCGCGGGATCGAACAGCGTGTCTCGGCGCTCAACTCCTTCATGTACGATCTCTACCACCGGCAGGAGATCGTACGCGCCGGGCGGTTGCCCGACAGATTACTGCGCAATAACGAGGCATGGTTGCCCAACATGGTTGGCTTCACGCCGCCGGGCGGGGTTTACACCCATATCGTGGGTATCGATCTGGTACGCACCGGGCCAGACGAATTCTTCGTGCTGGAAGACAATGCCCGCACGCCTTCGGGTGTCAGTTACATGCTGGAAAATCGCGAAACCATGATGGCGATGTTCCCCGAGTTGTTCCTGCGGGTGCCCGTGGAAAGCGTTTCCGATTATCCGCGCCGCCTCGCCAAGAGCCTTGCGGCATGTGCGCCTTCCTGTGCGCAGGGCAAGCCCGTGGTGGCGGTGCTGACGCCGGGCATCTACAATTCGGCCTATTTCGAGCATGCCTTTCTCGCCGACCAGATGGGCGCTGAACTGGTCGAAGGCAGCGATCTGCGGGTGGTAAACGGCCGCGTCGCCATGCGCACTACCAGTGGCTACAAGGCCGTCGACGTGATCTATCGACGCGTCGATGACGAGTTTCTCGATCCGCTGAGTTTCAACCCCGACAGCGTGCTTGGCGTGCCGGGGATCATGGATGTCTATCGCGCGGGCGGGGTGACCATCGCCAACGCACCCGGCACCGGTGTGGCCGACGACAAGGCGATCTATTCCTTCATGCCCGAGATCGTCGAGTTCTATACCGGCGAAAAGCCGCTGCTGCCCAATGTACAGACCTGGCGCTGTGCCGATGCGGACAGCCTCAAATATGTACTCGACAATCTGGCAGAGCTGGTCGTCAAGGAGGTCCACGGTTCAGGCGGCTATGGCATGCTGGTTGGCCCGGCGGCCTCGAATAAGGAAATAGAGGAATTCCGCGCCAAGCTGGTCGAGCGGCCGCATAATTACATTGCCCAGCCGACGCTGGCGCTGTCCACCTGCCCGATCTTCACGCGCAAGGGACTGGCACCGCGGCATGTCGATCTCAGGCCATTTGTGCTCGTCTCACCCGACAAGATCGACATCACGCCGGGCGGTTTGACCCGCGTGGCGCTGAAGGAGGGGTCACTTGTGGTCAATTCCAGCCAGGGCGGCGGGACCAAGGATACATGGGTGCTCAAGGACTGATGGCGGAGCTCCCTTCATGCTAGGTCGGACCGCCAATGGCCTGTTCTGGATGTTCCGTTATCTCGAGCGGACCGAGAATACCGCCCGTCTGCTCGATGCGGGGTTACGTATGGCGCTGACCCGCGATCTTGTTACGGCTGAAGAGGAATGGCGCTCGGTCATTTCCACCGCCGGTCAGCGTATCGGTTACGAATCCAAGCACGCCAGCTACACCGGGATGCAGGCGTGGAACTACATCCTGCGCGACAAGGATAACCCGTCCTCGGTCCTCGCGATGTTCGGGCAGGTGCGGCAGAATGCACGGCTGGTGCGCAACGCAATCAGCAGCGAGTTGTGGGAGGCCATCAACGAAAGCTGGTTGCTGATCAGCGATCAACTGGCCAAGCCGGTGGGCGAGACCCGCGTGCTCGATACCGTTGCCACCCTGCGCCGGGCAGGCACGCTGGCACATGGGGCGATGGCCGGCGCCATGCTGCGCGACGAGGGCTACCATTTCGCCCGCGCAGGCACTTTCGTTGAACGCGCGGATTCCACGGCACGCATTCTCGACATGAAATACTACCTGCTGCTGCCCTCCCTTTCCTATGTCGGGTCGAGCCTCGATACGGGACAGTGGGATACTGTGCTGCGGTCGGTTTCGGGCGACCGGGCCTATCGCTGGCTCAATGCCGGACAGATCGATGCGCGGGGCATTTGCGAGTTCCTGATCCTGGACAACCGCTTTCCGCGCAGCCTTGCCTTCTGCCATTCGGCACTGCGGCACAACCTGACCGAGCTCGCCCGGTTGCATGGCCACGAAGGCCGGTCGAACGAGTTGATGCGCGAGGCTGACACAGAACTTCACCAGCTCACCATCGACCAGATATTCGATCAGGGCTTGCACGAATTCCTGATCGAGTTCTCCGCCACGAATGCCGCAATCGGCAATGCCATTGCGGATGATTACAGGTTCTATTCCTGATGCGCCTCTCGATCCGCCATACGACCCGTTATCGCTTCGATGTTCCGGTAGTCCATGCGCTGCAGCGGTTGCGGCTGACACCCAAGCACACGCAGGGGCAGGAAATTGTCAGCTGGGTGATGGAATATGAAAACGCCCATGAAGAGCTGAAATTCGAAGACCAGCACCACAATACCACCACGCTGGTAGCGGTGGCGCCGGGGACGAGTGCGGTAACGGTGACGTGCCGCGGGATCGTCGATACACATGATCATGCGGGCGTCATCGGACGCCACGCCGGGCATTTGCCGCTATGGAGCTTTCTGGGTCAGACGCGGCTTACGCGGCCCGGGCCGGGGATGCGCAAGCTGGTGAGCGAAGTACGCCGACAGGACGGTGATCGGCTTGAGATGCTGCATAGTCTGTCGCGCACAATACTGGAACGGGTGGCCTATGGCGCAGGATCTACTGCGGCGCATACTACCGGTGAGGAAAGCTATGCCGTGCGCAGCGGTGTGTGCCAGGACCATGCGCATATCTTCATCGGCGCAGCGCGTGCGCTCGACGTCCCGGCGCGCTATGTCTCGGGCTATCTGATGATGAACGATCGGATCGAGCAAGAGGCGAGCCATGCCTGGGCCGAGGCCCATATCGACGGCCTGGGCTGGGTCGGTTTCGACATTTCCAACGGTATCAGCCCCGATGAACGCTATGTCCGCGTGGCCACAGGTCGCGACTATCGTGATGCTGCACCCGTGACAGGGATCAGTTTCGGCAATACGACGCAGGAGCTCGAAGTCGCCGTGGCGGTCGAACAGCAGCAAGTGCAGCAGTAAGCGGGATTTTCGCTCTAAAATGACCTATTGCGTGGGGATGGTGCTCGAAAAGGGACTCGTGTTGATGAGCGACACGCGGACCAATTCGGGCGTCGACAACATCTCGGTATTTCGCAAGATGTTCACCTGGCAGGTGCCGGGAGAGCGGATCATTACACTGATGACCGCGGGCAATCTCGCCACCACGCAGGCGGTGATCAGCCAGCTGGAAGAACGCACCAAGGAACCCGACGAGCGCGACAATGTGATCCTGAAGTCGCCGACCATGTTTCAGGTGGCGACCGAGATCGGCAGGCTGATGCGCGGCATCATCACAGAGCGACAGGCGCTCAACGGCGACAATGCGCAAAGCCGCTTCACCGCCTCGATCATCGTTGCCGGCCAGATCAAGGGCATGGAGCCGCGCCTGTTCCTGGTCTATCCCGAAGGCAATTTCATCGAGGCCAGTCTCGACACGCCCTTTTTCCAGATTGGCGAGACCAAATATGGACGCCCCATCATCATCCGCGGTTATGACCGGCAGATGAGCCTCGAGGACGGGGTGAAGCTGCTGATGGTCAGCTTCGATTCGACCCTGAAGGCCAATCTCTCGGTCGGCCTCCCGCTCGACCTGCAGGTGATCGAGCGTGACAGTTACGAGGCCGGGCACCAACATCGCATCTCGTTCGACGACGCCTATTTCCAGGCGATCTCTTCCAGCTGGGGCGATGCGTTGAAGAATGCCTTCCATTCGCTGCCCGATTACAGCTTCTATCGCGGCGAGGGCTGATCCTGTCCCCCGCTGGTTCGGGTAACAAATGCAACCGGATTGGACCTGATTCTCGAAGGTCGGAGTTGCCAGCATCCGTAGTTTTGTGTCATGTTTTCATCCATATCCGTAGTTTTACGGACTGCGCATTCATACGGATTGTGCAACCCATCGTTGCATGGAAAAGCGCAACATTCTTCATATCGTCGATGGTGATTGCCGGTCCCGTGCCGAACAGGCACGGCTTGGCTTTGACCTGGGGCACCACTGCGAAGTCTATGCAGACGTCACCGAGCTTATGGCGATCCCGCCCGAGCGCGGGATGGTGCTGGCACGCGACGATGATGGCACTGGCAGCGCAGCCCTTGTCCTGCGAAGGCTCGCTTCTGCGGGGATCTGGCTTCCCGTGGTGGGCACTTCGATCGATCCCAGACCGACGCGGGTGGTATCGGCGATCAAAGCGGGGGCACTCGATTACCTGCGTCTCCCACTGCGCGATTATCGGCTTTCGGAAACCGTCCGGCGGATCGAGCAGGAGGCCGAGGCCTATGGCGAAGCGCGGCGCAAGATGGTCGAGGCGCGCAGCCGGCTTGCCAGCCTTTCACCGCGCGAGCGTGAAGTGCTCGACTGGCTGGCGGAAGGGCGAAGCAACAAGATGATCGCGCGCGAACTTGCGATCAGCCCGCGCACGGTGGAAATTCACCGGGCAAATCTGATGGTAAAGCTGGGTGCGCACCATGCTGCAGAGGCAGTGCGTTTGCGGATCGAAGCACATCTCGATTCCGCGCAGCTTGCGCAACTGGGCTAGCGGCAGAAACTGCCGTTGCCGAATTCAAGGTGGAGGTGGTCCTTGTGCGCGGCATTGTAATCGGGGCCAAGCACGGTGCCGAACCGCTTGCAGGCGCTGGCATGGATCGTGCGCATGAAGCGGCGTTCGTCTGGCGAGGCTAGCCAGCCGTTCTGCACGCTGATCCGCCGGCCGTCAGCCAGCACAAATGCCGCGACGTCGATTGCTTCGGCGCGCGAATGGGCTGATAACCGCGTAGTCCCGGCGACATTGCGGCACGAATAGCTGCCCATCGTTTCGATCCGCACCAGCGGGCTGCCGAGGATCTGCCGCGCAGCGCGATCGACCCCGAAGCGCGCCCATGCAGCAAAGTTGTTGGCCAGCGGGCAGGCGAGAGCGTTGAGATTGGTCACCGCGAACTGGCCACTGTCGCCGCCCACCCGCTCCAGCCTCACGCTATTGGTTGTGGAGCAGCCGGCGCCGTACATGCGGTCAGGCAGCGGCGCGAATTGCGATCCGGTCTTGCCGAGCGTGGCATGGCAGGTGAGCGCTTCAGGCCTGGCGGCAAAGGGTGTCTGCGGTGCAGCCTGGGTGATCGGCCTGGCAGGTGCCCGGGAATCAGGAATTGCGCCGCATCCCGTCAAGGCGAGGGGAAGGAGCGAGGCCAAGGCGGCGATACGGCGCATGAGGCCTGTATGGCCACAACATGGTTAACAAGCCGCTAACCGGCAGAAATTGGCGTTGTGGCAGCGTGGGTTAGTCGGGCGCGTCGACCTGCTGCCACAGCTCGATCTTGACGCCATCGGGGTCGAGCAGCCACGCGAACTTGCCATAGCCTTCGTCGGATACGCCGAGGATTTCCACGCCGATCCCTTCGAGCCGTTCAACAAAACCGTCAAGGTCGTCGACCCTGAGATTGATCATGAAGGCGCCCTTGCCGGGCTTGATATATTCGTCATCGGTGAAATGGCTGATAAGCGAATAGGGCTTTTCGCCCGTCTCTTCTGCCCAATCGAGCTGTGGCCCGTAAGGTCCGTCGATACCAAGAGTGTCGCGATACCATGCCCGCGTCGCCTCCGGATCGCGCACAACATAGAAAATGCCGCCGAGCCCCGTGACCTTGGCCATTCTACCTCTCCAGAAACTATGCCTCCGCAGCGCTCGGCGAAGGAGCTGTTGCCTTGCTTACCAGCCAGATCGCCAACCACGAAGCGATGAAACCGGGGACGATCTCGTAAAGCCCGCCATCCATTCCCGGCAGCTTGCTGTTCCAGCCCAGTGCAATCCAGATGATGACGACGGCGGCCCCCGTCACCAACCCGGCCACCGCACCGGCGCCGGTCATGCGGTTCCATGTCAGCGAGAGCAGAATCAAGGGTCCGAATGCCGCGCCGAAGCCCGCCCAGGCATTGGCGACCAGGCCGAGTACCTTGCTGTCAGGGTCGGCTGCAATCGCAATCGCCACCAGCGCGACCGCCAGTACCGAAATGCGCCCGACATTGACCGCTTCGCGCTCGGTACAGTCACGGCGGATGAACAGACGATAGAAGTCCTCTGTCAGCGAAGAGGACGCGACCAGCAATTGCGAACTGATCGTGGACATGATCGCGGCCAGCAGCGCGGCATAGAGGAAGCCCGTCACCAGCGGGTGGAACAGCAGATTGGCCAGCACGATGAAGATCGTTTCAGGGTCCTCGACAACCAGTCCGTTGCGCTCGACAAAGGCCCGTCCGGCAAGACCCACGCCGATCGTCCCGATCAGGCAGACGATCATCCAGCTCATCCCGATCCGCCGCGCAGCCGGAACATCCTCTACCGAACGGATCGCCATGAAACGCACGATGATATGTGGCTGGCCGAAATAGCCCAATCCCCATGTCACTGCCGAAAGGAAACCGAGGAAGGTCAGCCCGTGTGTCAGCGACAGGAACCCTTCCTGGGGCACGGCTGCAATCGACGCGCCGGAACTGCCGCCGGGACCGAACATCACCACCAAGGGCATGATGACAAGCGCCAGCAGCATGATCATGCCCTGCACGAAATCGGTCAGACTGACGGCCAGAAAGCCGCCGATCATGGTGTAGGTTATGACCACGCCAGCGGTGATCCAGATGCCCAGCATGTAGTCCGACATACCGCCATTGGGCAGCGAACCGGCAAAGGCGGTCTCGAACAGCTTGCCGCCACCGACCATGCCTGCCGCCGTGTAAACGGAGAAGAACACCACGACTATCAGAGCGCTGACAATGCGCAGTGCCACGGCCTTGTCGGGAAAGCGGTTTGCGAGGAATTCGGGGATGGTCAGCGCATTGCCCAGATCTTCGGTCTGACGGCGCAGGCGCGGGGCAACCAGATACCAGTTGAACCAGGCACCAATGGTCAGGCCGATGCCGATCCATGCTTCGACCAGTCCGGCCGCATAGAGCGCTCCGGGCAGGCCCAGCAGCAGCCAGCCCGACATGTCGCTTGCCCCGGCAGATAATGCCGTGACCGAAGGAGAAAGGTCTCGCCCGGCAAGCAGATAGCCTTCGCTCGTCTGCGTGGATTTGCGCCAGGCATAAAGCCCGATGCCGAGCATGAGCATGAAATAGAGGGCGAGGGAGATCAGCGTTCCGGTCTGCATGAACGCGCAGGTAACAAATGCAACCGGCTTTGGCCAATGGTCGCTGCGATTACCGGTGGGTTGGCTGGAACTGCGGATCTGGTGACCGGATGGCTGCCATCCTCGTCCCGCATCAGCAGATTTTCCTACAGGCCTTGCATTTGCTAGCGCGCTGTCGGCTCTTTCACTGTGTTGGTTCGGCGATGGTCGCCGCGTCAGCTACCCCCTTAACCCCAAAGTGTAACCCCGGGGGCGAGATGGTCGCATAACTATCTGATAAATAAAGGTTCAGTTGCACAGGGAATTGTAGGAGAAGGGTGACACGCGTGTCACCCTTTGTCACCCTGTCATATCAGCCCTGCGCCTGACGCTTCGCCTTCTTGCGTTCGTGCGGGTCGAGCACGGCCTTGCGCAGGCGGATGCTCTGCGGGGTCACTTCGACCATTTCGTCATCGTCGATATAGGCGATGGCCTGCTCCAGCGTCATGATGCGCGGCGGGGTCAGGCGGATTGCATCGTCCTTGCCGGTCGAGCGGAAGTTGGTCAGCTGCTTCGACTTCATCGGATTGACTTCGAGATCGTCGGGCTTGGCGTTTTCGCCAATGATCATGCCTTCATAGATCTTGGCACCGCCGCTGATGAACAGCTCGCCGCGTTCCTCCAGCGCGTTGAGCGCATAGGGGACCGCTTCACCCGGTACCATCGAGATCAGCACGCCGTTCTGGCGGCCTTCGATCGGGCCCTTGTGCGGGCCATATTTCTCGAACAACCGGTTCATGATGCCCGTGCCGCGCGTGTCGGACAGGAATTCGCCGTGATAGCCGATCAGGCCGCGGCTGGGGGCGGAGAAGGTGATGCGGGTCTTGCCCTGGCCGGACGGACGCATTTCGGTCAGCTCGGCCTTGCGGCGCTGCATCTTCTCGACAACCGTGCCCGAGTGTTCGTCGTCCACGTCGATGACCACGGTTTCATAGGGTTCCATGCGTTTGCCGTCCTCTTCGCGGAACAGCACGCGTGGGCGGCTGATGCCCAGCTCGAAACCTTCGCGGCGCATGGTTTCGATCAGCACGCCGAGCTGAAGTTCGCCGCGACCGGCGACTTCGAAGGCGTCCTTGTCTTCGCTCTCGGTGATGCGGATGGCGACATTGGTTTCCGCTTCGCGATAGAGGCGGTCACGGATCATGCGGCTGGTAACCTTGCTGCCTTCGCGGCCAGCCAGCGGGCTGTCGTTCACGGCAAAGCGCATCGCCAGAGTTGGCGGATCGATCGGCTGCGCCTTGATCGGTTCGGTAACGCTGGGATCGGCGAGCGTGTTGGCGACGGTAGCCTTTTCGAGGCCAGCCAGAGCGATGATGTCGCCAGCCTGCGCGCTGTCGACCGGCACGCGTTCGAGGCCATCGAAGCTCATCAGCTTGGTGGCGCGGCCCACTTCGATGACCTTGCCGTCGGCGTCGAGCGCACGGATCGGGTCATTGACGTTGATCGTGCCTGACTGGACACGGCCGGTAAGCACGCGGCCCATGAAATTGTCACGGTCAAGCAGGGTGGCGAGGAAGCTGAACGGTGCTTCTGTGTCGAGCCCGGGGGCAGGAACATGCTCGGTGATCAGCTTGAACAGCGGATTGAGGTCGCCCGAACGCGCGGTTTCGTCATCGCTGGCGTAGCCATCACGACCGGAAGCCCACAGCGAGGGGAAATCGAGCTGCTCGTCATTCGCGTCGAGCGATGCGAACAGGTCGAACACTTCGTCAAGCACTTCCTGCGGGCGCGCATCGCTGCGGTCGATCTTGTTGACGACAACAATCGGGCGCAGGCCAAGACCCAGCGCCTTGCCGGTGACGAATTTGGTCTGCGGCATCGGGCCTTCGGCGCTGTCCACCAGCAGGATAACGCCATCGACCATGCTCAGGATTCGCTCCACCTCGGCACCGAAGTCGGCGTGGCCCGGGGTGTCGACGATATTGATGCGCGTGCCGTTCCATTCGACGCTGGTACACTTGGCAAGAATCGTGATTCCGCGCTCTTTTTCGAGATCGTTCGAATCCATCGCGCGTTCTTCTACGCGCTGGTTTTCGCGGAAAGTGCCCGACTGGCGGAAGAGCTGATCGACAAGCGTGGTCTTGCCGTGGTCGACGTGGGCGATGATCGCCACGTTGCGGAGGTCGCGGGACATGGATGTGCTTTCGTAAGGGTGCCGTAGCGGCAGCCGACAAGGCGCCGCACAATTCGTGCGCGCCCCTAGCTTAGATGTTGCACTGCGGCAAGCGGCTGCTGTGTGACTCTAATGGCACACAGTTGCACTTGCAGCATGTCAGCGCGGCTAAACGCTTGAGGGACAAGCATCGTGCGAATATTTACAGAAGTGTCAGCGAGGATTGGGGACTGCGCGACAGACCTGAAATTCGAGTTTGTGAGAGGACGCTTATTCATGAAATTTACTGCCTTCGGCCGCTCCGCGACCGTTCGTACCGCTTTGCTTGTCGGCGCCGCCGCATTTGCCGTGCCGGGCGTTGCCCACGCGCAGGATGACGGGCAGGATCAGGCTTCCGTCGCAGACACTGCCGATGAACAGGCAGAAAGCCCCGACGACAATGTGATTATCGTCACCGCCACCAAACGCGAACAGACGCTGCAGGAAGTCCCCGTCGCCGTCAGCGTGACCACGGCAGAAGCGATCGAGCGCGCGCAAATCCGCGACCTGAACGATCTGCAGACGCTGGTGCCGTCGCTACGCGTCGGC
The DNA here is from genome assembly GCA_965650395.1 of uncultured Qipengyuania sp. Taxonomy (GTDB): domain Bacteria; phylum Pseudomonadota; class Alphaproteobacteria; order Sphingomonadales; family Sphingomonadaceae; genus Qipengyuania. The sequence goes on along the minus strand of CBFGON010000018.1, from coordinate 11,869 downwards.
CAGCTGCAAAGCTCTGCCAATACCAACTTCATCATCCGCGGCTTCGGCAATGGCGCGAACAATGCCGGCATCGAACCTTCGGTCGGCGTGTTCGTCGATGGCGTCTATCGCAGCCGCACGGCTGCACAGATCACCGATCTGCCCGATGTGCAGCGCGTCGAAGTGCTGCGCGGTCCGCAGTCGACCCTGTTCGGCAAGAATGCCAGCGCCGGTGTCATTTCGATCGTCACCAAGAAGCCCGAGTTCGAGTTCGGCGGCATGGCCGAGCTGAGCTACGGCAATTACAATGCCATTGTCGGTAAGGGTCTGGTCACCGGTCCGATCAGCGACAGCCTGGCTTTCAGCCTGGCGGGCGGGATCAACAAGCGTGACGGCTATCTGGAAGATGCCAATACCGGCAGCGACGTAAACAATCGCGATCGCTGGTTCGCACGCGCACAGATGCTGTTCGAGAACGACGGACCGCTTCAGCTGCGCGTGATCGCCGATTACGACAAGATCGACGAAACCTGCTGCGGCGTCGTGAATCTTCGCCAGAGCGCGGCGACCGGAGCGGTGTTTGCCGTAGGTGGCATGGTCAACGATCCCGATGACCGTTTTGCTGGCGTCGTCTACAATAATTTCGATTCCTCGAACGACATCGAGAACAAGGGCATTTCGGGCCAGATCGACTATGAACTTGGCGCATTCACGCTGACTTCGATCACCGGCTACCGCCAGAGCGATGCAATTACCGACCAGGATTCGGACTTCACCAGCGCCGACCTGATCGGTCGCAATTTCGCCGATGTAGGTATCGACACGTTCACCCAGGAGCTGCGCATTTCGGGCGAAGTCACTGAAGGCGTCAACATCCTGCTTGGCGGCTTCTATTTTGACGAAAGCATCGATCAGGCCAACGAGATCTATTTTGGCGAGGATTTCCGCCCTTATGCCGACCTGCTGATCCGCGGCGCGACGGGCAATACGCAAAACGTCAACACGCTCGAAGCGACGCTTTCAGCACTCAACGGCCAGAATTATATCGGCCAGTTCTTCGGCGAAGGGCAGGGGCTCACCGAAGCCTATACGCTCAAGAACGAAGCGCTGTCGGTCTTCGGCCAGATGGATTTCGAAATCGTCGACGGTCTCGTGCTGACGCTTGGTGCGAACTACACCAAGGACAAGAAGCGCATCACGACGGATGTGGTTTCGACCGACGTTTTCTCGGGTATCGACCTGGTGCAGTCGGGCAATACCGCAATCTACGCGCAGGGTCTGGCAACACAGATCGGTACTCTGCTCGGCCTCGGACGTCCGGCGACGCAAGCGGAAATCGGTGCATTTGCCGGAGCAAACCCCGCTGGCTTCCAGCAGGTTTCGGCCGGTGTGCAGGCCTTTGCCGACGCAAACGACACAAATGCCGCGGTCAACCCGCTGCTGGCGCTGCGCCCGCTGCAGTTCCTTCCGCCGTTCCTCAACGTCCCCAACTCGGTCGAAAATGGCAGGACGAGCGACGATGACTGGAGCTGGACCGCACGTCTCGCTTACGACGTCACGCCGACGCTCAATATCTATGCCAGCTACGCGACGGGTTTTAAGGCAAGCTCGTTCAACCTCTCGCGTGACAGCCGTCCGCTGGCGAGCGACTATCCGGCCATTGTCGCTGCCGGCATTGACACAGCCAATCTGACCACCGGCTCGCGTTTTGCGGGTCCGGAAGAAACCGAAGTTGCGGAGCTCGGTATCAAGGGTAACTGGGACTATGCATCGGCAAACCTGACTTTCTTCAACCAGAAGATCGATGGCTTCCAGTCGAACGTGTTCACCGGAACCGGCTTCGCGCTGGCCAATGCAGGCTTGCAGGAAACCTTTGGCATCGAGTTCGATGGTTCGGTCAGGCCCACCGACGAGTGGACCTTCACTGCCGCCTTCACCTATCTCGATCCGGAATATGTGAGCTTCACCAACAGCTCCATCGGCGATATTTCGGGACAGCAGGTCGAAGGTGTCTCCGAACTTTCCGCCAGCCTTGGTGCGCAGTACAACCGCGAGATCAATGCTGCGGGTGACCGCATTATCCTGAATACTACCTTCTACTATGAAGCACCGACGCAGGTGGTTCAGGGTCTGCCCGGTTATTACTCGGGGGGTCAGGAAGCCGCGATTGCAGCAGCGCGTCCGTTCCAGCGTGAGGTCAACGATCTCTCGGCCAGCTTCACCTATGCCTTCGACATGGGTCTGGAACTGAGTGTCTGGGGCCGCAACCTGCTGAACGACCGCTACATTACCACTATCTTTGACTCGGTGGCTCAGTCGGGCTCGATTTCGGGCTATCCGAACCAGCCGCGTACCTACGGTGCTGCTGCCAAGTTCAAGTTCTGATCGAACCGACAGACCGAACACGGGAAAGGGGGCTTTCGGGCCCCCTTTTCTTTGTCTGCCGGATAGCTAGTTTGAAGCTCAAGCAAGGGGGGCTGCGATGCATTGGATAGCGCTACCATACCGTCGATATGCGGAATTTTCAGGGCGCTCGCGTCGCAGCGAATACTGGGCGTTCACACTGATGGTTATTGGCGTGACGACTGCTTGGGCAATCGGCATGATGGTGATCGAAGGCAAGCCGGTGAACGTATTCGAAGGCGAAGCATCGATGTCGCCGGCGCAGGTGGCGCTGACATTACCTTTTGCGCTGTTCTGGCTGGCGAGCTTCATTCCGCAATTGGCCCTGACCGTGCGGCGCTTTCACGATCAGGACAAATCGGGCTGGTGGTATCTGATTGCCTTCGTCCCGCTTCTGGGAGGCCTGCTGCTGCTCTATTTCATGGTGATCGACGGCACGCGCGGCGAAAATCGCTTCGGACTGGATCCCAGGGGTCGCGAACGGCTCTCGCTGCAGCGGGCAGGCGAACTCAATCCGCGCTACGGCGATGGACGACGCAATGTGACGATGCGCTAAAGTGCGCGCAGTGCCTGCACCGGCTTGGCCCCGAGCAGCGGGAGCGAGCCGCCTACCGCAAAGGCAAGTACCACGGCCAGGCCGACACCTAGGACGGCGAGCACTTGCCCCCAGTCGGGCAGCCAGTCGAACTCGAACAATTGCGAGACGACCAGCCATGCAGTGAGGCTGCCGAGCCCCAGTGCCACCAATGCCAGTGCCCCGGCAAGCAGCGCATATTCGGCCAGCTGCATCATCAGCACCTGCCTGCGATCAGCACCGAGCACGCGCAGCACGACCGTGTCATAAGTACGCGAGGCACGCGCGGCGGCGATTGCGCCCAAAAGCACTGCCAAACCGGCCAGCACCGCGACACTCGCTGCGGCCAGCGTTGCCAGCCCGACCTGCTCGAGGATGGTGCGCGCTTGTTGCAGCACTCCGCCAACCTCGATCACCGAAGTGGATGGGAACGAACGAACCAGCGATTGCAACAATGGACCCGTCGGAGTGCCTTCGGTCAATTCGATGGTGGCAGCAAAATTATGGGGCGAGCTTTCCAGCGCATTGGGGCTGAGCACGAAGACATAGTTGAACCCCATGCTCTCCCAGTCGATCTGCCGCGTATTGGCGATGCGTGCATCCACTTCCACGCCCAGCACACCGAAGGTCAGCCTGTCGCCAATCTTGAGACCGGCGGCCGTGGCAAATTCCTCGTCAATCGACACCAGCGGCTCGCCGGAATAATCGGCAGGCCACCATTCGCCCTCCGCCAGCGTGTTACCGGGGGGAACCTCATTGGCATAGGTCAGACCGCGCTCGCCACGCAGCGCCCAGGCATCGTCGGGAATGTCTTCGAGGCTGGAGGTGCGGGTCATATTCCCTTCAGGACCGAAAGCCAGCACCGCGCCGCGCAGCGCGGGGACGAGGCGGATGTTCGCCTCGGGATCGGCCTGATGCACCAGCGCTTCGAAGCGATCGGAATTGTCGCGCGGCACGTCGAGCACGAAATAGTCCGGTGCACGTTCGGGCACGCGCTTGGCGATGGTTCCGTCGATGGCGCTTTGCACCGCGGCGAGCAGGACAAAGGCGGAAAGGCCAAAGCCCAGCGCCGTGACGAGCGCGCCGGTGCTCGAACCCGGACGGTGGATATTGGCCAGAGCTGCACGGGCGATCGGGCTCTTGGGGCGTGGCACGGCACGCGCGATGCGGCGAATCAGCCAGCCCAGCACAGCGAGGAACGCCAGCACTGCTGCGGCACCGGCAAGGAAACCGGCCGAAAGCCAGGGCTGATCGGCAGTCAGCAAGGCAAGGCCGACGATTGCTGCCAGTCCCACCGCAACGACCAGCAGGGCGGACCGATCTTGCGCCAGCGGAGCGATCCGCGCCCGCATCAGTGCCATTGCGGGATAATGCCGAGCGCGCAGCAATGGCGGTGCAGCGAAAACCAGTGCCACAAGCAGCCCGTATGTCGCCGCCAGCAGCAATGCCGCCGGATCGATCACAAAACCCGTGTTGACCGGCAACAGTCCTTCAAGTGCCTGAGCAAGCAATGGGACGATCGCAACGCCTACAGCCAGCCCTGCAAGGCTGCCGACGGCCGCCGCTGCCAGAATCTGCAGCGCATAGATGCGGGCGATATCGCCGCTGGTCGCGCCGAGGATCTTGAGCGTCGCCACCGATTGGCGCCGTGCATCGAGATAGGAGCCAACTCCGCCGCCAATGCCGATCCCTGCAATTACCAGTGCGGCGAGGCCGACCAGCGTAAGAAAATCGCTCATCCGCCCGACGAAACGATCCGTGCCCGGTGCAGCGCGCGCGGCGGTATCGATGTCGAGTCCGGCATCGGGAAATTGGTTCTCCAGAGATTCCTCGATGGCTTCGAGATCGCGCGATCCTTCCAGCGCGACGCGGGTCTTGCTCTGATACATGGCTCCGGGCGCGAGCAGACCGGCGCGCTGCGGCAGGTCTTCCGCTACAATGATCGTGGGGCCAAGCTGGAAGCCTTCACCCAGCCGGTCGGGCTCGTCCTCGACCAGCCCCGCAACGGTCAGTGTTTCCGTTCCGACCAATATGCTGTCGCCCACCTTGGCGCCCAGCCGATCGGCGGCGCCGGGTGCCAGATAGGCTTCATTGCCTGATGGAGCCCCCACCGCTCGCCCGCCGTCCAGCACCAGTGCACCGTAGAGCGGATATTGCGCATCGACTGCCTTCAGCTCGATCGGTGCAGCCAGATCGCCCTTGCGCGCCATCGCCTGCATGCGTGTACCCGCCGACACCGTGCCAAGCGCCTCCAGCGCAGCGCGTTCTTCTGCATTCAGCGCGCGCTGCCACACTTCGACCTGCAGGTCGCCGCCGAGGAATTGCTGGCCGTTCGAAGCAAGCTCGCGCTCGATGGCCGCGGTCAGCGAACCGATGGCCGCCAGCGCTGCCGTGCCGAGGAAGATGCACACCAGCAGCAGCCGCAGCCCCTTGAACCGCGCGCTCAGATCGCGGCGGGCAATGCGCCAGGCGGTGGCCCAGCTCATGCCTTGCTGTCGCTTTCGATGCGTCCGTCGCCCAAGGTCAGCACGCGTTCGCAATGGGTGGCGAGTTCGGGATCGTGGGTGATGACCAGCAGAGTCGCGCCGGTTTCGGCGCGGCGCGCGAACAGCAGTTCGACGATTTCGTGTCCGGTAGCATGATCCAGATTGCCGGTCGGCTCGTCGGCGAAGATCAGGTCAGGACGCGGCGCAATCGCGCGGGCAATTGCAACACGTTGCTGCTCTCCGCCTGATAGCTGCTGCGGATAGTGGCGCAGGCGATGGCCGAGGCCGACCGCTTCCAGTTCGGCTTGAGCGCGGGCTTGTGCATCGCTTTCGCCCGCCAGCTCCATCGGCGTCGCGACATTTTCCAGCGCGGTCATTGTCGGCAGCAGATGGAAGGCCTGCAACACGATGCCGATCCGGCCGCGGCGGGCGCGGGCGAGGGCATCCTCGTCGAGCTTGCCGAAGTCCTGCCCGGCAACGGTCAAGCTCCCGCTAGTGGCGCGTTCCAGCCCTGAAAGCACCGCCATGAGCGAGCTCTTGCCCGAGCCTGAGGGGCCGAGCAAAGCCACGGTTTCGCCCTGCGCGATGGTCAGGTCCAGGCCTTTGAGGATTTCGACGGGCGCCTCGGCCGAACCGAGCGTGAGGCGCAGATTGCTGGCGCAAATCGCATCTTGAGTAGTTGTCACACCGCTGCGATGGCAGATGGACCATAGTCGCACAAGGAAGCTCGCCGATGTCCGCACGTAGTTTGTCGATAGTGCTCAGCGCACTCGCCCTGGCCGCTTGCGACAGCGATCAGACGTCAATGAAGCGCTCGATTGAGGGTGCAGAACAGTCCGATGCAGCGTCCGATCAGTCCGTAACGGGTCCCGAGCGGCGGATCCTGGCATTCGGCGACAGTCTTTTCGCAGGTTACGGCGTTGGCCTCGAACACAGCTATCCGGCAAAACTCGAAGCTGCGATGCGCGCGCAGGGCATCAATGTGCGGGTGACCAATGCGGCGGTGTCGGGTGAAACCAGCGCGGCGGGGGCACAGCGATTGCCCTTTGCGCTCGACGGGCAGAAAGTGAAGCCCGATCTCGTGCTGCTGGAGCTGGGCGGGAACGACATGCTGCGCAGGCTTTCGCCCGAGCAGACGCGGGCGAGCTTTGTTGAAATGCTGGGTGAATTGCGCGAGCGCGAGATTCCGGTGCTGGTCATGGGAATGCGCGCGCCGCCCAATTACGGGCCGGAATACCAGCAGGCGTTCGATGGGCTCTATCCCGAACTGGCCAAGCAATATGGCGCGACGCTGGTGCCGTTCTGGCTCGAAAGCATCTACCAGGACCCTTCGCTGTTCCAGGATGACCGCATTCACCCCACTACGCAGGGCTTGGACAGGCTGGTTGCCGAAACAATGGATGAAGTCGAAGCGGCGCTTCCGCCAGCGGATTAGACGCGGCTGACATGGCCGCCGTCGACGCGCCATGTGGCGGCGGAGTGGGCGATGCTTTCGAACGGCGCGATTTCCGTGCCGGTCATCCACACCTGCGCACCGCTTTGGGCCAATTGTTCGAACAATGCCGCGCGGCGCAGCGGATCGAGATGGGCAGCCACCTCATCGAGCAACAGCACGCCAGCGCGGCCCTGCGCGGCCAGTGCAGCATGGGCGAGGGTGATGGCGACCAGCATGGCCTTTTGCTCGCCGGTAGAGCTTTGCGCGGCAGCAACCCGCTTGGCGGCGTGGACCACTTCCAGCTCGTCGCGGTGCGGACCTGAGAGAGTGCGCTGCGCCGCGCGGTCGCGCGCGCGGCCTTCATAAAGCACCTGCGACAGCGCTTCGGCATTGTCCGCGCCGCCGGGGGCATAGGTCAGGGCAGGGCGGGCAAAGGGTTCGGCAGGCATGCCCGCAATCCGCGCCATCAGCGTGTCGACCAGCGCCGCACGGCCTGCGATCAGCATGCCGCCATGCGCCACCATCTGCGCTTCGATGGCATCGAGCCAGGTGCCGTCCGGCTTGCGGTCATCGGCCAGCAGGCGGTTGCGTTCGCGCAAGGCCGCTTCATAGCGCGCGGCATGGGCGGCGTGCTGCGGGTCGAGCGCCAGCGCCATGCGATCCATGAAACGCCGCCGGTCAGCCGCAGGTCCGGTGAACAGCCCATCCATTGAGGGCGTGAGCCAGGTCAGGGCCAGCCATTCTCCCAGCGCGGTGGCATTGGCTTCTGCGCCATTGATCCGCACGCGGCGGCGGCCGGGGCTGGCGCTTTCCGAATAGGAACCGAGCCGCACGGGCGATTCGTCCTGCGCAAGGTCTGCGCCAATGGCGAACCCTTCGCCGCTGCCGTGGAGCACCATTTCAGCCAGCGCCGCGCGGCGTAATCCGCGCCCCGGTGCCAGCAGTGACAGCGCTTCGAGCACATTGGTCTTGCCCGCGCCATTTTCCCCCACAAGCAGGTTGAAGCGCGCCGTGCCGCTGAGGTCAGTCGCTTCGTGATTGCGGAAACGGGTGAGGGAAATGCGGTCGAGCATGGACGGCTGAGCCCTAGCGTGCGCCTCTATTGCCCGCCACCGGAAACACCATTTCCAACAATTGGTGAAAAATCCCAACCTTTCGGTTTGGTGAACGGAAGTCCGCCCACCTGTTCAGACAGGAATGGCGGATTTCTGCGGTTTTCCGGTTTTGGCACGGCTGTTGCAAACCAGTTTGCGTCCGCCGGATGGTCCGGCAGACAAGCCAAGATCAGGGAAACACAGTCAATGTCCGCTATCGAATTTGCCAGCAACAAAGCCTTCGCCGCCGTCTTCGCGTTCGGCGCTTCGGCTCTCTTCATGGCCTATGCGATCCTGCCCGCCAGCCCGGCCGGTCTTGTCGCCTGAACCATGACCATTCTTCCAGCACAGGAAACAACAGACATGTTCGACATCGAAAAGTCCGGCGGCAAGCTCTTCGCAGCCGCTTTCTCGCTGGCCCTTTCGGCGGTATTCCTCGCCACGGCCATCATCCCCGCATCGCCCAATGGAGTGATCGCATGAGCAATCTCAAGTTCCGTCAAGACCAGCCCGTCCGCGAAAGCCGCAAGTTCCGGCTCGACCGCACCAATGGCAAGCTGATGGGCGTCTGCTCCGGGATCGGCCGTTACTTCGGCGTCGATACCAACCTTGTCAGGATCGGCTTCGTGCTGGGCGCACTGCTCGGCTTCGGCAGCTTCATCCTCATCTACCTGGCGATCGGTCTGTTCGCCGACTGAGGGAACCCTCTTGCGGGGTTCCCTCAACCCCTTCACATGGCCGAGATACCGCCGTCGAGCTTGAGCTCCGCCCCGGTCATGAACTTGCTCTCGTCGCTGGCGAGATAGACCACCGCATTGGCGATATCGTCCGGCTCCCCCACCTTCTTGAGGGGGATCTGCCGGGCGAGCTTTTCCATCAGCACTTCCTTGTCGAGATTATGGTGCCGCGCTGTTCCGTCGAGGATCGGCGTGTCGACAAAGGTCGGGTGGATCGAATTGCAGCGGATTTCCATCCGGTTCTTGGCGCAATGCAGCGCAATCGACTTCGACAGCATCCATACCGCCGCCTTGCTGGAATTATAGGCAGGCATGGTGTCGCTGGCGATCAGTCCGGCGATGCTGGAAATATTGATGATCGATCCGGGCGCGTGCTGGCGCATCAGCGGCAGCGCCTTCTGGCAGCCGTGAAAGATCGAATCGACATTGACCGAGAAACAGCGCTGCCAATCCTCGAAACTGCAGGTCTCGATATTGCCCGCCACGCCCATTCCGGCATTGTTGACCAGCACATTGAGCCCGCCCAGTTCGCGCTCGGCCACATCGACAACGCGCTCCCACGCATCGGGATCGGTGACATCGTGCTGCACGCCAAAGGCATGGCCCGCGCCCAGTTCCTCGACGATGCGCGCGGCGGTGGCTTCGGCGCCTTCGCCATTGAGATCGGTGCACAGCACCCGCGCGCCTTCTTCGGCCAGGCGCCGTGCGTGCGCCGCACCAAGCCCCTGCGCAGCACCGGTCACCAGTGCCAGCTTGCCTTCGCACCGACCTGCCATGTCTATTCTCCCTCGATGATGCCTTGTCCCAGCAGCAGGAGCATACGCACATCGATCCCGCAACCATGCTTGCGCTTGTCGGCGATAAAGCCGGGAAGGGCGGTGCGCGGCACACGGTGGACGGTGATGTTCTCGCCCGCCACGCCGCCACCGTCGCCCACTTTTGCAAGCTGGCGTGCGCGGACCAGCGTGAAACTTTCGCTGACCATGCCGGGCGAGGAATAGAAACAGCCCATGTCTTCGAGAATTGCGGCGCGATAGCCGGTTTCCTCTTCCAGCTCGCGGCCTGCCGCGGCGAGCGGGTCTTCATCTTCCGCGCCGTCATCATCGCCGATCAGGCCGGCGGGGAGTTCGAGGCAGTTCATGCCCAGCGGCACGCGAAACTGCTCTACCAGCAACACATGGTCGTGCTCGTCTATGGCAAGGATTACCGCCGCGCGAATGCCGCGGCTGCGCGAGACATATTCCCAGCGGCCGCGCTTCTTCGCGGTGACGAAGCGGCCCTGCCAGACGATTTCCTCGTCAGCGTCATGATCGGGAACTGCCATCGTCAGACTTCGATGATGCGGTCGGGGATTTCGTTCTCGTCTTCGGAGCCGCGCGGGAAATGTTCTGCCAGCACAACGCCGACATCGCGCACACCTGCGGCCAATCCGGCACCGACGCAGCCCTTGCGGATTTCCACCAGCATATCGGCCATCGCTTCGCCCCAGACTTCTGGCGCAACCTTGCCGGTGATCGAATCATCGGCGACGATTTCAGCGCGGTGTTCGCGCATGGAGAGGTAGAGCAGCACGCCGGTCTTGCCATGTGTGCGGCTTTCGGCGCCGACCTTGAAATGACGGATCGCCGCCTCGCGCACGCGGGTGGACTTGACCGGCGAGGGGACCAGAAAGAACTTGAGCGGTTGCCACATCTGGATCAGCAGCATGCCGATGAATTTGAGCAGCCCCACTGCCAGCACCAGGGTCAGCACTTCGCCCTGCGTCCACTCGGTGCCCCAGCCACCGCCTCCGCTGATGCGGTCGATCAGGCCGATGTAGAAATCGGGGATTGCCGCCACCACGCTCATCGCGGTGAAGGCCACTGCAATCGCCCACCACAGCGCGACATCGGTGTAACCGTCCGACCGGTCGGCCAGAACGGTAAGGATTTCACCGCTGGTGTGCGCTTCGGCCGCAGCCACAGCTTCGGTGACGAGGAGGTGTTCCTGCTTGGTGAGATAGGCCATTACCAGCTCCCGCTCGCGCCGCCGCCGCCGGACATGCCGCCGCCGAAGCCGCCAAAGCCTCCGCCGCCGCCTCCACCAAAGCCGCCCCCGCCAAAGCCGCCGCCGCCCCAGCCGCCACCGCCGCGGTCGTCATCGTCGAGCCCGCGGGCGATGGCCTTGCCAACCTCCCACAGCACGATGTCGCGCGCGGTATCGCCCCAGGGGCCGCGGCTGCGATACCGTTTGCGCCGTCCTCCACCACGGATCATCGGCAGGATGAAGAACAGGAAGATGAAGGCAAACCAGATCACGGTGCCCAGCGGGAAACCGCCCTCGCTGGATTCCTGCTTCCGCGCGGCTTCTTCCGCTTCGGCAATGGCTGCGGCTTCTGCGGGGCTGCGGTCGAGATGCTGGATGATCGCATCCACGCCAGCGGTCACCCCGCCATCGTAATTGTCCTGCTTGAACTGGGGCACGATCACATCATTTATGACCCGGCCCGACATGATCCCGCCGAAATAGGGGTGGAGGCCGTAACCGACCTCGATCCGCAATTCGCGATCATTGGGGGCGATCAGCAGCAGCAGGCCCATATCGCGCTGCGCCCCGCCGATGCCCCAGTCGGCGAACAGGCCGGTGGCGTATTGCTCGATCGGCATGCCGTCGATCGTGGGCACAGTGGCGACCACCAGCGCGCGGCCAGTGGCCTTGTTATATTCCCTGAGCCGCGCATCGAGCGACGCTTCGGTCTCGGGCGAGAGAATCTGCGCACCATCATAGACCGGCCCTTCCGGACGAGCGGGATAGTCCTGCGCCTGTGCGGCGACGCTGAACAGCGCCGCCGCCAGGACGATCAGCAAGGCCCGAAGATTGGCCAGCGCGGTTGTCACCTCAGTTCGCGGCAGCTGCCGGGGTGGCCGGAGCGGCAGCGTTATCATTGCTGGCCGGTGCTGCGGCCGGAGCCTGCTGGCCACCAGTGATGCCGCTCATGTCGACCGTCGGATTGGCTTTCGAAGCCTCATCCGCCTCGAAATATTCGAGCGGCTTGGAACCGTGGATCACATTCGCGCCGATCGAGCTCGGGAAGGTGCGGATCTCGGTGTTATAATCGCGCGCGGCTTCGTTGTAGCGGACGCGCTCGGTGTTGATGAGGTTGTTCGATTCGTCGATCGCCA
>CBFGON010000017.1:0-33017 GCA_965650395.1 uncultured Qipengyuania sp. | reverse complement strand
GGCTTCTGCCAGGAAGCCTGCCCGGTCGATGCGGTGGTCGAAGGACCGAACTTCGAGTACGCAACCGAAACCCGCGAGGAGCTGCTTTACGACAAGGCCAAGCTGCTCGCCAATGGTGACAAGTGGGAGCGGGCAATCGCCGCAAACCTTGAAGCCGACGCACCCTATCGCTAACCGCGCCGCAACGTAAATCCGGGGCAACATGATCCAGACCTTCGCCTTCTATCTCTTTGCGGTGCTGCTGATTGCATCGGCCGTGATGGTGATCACATCGCGCAATCCCGTGCACTCGGTGCTGTGGCTGATCCTGGCGTTCTTCAACGCCGCCGGGCTGATGGTGCTGGTGGGCGCCGAGTTCATCGCGATGCTGCTGGTGATCGTCTATGTCGGCGCGGTCGCGGTGCTGTTCCTCTTCGTGGTGATGATGCTCGATATCGACATCGCCGAACTGCGCGCCGGTTTCATCAAGAACTTCCCGCTGGGCATCGTGATTGCGCTGGTGCTGCTGGCCGAGCTGGTGCTGGGCATCGGGGCCTATCAGGTCGGCGCGATCGACCTCGGCACGCCCATGGCGAGCGAGGCTCCGGCGATGGTCGAAAGCAATACCGCCGGGATCGGCGCGCTGCTCTACACCAAATATCTGTTCCTGTTCGAAGCGGCCGGCCTGATCCTGCTGGTGGCCATGGTGGGTGCAATCGTGCTCACCCACCGCCCGCTCAAGGCGCGCCGCAACCAGGACGTTTCCAAGCAGGTTTCGCGCCGTCCAGAGGATGCGACCGTCATGAAACAGCCCGAAGTGGGCAAGGGGGTCGAGCTGTGATCGGCATCGAACATTATGTCGTTGTCAGCGCGATCCTGTTCGTGCTCGGCGTGCTCGGCATCTTCCTCAACCGCAAGAACATCATCGTCATCCTGATGGCGATTGAACTGATCCTGCTGAGCGTGAACATCAATCTCGTCGCCTTCAGTGCCTTCCTGGGCGATCTGGTGGGGCAGGTGTTCGCCATGTTCGTGCTGACCGTTGCCGCTGGCGAAGCGGCCATCGGCCTCGCCATTCTCGTGATCTATTTCCGTGGCCGCGGCACGATTGCCGTCGACGATGCCAACCGGATGAAGGGATAAGCCAAAAGTGCAGGCCTCCATTCTCGCCATCGTCTTCCTGCCGCTGCTGGCAGCCATTGTTGCCGGCCTGGTCAACAAGGGCGCGCCCAGCGTCTTTGCCAAGTCGATCACCACCGGCGCATTGTTCATATCCTGCCTGCTGAGCTGGCCGATCTTCCTCGGCTTCGTGAACGGCAGCGCCGAGGCTTTCGTGGTGCCGGTGCTGCAATGGGTGCAGTCGGGCTCGTTGACCTTCGACTGGGCGCTGCGCGTCGACACGCTGACCGCGGTAATGCTGGTAGTCATCACCAGCGTCTCCGCACTCGTCCATCTCTATAGCTGGGGCTATATGGAGGAAGACCCGGATCAGCCGCGGTTTTTCGCCTATCTCAGCCTGTTCACCTTCGCCATGCTGATGCTGGTGACTGCCGACAATCTCGTCCAGATGTTCTTTGGCTGGGAAGGGGTCGGCCTGGCGTCCTATCTGTTGATCGGCTTCTGGTTCAAGAAGCCATCGGCCAACGCAGCCGCCATCAAGGCCTTCGTGGTCAACCGCGTGGGCGACCTTGGCTTCATGATGGGCATTTTCGGCACCTTCTGGGTGTTCGGCACGGTCTCTATCCCGGCGATCCTCGAAGCGGCTCCCGGAATGAGCGGGGCGACCACCGGCTTCCTCGGCTACCGTGTGTCGACGATGGATCTGCTGTGCATCCTGTTGTTTATCGGTGCGATGGGTAAATCGGCCCAGCTTGGCCTGCACACCTGGTTGCCCGATGCGATGGAAGGCCCGACGCCGGTTTCCGCGCTAATCCACGCCGCAACAATGGTGACCGCTGGCGTGTTCATGGTCTGCCGCCTGTCTCCGATGTTCGAAACCGCGCCCATCGCGCTCGGCATGGTGACGTTTGTTGGCGCTGCCACCTGCATTTTCGCCGCCACCGTCGGCACGACGCAGTGGGACATCAAGCGCGTCATCGCCTATTCGACCTGTTCGCAGCTGGGCTACATGTTCTTTGCAGCGGGCGTCGGTGCCTATGGCGCAGCGATGTTCCACCTGTTCACGCACGCCTTCTTCAAGGCGCTGCTGTTCCTGGGCGCCGGATCGGTCATCCATGCGATGCACCACGAGCAGGACATGCGCTATTACGGCGGCCTGCGTAAGGAAATCCCGTTGACGTTCTGGGCGATGATGGCGGGCACGCTGGCGATCACCGGCGTCGGCATCTACGACCTCCACCTGGGCTTTGCCGGATTCTGGTCCAAGGATGCCATCATCGAAGTCGCCTTCGCGCGCGGCACCGAACTGGCGAGTTTCGCCTTCTGGATGGGCGTATTCGCGGCGCTGCTGACGAGCTTCTACAGCTGGCGCCTGATGTTCCTCACCTTCTGGGGCAAGCCGCGCTGGATCGAGAGCGAGCATATCCAGCACAGCGTCCACAAGACGCCCGAGCAGGTCGGTGAAGACACAACCGGCGGCTATCACCCGCACGAAAGTCCGTTGACCATGCTGATACCGCTTGGGCTGCTGTCCATCGGTGCAATCGCGGCGGGGCAGCTGTTCGCACCGTCATTCCTCGACAGTGAGACATTCTGGAACGGCGCAATCTTCTACAACGAAGCGCTGATCCACAAGATGCACGCTGTGCCCTATCTCGTGAAGTATGCGGCGTTTATCGTCATGGTGCTCGGACTGTTGACCGCCTGGTATGCCTACATCAAGAACACCTCGGTTCCGGCCAAGACGGCCGAGCAGCTCGGTCCGGTGTACCGCTTCCTCTACAACAAGTGGTATTTCGACGAGTTTTACCACTACCTCTTCGTGGTCCCGGCCTTCTGGATCGGCGACAAGTTCTGGAAGCTCGGCGATATCGGCACGATTGACCGTTTCGGCCCCAATGGCGTTGCCTGGGTGGTCGAGAAAGGCGCTTTTGCCGCAAAGCGGTTCCAGACCGGTTATTTGTATAGCTATGCGCTGGTGATGCTCCTCGGGCTTGTCGCAGCGATCACCTGGGTGCTGTTCTGATGGAGTTCCCCATCCTTTCGCTCATGCTCGCCGTTCCGCTCGCCGGTGCGATCGCCTGCCTGTTCCTCAACGCACAGAGCGCCCGCATGGTCGCGCTGCTGGCAACGCTGTTCAATCTGGCGCTTGGCGTGCTGAT
The DNA here is from genome assembly GCA_965650395.1 of uncultured Qipengyuania sp. Classification (GTDB taxonomy): domain Bacteria; phylum Pseudomonadota; class Alphaproteobacteria; order Sphingomonadales; family Sphingomonadaceae; genus Qipengyuania. Next base: position 29,757 of record CBFGON010000017.1, on the reverse strand, counting down.
GTGGATCAACTTCGACATCGGCGGGCCGCAGTGGCAATTCCAGGAAAGCCACGAGATTTTCGCCGTGTTCAAATACGCGCTGGGGATCGATGGCATTGCGCTGATGCTTATCATGCTCAGTGTGTTCCTGATGCCAATTTGCATCCTTGCCAGCTGGGACAGCATTACCAAGCGCGTCGGGGAATACATGGCCGCCTTCCTGTTCATGGAAGTGCTGATGATAGGTGTTTTCGCCGCGCAGGACCTGTTCCTGTTCTATATCTTCTTCGAGGCTGGCCTGATCCCGATGTATCTCATCATCGGCGTGTGGGGCGGCGATAATCGCATTTACGCGAGCTACAAGTTCTTCCTTTACACGCTGCTGGGGTCAGTGCTGATGCTGATCGCCATGCTGTGGATGGTGAATGCTGCCGGTACGACCGACATCCCCACGCTGATGCAGTATGACTTCCCGGCCAGCGCACAGACCTGGTTGTGGCTCGCCTTCTTCGCCAGCTTTGCCGTGAAGATGCCGATGTGGCCGGTCCACACATGGCTGCCCGACGCGCACGTTCAGGCGCCTACAGCAGGTTCAGTGATCCTTGCTGGCGTGCTGCTGAAACTGGGCGGCTATGGCTTCATCCGTTTCAGCCTGCCGATGTTCCCCGAAGCTTCGGCGCAGCTCGCATGGCTGATCTTCGCCCTGTCGATGGTAGCGGTGGTTTACACCTCGCTGGTGGCGCTGGTGCAAGACGACATGAAGAAACTGATCGCCTATTCCTCAGTCGCCCATATGGCGATTGTGACGGTTGGCCTGTTCGCCTTCAATGTCCAGGGGCTGGAAGGCGCGATGATGGTGATGCTGGGCCACGGCCTCGTGTCCGGCGCATTGTTCCTCTGTGTCGGCGTGATCTACGACCGCCTGCATACCCGCGAGATCAAGCGGTACGGCGGGCTGGCGATCAACATGCCGAAATATGCCCTGTTCTTCATGCTCTTCACCATGGCCTCGGTAGGCCTGCCTGGTACGAGCAACTTCATCGGAGAGTTTCTGGCACTGGCTGGTATTTACAAGGTTTCGACCTTCGTCGCGCTGATCTGCACCACCGGCATTATCCTGGGCGCTGCTTACATGCTTTATCTCTACCGCCGCGTCGTTTTCGGCGAACAGAAAAATGCCGACGCAGCACGTATGCCCGATCTCAATCTGCGCGAATGGGCTATGCTGGCACCGATCGCAGCGGCGGTGCTGTGGATGGGGGTTTATCCTGAAAGCTTCCTTGCACCGATGCGCGCCGATATCGCTGCTCTCGATGCAAGACTTGCCAGTGTCACACCTCGCTTCGACAGCGAACTGAAGGTCGGGACACCAAAGGAACACGCCGCCAACTTTGTCGAAGCTGCCCATGCAGAGGAGGGAGCGCACTGATGTCTTATGCAGCTTCACTCCACCTGACCGGCGCTGAAATCGGCCTGTCGGTTACCGGCCTTGTCCTCCTCCTTGTGACGGCTTGGACCGGACTGAAAGCAGCACGCGCGATCACTGCCGCCGCAGCTGTGGCCCTGCTTGGCGCCCTGCTGTTCAACATCTCGCTTTTCGACGGCGGCGTTGCAGGCGAGGCGTTCGGCGGATTGTTCCGTGCGGACGGCTTTGCTCTCTTCGCGAAGAGTCTGATCTATATTGCCACCATCGCCTGTCTCATCGTCGCACCCCGCTATTTCGATGCGCGGGGCGAGTATCGCGGTGAATATCCGGTGCTGATGCTGTTCAACGCGGTCGGCATGGGGATGATGGTTTCTGCGGTCGACATGATGACGCTCTATATCGGCCTCGAGATGTCGAGCCTGTCGTCCTACGTCCTCGCGAGCTTCGCGAGGCGGGACAGCAAGTCTAATGAAGCGGGCCTCAAATATTTCATTCTCGGGGCGCTGGCTTCCGGCATCATCCTTTATGGCGTCAGCCTGGTCTATGGCTTTACCGGCACGACCAGCTATGATGGCATCCGCACGGCCTTCGCAGCCGAATTCTCGATGGGCGCGATGTTTGGCGTAGTGTTCGTGCTCGCCGGCCTGGCGTTCAAGGTTGCCGCAGTGCCGTTCCACATGTGGACGCCGGACGTTTACGAAGGCGCACCGACACCTGTCACAGCTTTCTTCGCCAGCGCGCCCAAAGTGGCTGCGGTGGCAATGCTGGTACGGATCGCCACCGGCCCGTTCGGCGGCCATGTCGAAGCATGGCAGCAGATCGTCATTTTCGCGGCGCTGGCCTCGATTGTCGTCGGCGCTCTGGGCGCTATCGGGCAGCAGAACCTCAAGCGCTTGCTGGCCTATTCCTCGATCAACAATGTCGGCTTCATCCTGATCGGCCTTGCTGCCGCCACGCCGGAAGGTGTTTCGGGCCTGCTCGTCTATCTGTCGATCTATGTCTTCATGACGATTGGCAGCTTCGCAGCGCTGCTCATGCTGCGCGATGATGAAGGAAAGCCGCTCGCTACCTTCGCCGATATTGGCGGCTTGTCGACCACCAGCCCGGCACTGGCATGGTGCCTTGCGGCACTGATGTTCAGCCTCGCAGGTATTCCGCCGCTGTTCGGCTTCTGGGGCAAATTCGTTGTTTTCCAGGCCGCCGTGCAGGCGGACATGATCGCCCTTGCCGCCATCGGCATCGCCGCCAGTGTGATCGGCGCATTCTATTACATCAAGTTCGTCAAAGTGATGTTCTTCGATGAAGCGACCCGCGGGGCACCGGCAAAGGCTCCGCTATCGCACTGGGCGGTGCTGGCGCTCAGCGTGCTGGTGATCTCGCCACTGGGTTATCTGCTGACGCCGTGGCTGGGCCGTGTCGCCGATGCGGCGGCGCAGGCACTGTTCTACGCGGTTTGATCCGCAGGGTTCCAGAAACCGGCTCGACCAATGCCGATCTCGCAACGCGCCTGCGCGCGGGCGAAGGTGTTGGGGAGGGCGAGTGGCTTGTTGCCGACCGCCAGACGGCAGGGCGGGGCAGGCAGGGCCGCACCTGGTTCGATGGGCATGGCAACTTCATGGGTTCGACCGTGGTGCGACCGCACGAACGTGATCCGGCACCGGCCTCGCTGGCGCTGGTGGCCGGCGTGGCGCTTTATGAGGCGGTTATCCCGCTGATCTCCAGCCCTGCCGATCTCCTGCTCAAGTGGCCGAACGATCTGATGCTGGGCGGCGCCAAGTTAGCTGGCATTCTGCTTGAGCGTGTAGGTGATGCTATCATCGTTGGTATCGGGGTGAACCTTGCTGCTGCGCCTGAACTGTCGGACCGACGCACGGTGGCGTTATCCGCCTTTGGGCCGGCACCTGACCGTGACCTGTTTGCGCGCTCGCTCGAGCACAGCTTCGACCGCGAGATCGAACGCTGGCGAACATTCGGGCTCGAACCGCTGGTCCGGCGTTGGGAGAGTATTGCGCATCCCAAGGGCACCCTGCTCACCGTCCATCCTCCCGGCGAACAGCCGTTGCAGGGCTACTTTGCGGGTCTGGATGCGACCGGAGCATTGCTGCTGCGCTTGGCGGATGGCTCCACCCGTGTCATTCACGCAGGCGATGTAATGCTCGCAAACGAGGAGGGCTGAGCCATGCTGCTCGCGGCAGATGTCGGCAATACCAATGTGGTCTTCGCGCTGTTTGACGGCAGGGACATCAAGGCACGCTGGCGCATTGCCACCGATCCGCGGCGGACGGGCGACGAATATGCCGTCTGGCTGCTCCAGCTGCTCCAGATAGAAGGTTTTGATCGCAGCGATATCACGCAAATCATCGTCGGTTCGGTGGTCCCGCGCGCGATCCATAATCTGACAGTGTTGGCGCAGAAATACTTTGACGTCGAGCCGCTGATTGCTGGGCAGGGCCGTGCGGAATGGGGCATTTCAGTCGATGTCGATGAACCGCGTTCGCTGGGAGCCGATCGTGCGCTGAACACAATTGCGGCCCATGCGAAGTACGAAGGCGATCTCATCGTGATCGACTTCGGCACCGCGACCACTTTCGATGCAGTGGATTTCAACGGTGCCTATAAGGGCGGCATTATCGCCCCGGGCATCAACCTCTCGCTCGACGCACTGGTGGGCAACACCGCCAAACTGCCACGCATCGCCATCGAGAAGCCCGCTACCGACAGCGTTATTGGCCGCAACACCGAAGATCAGATGCTGATCGGGGTGTTCTGGGGCTATGTGGCGATGATCGAAGGACTTGTTGAGCGGATGCGGCGTGAAATTGGCCGTCCGGCGCGCGTCGTGGCGACCGGCGGCCTCGCCTTGCTGTTCGACGAACACACCGACCTTTTTGATGCTGTCGACAGCGATCTCACGCTCGACGGCCTCGCCATGCTTGCGGAGCGCGCATCCTCTTGAAGAAAGATTTCACCCCCGAAGACGAACTGCTGTTCCTGGCTCTTGGTGGGTCGGGGGAGATTGGCATGAACGTCAATCTCTACGGCTGCCAGGGCCGTTGGCTGATGGTCGATCTGGGTATGACCTTCTCGGGTTATGAATATCCCGGCGTGGATCTGGTCTTCGCGGATCTCGAATTCATCGAGGAACGGGTTAAGCAACTCGATGCCATCGTGTTGACGCATGCGCATGAGGATCACATTGGCGCGGTCCCCTATTTTGCCGCCGATCTGGGCGTTCCGATTTACGCCACGCCATTCACGGCCGACCTCGTGCGGCGCAAACTGGCCGAAGCGCAGATACTTGATCAGGTCGAACTGCATGTCATCGAGGAAGATCATGGCAGCTTCGAAGTCGGCCCGTTCGAGATTACCTATATCCCGCTCGCGCACTCCATAGCCGAGGGGAACGCTCTGCTCATCGACACCCCGCACGGCCGCATCTTTCACACCGGAGACTGGAAGCTCGACGAAGACCCGATCATTGGCGAGCCGACGACCGAGGAAGAATTGACCGAGATCGGCGACGAAGGTGTTCTGGCGCTCGTCTGTGACAGCACTAACGTTTTCAACCCAAAGCCGAGTGGTTCCGAAGGTGCCGTTCACAAAGGGCTGCTGGAAGAAATCCAGCGCCATGCTGGCAAGCGCGTTCTGGTCACCACTTTTGCCAGCAACGTCGCGCGCCTACAGACGCTGGGCGATGTCGCACGCGAGACAGGGCGACAACTCTGCGTTGCCGGACGTTCACTGGACCGCATCATCGAGGTTGCGCAGGACAATGGCTATCTGCAGGATTTTCCCGAACCTGTCGACTTCGACACCGCGATGGGCCTGCCGCGCGGTGAACTGCTGATTCTGGCAACCGGCGGGCAAGGCGAACCGCGCGCAGCCCTCTCGCGCATTTCGGAAGACAATCACCCGCTTGAACTGGTGCCCGGCGACGTCGTGCTGTTCTCGAGCCGCCAGATCCCCGGGAATGAGCTTTCCATCGGGGCAGTGCAGAACCGGCTTGCAGCCAAGGGGGTGACTATGGTCACCGACCGGCAAAGCATGATCCATGTCTCGGGTCACCCCGGCCGGCCGGAACTCGAAGCACTTTATGGATGGCTGCGGCCCGAAATACTCGTTCCGGTACACGGGGAAGTTCGCCATATGCAGGAGCAGGCACGGCTCGGCATAGGGAGCGGCATACCTTATGCCGTATATCAGAAGAACGGCGATATCGTTCGCCTTGCACCTGGCGCGCCGGGCAAGGTTGCCGAGATCAGGTCGGGCCGCCTTGTCCTGGATGGCGACATCATCGCGCCAGCGGACGGTGACAGCATCGTGATGCGGCGCAGGATAATGCAGGAAGGCGTCGTCATCGTGGCGTTGGACGGACATCTCAATCCGCAGATCGACAGTCTCGGCCTCCCGCTCGATGAGGACTACCCCGATTTCCTCGAGGAAGCGAAACAGGACATCGTGTCTGCTCTCTCGCGCCTCAAAGGTTTAGACCGGAAGTCGCCCGAAGCAATCCACGAAGCCGCTCGCCTTGCCGCCCGCCGCGCTGCTCAGCGCTGGTCGGGCAAGCGTCCGCAAGTGCGCGTGATCTTGCCCGTAATGGGAGGGTAAGCGCGATGGAACTGCCGATGCAATGGACCTCGATATTGGCGATCTATGCGCTGTTCTGGGTCGTTTCTGCGTTTGTGCTGCTGCCGTTCGGTGTTCAGACGCATGATGAGGCGGGAATTGCGAAGGTGCCCGGTCAGGCTGACAGCGCGCCTGCCAATTTCCGTCCAGGGCTCATCGCCAAGCGCGCGACGCTAATCGCTTTCCTGCTGACGACGCTTTACGTCCTCAATTATTCCTATGGCTGGATCATTCCGCAGGACCTGATTTTCTGGGGCCCTGCTGCGCGATAGGTCGCTATTGACGAAGACGTTCCAACGCCTGCGCCAGCACGACATACAGCTTGCCCATATCGCTCGACAGCAGCGTGACGCTCACTGCGTTGCCATCGCGGGTCGATAGCATGGTGCGCAGCATCGCTTCGAAATCGTGGATGTAGCGGTTCACATGCTCACGGAAGTCGCCATTTGCATCGTAAAGTTCGACGATCTCGCGAGCCTCCGAATTATCGAGCAGACGAACGGCACGGCGGGTGAAGATTCCGCGATCGCCCCGAAGGTAGCTGGCCCAGGCGGTGTCGGTCACTTCGGTCGATAGAGCTTTGGTGATGTCGATTGCGTTCGAGTTGAGACTTTCGGTGATCAGCGCGACACGACGTGCGAAATCGCCGTCGATGCTGTCAGTTGCCTTGTCGCGAGCGTGTGCGATCCGCGATTCGAGATTGACCGTGAGATCATTGAGCCGACCAAGTTGGTCGCGCAGCTGCTGGGCCGAATTGCGTGCGGCCTCAGTGGAACGTTCGCGCGCTTGATCGAGTTCGGACAGCGCATCTTCGGTCTGTTCGGCCAGCGCCTTTTCAATTGCTTCAGCACTTCGCGCACCAAGTTGCTCAGCAATCTGGGATATACGTCCTGCCTGTTCGTCCTCGATTGCAGCCAGCGCGTTCCGAGCGCTGGTTTCCAGCGCGGTTATTGCGTCACGCAATTCGCCCTGCACGCGATCGGCCAGAGCACCGCTCTCATCCTTAAGTGCGACCACTCCAGCGCGCAGCCGTTCAATGCTGTCGATCTGTGCTGCGGCAGTTTCGCCAAAGCTGGACTGGAAGTTATCGAACCCTGCCATTGCTTCGCGCGTACGGCCTTCGACCGATTCCATCCTTTGAGTCAGCATCTCGCCCGAAGCTCGCGCCTGATCCAGCAGCGCGTGAATTTCGGCCGAACGGGTCTCAATAGCGGCGAGCCGGCTTTCCGATGCTTCCATCGCAACTGGCAGTTCGTCACGGCTCTGGCGCGCGCTTGCCTGGATAAGCTCCAGTAGGCGGACGCTGGCATCGGTGAGCGCAGCAACAGCCATATCGGTGCCATCAAGCGCTTCGCGGCTTTCAGCCAAGGTAGCCGAAAGTGCAGCAACACCTTGATTCAGCGTCTCACGTGCTTCGCGGCCCTGTAGTGAAACAATGCTGAAGGTATCGCCAAGCGCTGCAATGCGTTCGCCCAGCGCATCACATTCCTCGCCCAATGCAGCCATCTGTGCACTTTGCGCATTGCGCCGTTCGGCTATGGCGAGATCTAGCGCGGCGAGTCTGGCACCCAGATCGTCAACCACGTCCTCCTGTGCTGCAGCAAGTGCCTTGGTGCGGCGCTTCGTTTCAGCTTCGAATTGGTTGTTGCGTTCGCCAATCCGGGCATCGATAGTGTTCGCTTCATCGAACAACGCCTGCAGCTTCGTGTTTGCGGCGTCCAGCGCCCGCGCATCAACTGCCTGAATCTCTTCTACCGTTTCGAGCAAGCGGGCCTTCATTGCATCAATCTGAGTGCCCCAAGCCGAAAGCGCGATATCTTCGCCGTCGCGGATAGCGCGGGCGACTTCCGCGGCTTCACCGCGCAGGGCAGAGACGCGGTCCCGCATGGTGGCAAGGGCGAGTTCTTCCTCTGCGCTGGCAGTCTGGTGCGCTTCGGCCAGTTCGCCCCGCAGTGTTTCCGAGCGGTTGCGGATGGCAGCCAGGGCTTCGACCTCGCGGGCATCCAAATCGGCTCGAGCTTCTTCGCTGCTTTCCCGAAGCGCAGTAAACCGTGCAGCGGCGATGGTTTCAAGATCGCCTGCCTGTGCTTCAAATGCTTCCAGCGCATCGTCTACCCTTTTGCGCAGTGAGACGACCTGCCGTTCACTGGCAGCACCGAATTCATTCAGCCGGTCAAACCCTTCTACCAATTTTGCCAGATGATCCTGAGCCGTTCGACCAGCGCCGCCGATCTGGTTCGAAACATCTTTCGCGGAATTTGCAATGACTGGGAGATTGTCGCGCAGCCGGTTCATGTTTTCCAGCGCTGTCGAACTGACTGTCGCTATAGAGTCCACCTGCTGACCATTGTTGACGATAAGGTTCTGCAGTCGGTCCGCGTGCTCCGAAATCCGTTCGGCGGCGCTGCGGCCAAGGAACTCCAGATCTCGTGTTTGACTGCCGAGAAATTCTCGCGCCAGGCTCAATTCGCGGTTCACCGTGGCAAGCCGCTGTTCGAGCATTGCGGATTCCTGCGAAAGATTGCGCGCTACTTCGCCGAATCGCACGGCCTCTCGGGCGGAATTGCGATTAGCCAGCAACCATAGTGAAACGATCAGCAAAACCGGTATGGCCCATGAGGTTATCCAACCGCTCCACTGCTGTGGAGTGCCACCGGTGAGTATTTCAGCGCGATTGGCCCAAAGGTAAAACGCGCTCCAAACTGTAATCACGCCAAGTGCAAAGGCTGGAATGACCCACTCGCGCGATCGCGTGGCAGGCTCAAACTCCTCCCATTCCTCGGCATCGTAGGCGGAGCCCTCATCATCGAGCAGCAAGGCTTCGCTCGCGGTATCCGGGTGGGCGTCAGTCGTTGCGGATTCACCTTCGACGACAGTGATATGCGAGCGTTTTCTCATACCGCGAAACCTAACACATCTGGAACATGCTTAAAGCCTCTTTAACCCACTTGGCTTAGTTGCATGTCGCAATGGCCTACCATTCTGCCGAATTCGACAGTGCGCTTGCGATTGCTGCGGGCCAGGATGCCGCGCTCAAGGCGGAACTGCGCGCCGCATTCGCGGCAAGCCTCGCTCAGCAGATTGATCTGTTTCGCCGTGCTCGTTGCGACGCGAACTGGTATCAGACTGCGGACCGGCTTCATGGCCTTGCAGCCAGTTTTCATGTGACGGAATTGATGGCCCTTGCACAAGTGGCGCGAGAATCGGCTCCGGGCGAACCGGCTGTGCTTCGCCAACTTTCAGAATTTGCTAGCGATTTTGGGGCACTGCCGCACAACTAGGTAAACGCCGCTTGGCAGATGCGTGGACTGCTTCCTATGGAGGGCCTCCAATCCACCCTCGGAGTGCTGCACACTTGCGCATTGCCTTGCTTTCCACGCTTGAAAGAGAACCGCGACCGGGCGTCGTGCGTCCAGCCTTTGTATCCTTTGCCGGTGCCCGTGTGGTCGAGCGGCAACTTGACCTCGCGCTGGCATTGGGATGCGAACGTGTGGCCTGTCTGGTTGAAGGGATCGGGGCTGAAGTGCTCGAACTCCAGCATCGTGCGGAACGGGCAGGGGCAAAATTCGTCGGCCTCAGAGAAGCATCGCGGCTGTCCGGCATGGTCAGCGCAGGGGACGAACTGCTTGTGATCGCGCCGGGCGTGCTGCCTGATCGAAGCACAATCGAGCGGGTTCTGGCCAAGCCAGCTGTCCTCGCATTTCCCGCGGATCTGGCCGTTCCTCTTGGCTATGAACGGATCGATCTCGAGTTTGCGTGGTCCGGGATATTGCTGACCCATGGCGGGGTAGTCGAGCGGCTGACCGAACTGCCGCCCGATGCCGATGCGCCTTCGGCTCTCATGCGTATCGCGCTGCAATCGGGTACCCGGCTTATGCCGATCGAGCGGCGATTGATCGATGAAGGCGAATGGCACCTCGACGCTACTGCAGAGGCACTCGCCATTCGCGAAAAGAAGTGGATTGCCGCGCAGCGCGAAGCCATTCCCTTTACCGCGCCAGGAATAGCCGTGGCCGAAAGGGCAGGCGCGCGTCTTGCTCGAGATATAGTAGGCAAGACGGTGGAGAGCGGACCACTCGTCATCGCGGGACTTTCGACGGTCACCTCGCTCAGTTTGGCCTTAGTCGGCATGCCGGCCATCGGCCTGGGGTTTGCGACCGCATCGGCGCTGTTCATGCGGATCGGCAGGGTAATTGAACGGGTCGCCAACCAGGGACAGATCAAGCCAAAGGGGCATCCACTGCTAAAGTTGCTCGATTTCGCCTTGGACCCGATATTCATCGTGCTGTTAATCCTTGCAGCGCCAGCCGAAATGGGACTGCTTCGCGCTTTTGTGCCACTCGTGCTCTTTGGCCTTTTGCGGCTCGGTGAGCGGCATGGAAGCGCCAGTTGGCGGATGACGTACGCCGACCGTATAATGCTCGGTGCCCTTCTGGTACCCGCCGCAATCCTGGGCTTTTCGACCGAAATCGCTGCCGCAATTGCACTGCTGGTTTTGCTGAGCCGTTTTTTCGTGCCCTTCCGTGCAGAATAACGGTGAATTAACCATGGCAAGTGTACTCATCCGGCATGGAAGAGACCCGGTTCATGGATAGGGAAATTAACCGCGAGGAAACGGGGTTGCGGGCTGAACTCGCGCGAGGCGATCGTTTGCTCGGCAATGTTGAACCGATGCTTGGGCACTTGCTATCCACAACGGATACCTCGCTGTTCAGCGACGAGATAATCGCTCGACTGCGCGGGATGCTCAATGATCTCGCCTGGCAGATATTGCGTGCGCAGGCCGAGGCAACTGGTCAGGCTGGTCGAGAGGCTTTTGCCGAACGCCATGGAGAGGCGCTTGCGAGCCAACTGCAGGCCTTGCCAGCGTTGCTGGCTCACTGTCATTCGCTCGCGCTTGAATGGCAGCTAAGCGAACGGCTTGAAGCGCAATACGGACTTGATCCGGTGCTTTCTCCGCTCCTGCAGCAAACTATCGCCAATCCGGATTCTTCCATTTCCAGTGCCGCGATGGCTGCCCTGACTGCACAAGCGCGCTTTGCCCAGACGCAGCGGCGGATGGAACTGCCGCTTTCCGAATTGCCTGGCGATCTGTTTCACCAATCGCTCCTCGCTTGGCGCAAATACAATGGCGAAGTGCGTTCGGATGCAATTGTTCGGGCCGAAAGCAAGTTACGTCACGGATTTGACGAGAGTGCTGGGCGAATTGCACTATTTGCCCGAATAGTGGCCTTAATGGGCAATGATGCACACAAGGCTATGGTGATTGACGAAGCTGGCTTGGGACTTTTTTTCGCAGCTCTGGCTTCCCGTTCTGGACAAGCCCGGACACTGGCAGTGTTATCTACCAATGCCAGACAGACCACCCGCCTCGCTTTGGGACTGCGTTCCGCAGGGCTGGAAGTAAAGCGCATAGACGAGTTGCTGTTACGATTGCACCCGGGTGCGGCACCTATCGTCGGACTGGCCGACTTGAGCGAGGCCGATGCACGCAAACTGCTGGCTGACGCCGGCACAGCGGGCATCGCCTGATATGGCGAGCATCGGGACAAACTATATTGCCCACGGCCGGAGCGATAGCGAGGACCGCCTCATCGAGGCTGACGGGGCATTGGGGAAACTCCACCTTGATTGCGGTGGTCGGCCCGGAACTACGATTGCAATTCCCGAGCTGCTGGCCTTGGTGGTCAAGTCGCGGGAATACGGTTTGCGTTTGGCACGCCAGTTCGAAGCCTTCGATGGCGACAATCGGATCACTGCCTGGGTTGAAATCACTCCTCAGAATGGTAAGGATAGCGGCTGCGAAATTGCCGTGGTCAGTTGGCAAGTCGAAGAACTCCCGCCACCCAACGAGATTGACGCCGCTCGCCGCCGGATTGAGATCACGCGACATCTTGCCGAATGCACAGCGCGACTTGATCAGGAGCAGAAGCTGCTTTCGATCGATGCTGATACCGATGCCGACGACCTTGTCGAATTTGTGCGCAAGGCCAACGATGGCATCGGACAGGTCTGGACCGAATTCGTGGAACTGCCCGGTTCAACCCGCGAACAGGCATTGCATTGGCGCCTGCTTGATGGCGCGAGTTGCAAGATACCGGGATCGAATCGAGATTGGGTCGCCAATCTCGAACCGATGGGGCAACCCAATCCGGGTAGCGCCGGCTTTGTGCTGCACCTCACCGCTAAGACGCCGTCGGCAAATGTTCGGCAAAGCTCTCCCGAGGCCGACGCTCCTTCGCTCGGACGTGATCTTACGCCGGTGCTGCGCCAGCCGGTCAATCGGATCATCGCCAATGCCGAGACGATTAGGACCAAGCTGGCAGGTCCTTTGGCGGAGGAATACAGCGACTACGCCGCTGATATCGCAAGTGCAGGTCAACACCTGCTTGCACTCATCGACGATCTCTCTGATCTGGAAATCGTCGAATCCGAGGATTTTGCAACTGCTCCCGATCGCATCGAACTGGCCGATGTCGCTCGCCGCGCTTGCGGAATCCTGGGCGTTCGTGCCCGTGAAAAGGGAATTGTGCTGGTTCCGCCGGCCGAGGGCGAAAGCCAATTGGCAATAGCCGAATTCCGCCGTGTTTTGCAGATATTGCTTAACCTGGTGGGCAATGCGATCCGATATTCGCCGAATGAGAGTCAGGTGTGGCTGCGGCTTGACCGGATCGGAAATCGCGCAATGATTACTGTTGCCGATCAGGGCCACGGTCTTGATGCGAACCAGCAAGTCCGCATTTTCGAAAAGTTCGAGCGCCTTGGTCGTAGCGGTGATGGTGGTTCAGGTCTGGGGCTGTATATTTCGCGCCGGATTGCCCGAGCGATGGACGGAGACCTGACAGTCGAGAGCGCGCCGGGACTGGGTGCGCGATTTACGTTGTCCGTGCCAGCGGCCGAAGATCAACGCGAAACGGCGCGCTAGATCAGTTTCGACGCCTCGATCCGCGCCAGAACAAAAACAATCCAAGCGCAAAGGTCAGAAAGCCGTAGAACGCCCATTGCCGCTCAGCGAGCATGAAGCTCTCGGCCGGCCACATGACCAAGCCGAGACCTTGCAGCGCCCACAAGCCCCCGGAAAGCATCAATGCCAGACCGAGGACCATGAGGACGAAGCGCATCTCAGCGCTTGCCCATCGGGACGTAGTCGCGCTCGGTCGGCCCGGTGTAGAGTTGGCGCGGGCGGCCGATTACCTGGCCAGGATCGGAGATCATCTCGTTCCACTGTGCAACCCAGCCCACAGTGCGGGCGAGGGCGAAGAGTGCGGTGAACATCGTGGTCGGGAAACCGATAGCCGAAAGTATGATGCCGGAATAGAAATCGACGTTCGGGAACAGCTTCTTTTCCTTGAAGTAATCGTCGCTCAACGCGAGTTCCTCAAGGCGTAGCGCGGTTTCGAAAACCGGATCCTTCACCTTCAGCGCGTCGAAAACTTCACGGACGGTCTTCTGCATCACGGTAGCGCGTGGATCGTAGTTTTTGTAGACGCGGTGACCGAAGCCCATCAGGCGGAACGGATCATTCTTGTCCTTCGCACGCTCGATATAATGCGGGATCTTGTCGGGCGTGCCGATTTCCTGCAGCATGTTGAGCGCGGCCTCATTGGCGCCGCCATGTGCCGGGCCCCAAAGGCAGGCGATACCCGCCGCAATGCAGGCAAACGGGTTTGCGCCCGACGACCCAGCAAGGCGCACGGTCGAAGTAGAAGCATTCTGTTCGTGATCTGCGTGGAGGATGAAGATCCGGTCCATGGCTTTTTCTACGGCCGGATGGAGTTCGTAATCTTCTGCCGGTACACCGAATGTCATGCGCAGGAAGTTGCCGGTGTAGCTGAGGTCGTTCTTGGGATAGAGGAACGGCTGACCGATCGAATATTTATAGGCCATCGCGGCGATAGTTGGCATCTTGGCGATCAGGCGATGGCTGGCGATCTTGCGCTGCTCGGGATCTGAGATGTCGGTGCTGTCGTGATAGAACGCCGACAGGGCGCCCACCACACCGCACATGATCGCCATGGGGTGCGCATCGCGCCGAAAACCACGATAGAATGTTGCCAATTGCTCATGCAGCATTGTGTGCCGCGTGATCGTGTAAGTGAAATCGTCCAGTTCCGCTTGCGTCGGCAGTTCGCCGTTCAGCAGCAGATAGGACACTTCCATGAAGCTCGAATGCTCGGCCAACTGACCGATCGGGTACCCCCGATGAAGGAGTATGCCTTCCTCGCCGTCGATATAGGTCAACGCGCTTTCACAGCTCGCAGTCGACTTATAGCCTGGATCATAGGTGAAGGTGCCGGTTGAACCGTAGAGCTTGCGGATGTCGATGACGTCCGGCCCCACGCTGCCTTCTAAAACGGGAAAGGTATGGCTCTGCCCATTCAGATCGAGAGTTGCCTGCTTTTCGGCCACGCTTGTCTCCTTACTCAAATTTCACTCGCCGCCTGCAGGTGAGGCTTGCGCGTCAATCCGCGCGAGCGACTCATCCCTTCCGAGCAGGACCAGCACATCGAAAATACCGGGCGACGTGGTCGTGCCCGTCAGCGCCGCCCGCATGGGCTGCGCCAGCTTGCCGAGACCCAGTTCGAGCTCCTCGGCATAGGCTTTGGTAGTGGCTTCCAGTGCCTCGATTGTCCAGTGATTTTCCCGGGCGAGGCGGGTCGACAATTCACCCAATCGCGTACGGCTCTCTTCATCCAGCAATGCCTGCGCCTTATCGGTCAATTCGAGAGGACTTTTCTTGAACAGAAATGCTGCGCCTTCAGCTAGTTCATTCAGATCCTTTGCGCGCGGTTTCAACACCGGCATTGCTTCGGTCAACAGCTTTTCATCGACCTCTAGCTCGATGCGCGGGGCGACCAGACTTGCAAGCCGCGCATCATCGGCTTCGCGAATATAATGGCCATTGAGGTTCTGAAGTTTCTTGAGGTCGAAGCGCGAGGGGCTTTTGCCCACGTGATCAAGCCCGAACAGTTCGACCGCTTCATCGCGAGTGATTTCCTCGCGGTCGCCATGGCCCCAGCCCAGCCGCAGCAAGTAGTTGAACAACGCTTCGGGAAGAACGCCTTCCTCGTCGCGATAGGCTTCTACGCCGACCGCTCCATGGCGCTTGGACAGCTTGGCGCCGTCGGCACCATGAATCAGCGGGACGTGAGCATAAACCGGATCGGGCCATCCGCCTTCGATCCTGTCCATTGCGCGCATGATCGGCAGCTGGCGGAACGCGTTGTTGAGGTGATCGTCACCGCGGATAATATGGGTCACCCCCATGTCGTGATCGTCGACGACCACGGCCAGCATATAAGTCGGCGTGCCATCTCCGCGCAGCAGGATATAGTCGTCGATCTCGGAGTTCTGGACAGTTACCTTGCCCTGAACTTCGTCGTCGATGGTGGTCTCGCCTTCGATGGGCACCTTGAGCCGGATGACATAGGGTGCACCTTCGGGCGCTTCGGCAGGATCACGATCTCGCCAGCGGCGGTCGTATCGGAGAGGCAACTTTCGGGCCCGCTGCTCCTCACGCATAGCTTCAAGCTCTTCGGGGGTGGCGAAGCATTTGTAGGCATGGCCTGCCTCAAGCAGTATCCGTGCCACATCGGCATGCCGCGAAGCGCGGTCGGACTGGAACAGCGGCGGCTCGTCATAATCGAGGCCGAGCCAGTCAAGGCCATCGAGAATCTTGTCGATAGCCTCCTGCGTGCTGCGCTTGCGGTCCGTATCCTCGATCCGCAGCAGAGTGCGACCGCCATAATGGCGTGCGAACAACCAATTAAACAGAGCAGTGCGTGCACCACCGATATGCAGAAATCCGGTAGGCGAGGGGGCGAAGCGCGTGACGACCTGTGTCGTTGTTTCGCTTGCCATTGTCTCATCTTTCCTTTCAAACGCTTGCATGGCGACGCAGGTGACGCCGCTGGTACCGTTTGGCGAGCCGGATAATGCCGCCAATGTTGCAGTGCAGCGCCCTTGGCGCATGCGTGGCCTCTTGTCCAGTTTGGCTGATGGGATCGAGCATTTCCTGGCGCGCGCTGGCCCCGATCGCGGGCCTTGGCTCGCGATTGCGTTTGCCGCGGGGATCGGCAGTTGGTTTGCCTTCAATTCGCCTTGGCAGTGGATGGGAGTAGCTGGACTGGCATTGCTCACCGCAATTTCTGTCCGATCATTTTGGCACCTGCGTGAAGATCGGGCTGCTACTCGACTGGCCCTGATTGTGCTGGGGATGACATTCGCGCTGGGAATAGCGGTGGCCTGGGCGCGGTCGGAGGTCGTCGGCGCTGAACCGCTCGCGCGTCCCTCCATTATGCAAATCAACGGACGCGTGCTGGAGCGGGAAGAGCAGCCTGCCGAAGGTCGCGTGAGGCTTGTTCTTGCCGCGCGCGATGCTGAGGCAGGGAGGGCCATTCGCCTGCGCGTGAATGTGCCGCGCGACAAGGATATAGCAGAAGCGACTGAAGGCGCGCAGGTAAGGTTGAGGGCGAGATTGATGCCTCCTTCACCTCCGATGCTGCCCGGGGCGTATGATTTCGCACGCGCAGCTTGGTTCGAGGGCTATGCGGCGACCGGGTCATTGGTAGGCGACATTGAACTGGTTGAGGGGGGCAAGGCGGACAAGTCGGGTATCGCGGGTCTGCAACGGTTCCTCTCTGCCCATGTCCGATCGCAATTAGACGGTTCGGCCGGCAGCATAGCTGCGGCATTCGCCAGCGGCGATCGCGGTGCCATTGCGGAAGCTGACGAGATTGCGATGCGCGATGCCGGTTTGACGCATTTGCTTTCGATCAGCGGCTTGCATGTCAGTGCGGTTATTGCGGCGGCCTATTTCCTTGCGCTGAAGGTGTTGGCTCTGTGGCCTTGGCTGACATTGCGAATACGCCTTCCGTTGCTGGCTGCGGCCATCGGCGCAGGAGCGGGGATTGGATATACCCTTCTGACAGGAGCAGAAGTGCCGACCGTGCGCAGTTGTGTGGGCGCGGTTCTTGTACTGATTGCTCTGGCGCTGGGGCGCGAGCCACTGTCAATGCGAATGGTCGCAACGGCAGCCGGATTTGTCCTTCTTCTGTGGCCAGAATCGCTGGTTGGGCCGAGCTTCCAGATGAGCTTCTGCGCTGTCATTGCGATTGTCGCGCTCCACAACGCGCAGCCGATCCGGGAATTCTTGCGTCCGCGCGACGAGAGTTGGTTGCGCTGGTTCGCTCGCAGGGTGCTTATGCTGTTCGTGGCCGGGATAGTGATCGAGATCGCGCTGACGCCAATCGTACTGTTCCATTTCCATCGCGCGGGACTTTATGGCGCCTTTGCCAATGTTCTCGCGATTCCGCTGGTGACTTTTGTGTCCATGCCGCTGATCGCCCTCGGATTGCTGTTCGACATAGCCGGGCTGGGCATGCCCTTCTGGTGGTTGGCTGGGCAATCGCTCGACCTGCTTCTATTTATTGCCAATACGACTGCCAGCCAGCCTGGTGCAGTGAAGCTGGTGCCGCAGATGAGCATGGGTACTGTACTTCTGTTCGTAGCCGGAGGGTTGTGGCTGGCCTTGTGGAGGGGAAGGGCAAGATTGTTTGGGTTCGTCCCGGCCATGGTTGGCACTGTCTTGCTGACTGCCACTCCGGTTCCTGACTTGCTGGTGACCCGCGACGGAATTGACGTAGGGATTGTGGATAGAACAGGCCGACTATTCCTTCTTCGTGACAGTCCAGGCTCCTATTCGCAGGAGAACATTGTCGAGCTTTCGGGGGCTGAGGCAGCACCGCTAGCTATCGTGAACTATCCCGGTGCCCGATGCAGCGCCGATTTCTGCAGTGTAATGCTCAATCGAGAGGGGCGAGCCTGGCATTTGTTGATCGCTCGAAGCCGGGAGCAGATTGACGAACGCGCGCTTGCCTCTGCTTGCGAGCTGTCTGACCTGGTGATTGCCGACCGCTGGTTGCCGCGCAGTTGCAAGCCGAGATGGCTCAAGGCGGATCGGCGTTACCTCGCGGAAAACGGCGGGTTGGCAATCTATCTTTCCCGAGAACGGATCGACACGGTAGCCGAAAGTCAGGGCGAGCATGGCTGGTGGCGAGGGGATAATGGCCAGAACAGGTAGGAGCGCCCGACCACAGTCGGCCGCCCCTAGCTTTGCCAACAATTAATGGTAGCGACGCAGGAGGCCCGCGAGCTTACCTTGAACGCGCACGCGACCAGCTTCGTAAACCTGCGGCTCGTAGGCGCCATTGGCCGGGTCAAGCCGCACCATCGAACCTTCACGACGGAGGTATTTCAGTGTCGCTTCCTCGTCATCGACCAGTGCGACCACGATCTCTCCGTCGCGCGCAGTATCGGTACGGCGAACGAGAGCGAAATCGCCATCGAAAATGCCTGCCTCGATCATCGAATCGCCCGACACTTCTAGTGCATAATGATCGCCCGGGCCGAGCAGCGCTGCCGGAACCGGCATGCTCGACTGGCCTTCGATCGCCTCGATCGGCGCACCGGCGGCGATACGGCCATGCAGCGGAACTTCAATGATGTCGTTCGCTGGCTCGCGCATGATCGGCTTGGGCGCATGAGCAGCGATTACTGCGTCATTTGCGACGGGGGCAGGGCGCGAAGCACCTGTTACCGCGTCTTCAGGCAGCTTGATCACCTCCAGCGCACGGGCGCGGTTGGGCAGCCGGCGGATAAAGCCGCGTTCGTCCAATGCGGAAATCAGGCGATGGACGCCCGATTTGCTCTTGAGGTCGAGCGCTTCCTTCATTTCCTCGAACGAGGGGGAAATGCCGGTGTCTTCCAGCTTCTGCTGGATGAAACGGATCAGTTCATGCTGCTTGGCGGTCAGCATCGGGCCACTCCATGTTCCGGTTCACAACGCGTGAACGAATGTGGAACAATTAGGCAACCATTTTGCGCAAGTCAAGCAATCCCGCCATTTCCGAGCATTCTGAACGAGAACAGGCGTTCCCGTTTCAGTCCGCAGCGTGCCATTCGCCCGATTTACCGCCGCTCTTGGCGAGCAGGCGAACGCCTTCGATCGCCATGCCCTTGTCCACCGCCTTGCCCATGTCATAGAGCGTCAGCAGCGCCACGCTGGCGGCAGTCATCGCTTCCATCTCGACGCCGGTCTTGCCATGCAGCGAAGCGGTGGCGGCAACGCGGATTGCGCCTGCTTCGACCGTGAAGTCCACCGATACCGAATCCAGCGCCAGCGGATGGCACAGCGGAATGAGATCGCCCGTCTTCTTGGCGGCCATGATCCCCGCGATCCGCGCTGCGGCGAGCGCGTCACCCTTGGGCAGATCCCGCGAAGTCAGCGCCCGAAGCGCTTCTGCCGTCATCCGGATACGCCCTTCTGCGGTAGCTGAGCGAGCGGTCGCCTGCTTGCCGCCGACATCGACCATGCGGGCGGCTCCCGATTCGTCGAGATGCGTCAATTTGTTCATCTTGCGCCCCGCGAACACCGAGACATGGACCGCATGTTACACAGTCCAGAACCAAAAAAGCCGGACCCTGTATCGCCCATGTCTTGAACCGCCGAAATGGAGGAGTTGCACAGTTTCATGCCCCGACTATGCCGGATGCAGTGCAAGTAGGACAGAGGCTAAGCGCTCAGCAGCGCGCGGGTGGCAGCCGCGACATCCGGCTGCCGCATCAGGCTCTCGCCGACGAGGAAGCTGCTCACGCCGGTGCGTGACAGGCGCTGGCAGTCCGCATGGCTGGCGATCCCGCTTTCACCGACCAGCAGCGCGCCATCGGGTGCCAGCGGGGCAAGCTCCTCTGTCGTGGCAAGATCGGTTTCAAAGGTCTTGAGATTACGATTGTTTACCCCGATCAAGCGTGAACGCAGAAGAGCGGCGCGCGCCATTTCATCGGCATCATGCACTTCGACCAGCACATCCATGCCACGCTCGATCGCCGCCGTTTCGATCTCCACCATTTGCGCATCAGACAGCGCGGCGACGATAATCAGGATAGCATCCGCACCTATGGCGCGGGCTTCGGCCACCTGCCACGGATCGACCATGAAATCCTTGCGGAGAACCGGCAGATTACATGCAGCGCGTGCTTCGATCAGATAGTCCTCATGCCCCTGAAAGTAAGGCGCATCGGTCAAAACCGACAGGCAAGCAGCACCGCCTGCAGCATAAGCACGCGCATGATCGGCCGGATGGAAGTCCGCACGAATCAGCCCCTTGGATGGCGAGGCCTTCTTGATCTCGGCAATCAGGCCGAAGCCGTCTGCCTGCGAATGTTCTAGAGCGGCCCGAAACCCGCGTGGCGCAGACTGCCCTGCAGCGAGCGCATCAAGCGCATCAAGGCTGCGCACCGCCTTGCGCGCAGCGACTTCCTCGCGTTTGGTTGCGCAAATCTGCTCGAGTCGGTTCATTGCGCGATGGCAATCCAGTCGGCCAGCAATTGCTTTGCACGGCCCGAATCGATGGCTTCTCCGGCCAATTCTGCGCCCGTGGTCCAATCCTCGGTCTTGCCGGCAACGATCAGCGTGGCTGCGGCGTTGAACAGCACGGCGTTGCGATACGGACCAGGTGTGCCCATCAGCAGCGCCTGCAATGCCTTGGCGTTATGCGCTGCATCGCCGCCGCGGATCGCTTCTACCGGGGCATGGGGAAGGTTGGCCAACACTGCCATTACTCGTCGCATTTCATAATCATGGCCCTGCACGTCGGCGAGTTCGTTGCCGCCTGCCAGGCTCAGCTCGTCCAACCCTTCGTCGCCCGAAGCGATAAAGGTTCGTTCAGTCCCCAGCTTGGCCTTGGCCGCAGCGTAGATAGGGACATAGGCAGGGCGCGCAATGCCGATCAGCTGACGCTTGACCCCTGCCGGGTTTGACAGCGGTCCCATCAGGTTGAAGATCGTGCGCACCCCAAGTCGCTGGCGAATAGGCTGGATGCGCCCCATCGCGGGATGATGATTCTTGGCAAAAAGAAAGCAGATACCGAGCTTTTCCAGTGATTTCTCGGCACTTCTTCCCGCTGCTTCCATATCCAGGCCGAGCGCTTCGAGCGTATCTGCTGCGCCCGCCTTGCTGCTCGCCGCGCGATTGCCATGTTTGGCAACGGGAACACCGCAAGCAGCCACGACCAGGCTGACAGCGGTGGAGACATTGAGCGTATGGTGCCCGTCACCTCCTGTACCGCAGCAATCGACCGTGCCTTCCGGTGCAGCGACGGGGATCAGCCGGGCACGCAAGGCTCGTGCAGCACCGGCAATCTCGTCCGAAGTCTCGCTGCGCGAGGACATGTCGACAAGGAAACGCGCGATTTCTTCGTCGCTCGTTTCGCCATCAAGTATCCAGCCGAAGACTTCCTCCGCCTCGACCTCACTTAGATGCGATTCGGATTGGGGCAGTTGCTTCATGCGGGCACCCTGGCGGATATCCCGCAAATGCTGAGGAAATTGGCGAGCAGTTCATGCCCGTGCTCGGTGGCGATACTTTCCGGATGGAACTGCACCCCGTGGATCGGCAGATCGCGATGGCGGAAACCCATCACGCTCGCCCCGTCGAGACCCGGAGTTTCGCTGGTCGCATTGGTTTCGAGTACATTGGGAACGCCTTCGACCACCAACGAATGATAGCGCGTGGCGAGGAAGGGCGACGGCAGTCCGGCAAAGATGCCACTACCGTCGTGCGTAACAGGCGAGGTCTTGCCGTGCATCAATCCGCCACGCACCACGCGCCCGCCGAAGTGCTGGCCAATTGCCTGATGCCCCAGACAAACGCCCAACAGGGGCTTGCCCGCATCGGCACAGGCCGCAACCAGATCGAGGCTTACACCCGCTTCATTTGGCGTGCAGGGGCCGGGGGAGATCAGATAACCGGCTGCATTGTGCGCCAGCGCCTCGCTTGCGGAAATGGCGTCATTGCGCACCACTTCTACCTTCGCCCCAAGCTCCATCAGATAATGGACGAGGTTGAAGGTAAAGCTGTCGTAATTGTCGATTACGAGAATGGTGGGAGCGTCGGTCATTTGCATCGTCAATGCAGTCCCCGGTTACGGCAGACAAGCAAGGAAAGCTGCCCTTGCTGAAAACTCTACGCTGGCGTCACGCCTGCTTACCAGCCAGCAGGTCTGTCGCACGCACCAGCCCGTCGATGATCCCCGGTTCGCTGGCGCTGTGACCTGCGTCGTCAACAATCCACAGATCCGCTTCAGGCCAGGCCTTCTTCAGTTCCCACGCCGAGGTCGGAGGGCAGCAAATGTCGTGGCGACCCTGCACGATGATACCGGGGATATGTTTGATGCGCCCAACATTGGTCAGCAATTGTGCTTCCTCGAGGAAGAAATCCTGCAGGAAGAATCGCGCGCAGATGCGGGCGAAAGGTACGGCCTTCGACGGGTCGGCGAAACTGTCGAGCAGGTCAGGGTCGGGCAGCAACGTAGCTACATTGCCTTCCCACAGCGACCATTCTCTTGCTGCGGCAAGACGGGTAACCTCATCATCGCTGGTCAGGCGTTTGTGATAGGCTTCAACCAGATTGCCGCGTTCAGCTTCGGGGATCAGGCCGATGAAACTGTCCCATTGTTCGGCCATAATCTCGCTGGCGCCATAGGAATAGAGCCAGTGCTTTTCCTTTTCGCGCGCCAGAAACACGCCGCGCAGCACGATCTCCGTGGTGCGTTCGGGATAGGTCTGCGCATAAGCCAAGGCGAGGGTGGCACCCCAGCTGCCACCGAAAACCTGCCATGCATCATGGCCGCACATGATACGCAGCTGCTCGATATCCTCGACTATGCGCCAGGTATCATTATTCTCGATCTCGGCGAAAGGCAGCGATTTACCGCAGCCGCGCTGGTCGAACAGCAGCACATCGTAGAGTTCCGGGTTCCACTGGCGGCGGTGCGACGGCGCCATTCCGCCACCCGGGCCACCGTGGAGGAATACTGCAGGCTTGGCACCGGGTGTACCGACCCGTTCGTAATAGAGCGAATGGCCTTCGCCTACGTCGAGCATCCCCGTTTCGTAAGGTTCGATCTCGGGATAGAGCGTGCGGCGGGTATCACTCACTGGCGGGTTCCTTTCGCCCGACCACCATGATCGGGCCAATAGGTGCAGCGCTGTCGAGCCGGTCGGTGGCCGGATTCCACAGTGAAGATACCGAGCCATCGAGGTAAAGCGCGTTCTTCACGCCCAGTTCGTCACGAAAGAAACGGGCCAGCTTGCCAAAGGAAATCGGAGCGTTCGAGATAACGAAATGGGCGCGGCCCTTGTCATCGACACCCACAGCGTTGCGGATCAGTTTCGATGGGCCGTCATGGGTGATTTCCGGGTGGATCTTCCCGTCAATCACCAGCATCGGGCCAGATTGCGTGCCGAACTCCGGACGTTCGGAGACGTTGGCGAGAAAATCTTCCGAAGTGTGGACCGCCCATGATCCCCCAGTGCCGTAAAACACACCATTGGGCTTCATATGGAAATTGCCTTCGCCGTCCGCCGTGTTGAGCTCTTTCAGCCGCTCCGAGCTCTCAACGAAATAGCCTATCGGCTTGCCATCATCGTCGAACATGCCGGCGTTCATGGCAAAGGCGATGGTATCGGCATTATGCGCTTTGGCGAATGCGCCCAGCGAGCGATAGGGCGCTTCGCCGGAAGGGCCGAGGTCCATCGTGATCGTATGACGAGTGGGAATCGCCAGGCAATGCGTCAGCGGCGTGTTCTCGAATATGATCGAGCGGCAGGCGCTTTCGACCTGCGAGGTCAATGTAGGGGTGACGCTCGGCGAGGGAACCGGCCCATCCTTCCCGTCAATCCTGGTGCGCGTGACAGGTTCGCCCTCGGGCGCAGGTTCGCACGCTGTAAGCGCAACCAAGGGCAGTAGAAAACAGGCGTATCTCATTGTCCGTAACCGGGTTCCTTGGCGAGGCGTATCGCTTCGCGGGCAGCGGCAAACAGCGCGCCCGCCTTGGCTTCGCATTCGCGTTGTTCATAGGCCGGATCGCTGTCTGCGACTATCCCTGCACCGGCCTGGACGTGCATTGTTCCGTCTTTCACAACTGCTGTTCTAAGTACGATGCAACTGTCAAGCGAACCATCTGGTGCGAAATAACCCACGCCGCCAGCATAGGGGCCACGGGTAGCGGGTTCGAGTTCGGCAATGATTTCACATGCCCGCACCTTTGGCGCGCCGCTGACTGTTCCGGCCGGAAAGCCCGCGAACAGGGCATCGAGCGCGTCCTTCGTCGAGTCGAGTTTGCCAACGACATTGCTGACGATATGCATCACATGGCTGTAACGCTCCACCGTGAAGCTGTCTGTGACCTGCACCGTACCGGTGGCGGCCACCCGCCCTACATCGTTGCGGCCTAGGTCAAGTAACATGAGGTGTTCAGCGCGCTCCTTGGGGTCGGCAAGCAGCGATTCTTCAGCATCGCAATCGGCCTGCGCGTTCCCGCCTCGCGGGCGCGTTCCCGCGATGGGGCGGATAGTAACATCGCCGTGCCGCACGCGGACGAGGATTTCGGGGCTCGATCCGACCACGGCAAAACCAGGCAAGTCGAGGAAATAGAGGAAGGGCGAGGGATTCACGCGCCGCAACGCGCGATACAATGCCATCGGCGGCAGCGCGAAGGGTGCGGTGAAGCGCTGCGACAGCACTACCTGGAAGATGTCTCCAGCGGAAATGTACTCTTTGGCTTGTCCCACCATCTCGGCAAATTCTGAAGCGGGCATAACGGGCTGCGGCGAGGGATCAGGCAGCGCGACCGAGTCGATCATGCGGGCAGGCTGTCCAGCCGAAAGCCGCGCCAAGGCCGTATCGATCCGCTCGGCAACCTGTTCCAGCCGTGGTCCGATATCGCCCTTCGATGGCCAGAGCGGCGCGATAACAAACAATTCGTCGCTCAGCCTGTCGAATACCAGTAGCAGAGTCGGACGCACGAACAGCATGTCGGGCAAATCAAGGGCAGTTTGTCCTGGACGGGGCAGCTTTTCCACCAGGCCTATCGTCTCATATCCGAAATAGCCGACGAGACAGGCGAGGGCTGGCGGCAGCGCTTCAGGCACATCGATCCGGCATTCGTCGAGCAATGCGCGCAAAGCATCCAGCGTGCCAGCGCCCACTTGCGCAAAAGCATCGCGGTTAGTCTGCCACTCGCGGTTGATCGCGGCACTGTCACCTTCGGCCCGAAAAACAAGATCTGGATCGAGGCCAAGGAGGCTATAACGGCCGCGCACTTCGCCGCCTTCCACCGATTCCAACAGGAAATCGCCGCGGCCTTCCTCGAACAGCTGCAACGCTGCGCCTACAGGCGTCACCGTGTCAGCAACCACCTGTCGCCAGACCAAGGCCGGCCTGCCCATTTCCAACGCTTCAGAAGCGGTGGCCTGGCCTTCTAGCTTATCGGCCAAGACCAGCCTCAGTTGTTCAGGCCAAGGAGTTGGCGACGCACAGCTTCGAGCGCGGTCTCGTTACGCTCAACCCCGACCTCCTTACGCATTGCTGCCACCATCTGCTGGGTATATTCGGCACTCCAGCTTTGAGCGATTTCTGCTTTTGCCTGACCGATCAACGGATCGTTGGCTTCAAGTTTTTCGAGCACGATATTGTCGAGGTCGACAACGTACCAGCCGAGATCGCCAGAGCCGCGCAGTTTTTTGGCGGTGCCCTCTGCCATGCTGAATAGCAGCACGACCGGCGCAGGAATGCGCGTATTGCCCATTCGCGCCAGTTCCTCGCGGCTGTAGCTGACCTGCTGTGGTGCACGGATTGCTATGTTCTCAGCAGCGACGGAAGCGGCCAATGTCTGACCACTCTCGACGCGCTTGAGAATACGCGCCGCCGCTGCCTCGGCGGCACGATTGCCTTCCGACTGGCGCCAACTTGCGATCACATCGTTACGGATCTCGGCGAGCGGTGCGGCTGCAGAAGGAGTCACGTCAGACACTTCGTAAACCATGAATGTCTGCCCATCGGGTAGCGCAGTGATTTCGGCTTCGCCTTCCTCGATCTGAAATGCCAGGGCCAACACGGGATCTATTGCTGGCGGAACGCGATTGGCCGTTCCATAAATCTGGCCCGAGGCGGTTGCAGGAGGAAGCGCGGTCACATCGAGTTTGAGCTCTTCAGCGAGAGTGGCCAAAGAGGCACCGTCTGCAAGACGGTCCTCGATTGTAGTTGCTAACTCGACCACGCCGAGTTGCCGCTTTTCCGCGCGAAGGGTTTCGACAATCTCAGGCCGCGCCGCAGCGAGGCTGCGGGCGGAAATCGCTTCAACATCGGTAACACGCGCGATGTGCCAGCCCAGAGGGCTTCGTGCGGGTTTCGTCAGATCTCCTTCGGCTGCAGAGAAATATGCCTGCGCTACGTCAGCCGAAGTATCGGCCCGTACCTTGGCGCGATCTTGTGCATCGAGTGTGGTGGCACGAAGCCCCGCACTGCTTGCGGCCTGATCAAAGCTCGCTCCACCTGCAACACGCGCTTCGATTGCGGCAGCGCCCTCTTTGGTGGGTACGATCAACTGGGTGAAGCTCCGCGTCTCGCGCGCAGCGTAACGGGCGGCGTTATCCTTGTAGTAGGCCGCGATTTCATCCTTTGTCGGCTCTATCGAATCGCCCAAGGCAGCGGCGCCAAAGGTAGCGTACCGGATTGCACGGCGCTCGGGCCGGATGAATTGCGACTTATTGTCGGAATAATACTTGTTGAGCTGGGCGTTAGTTGGCGCGCCCTTGGGCTCGAACAGACTTGCCGAAATCGTAGCGATTGCACCAGTCCGCCGCTCCTTGAAGCTGCGCGCATAGGTCGTCGCAATCGAATCGGGCAGTTTTGCACCGAACGCAGCGGGATAGAGCGCCTGACGATAGAACAGCGTGGTCCGCATCTGCTGGCGCAAGCTGGCATCGGTCAGGCCGGCCTGCTGCAGGAAAATGCCATAGGCATCCTCGCTGAATTCACCCGTCGGCCCTCGCGCAGCCGGTATCTGCTGGATTTCACTGTTAACGAGATTCCGTCCCGCCCGCAGTCCGTTATCCTCTCCCCAGGCGATCAACGCGAATTGGTTTATGAGATTATCGAGCACTTCGCCTAGTCCGCCCGCCGCAAGCATCGTCTGCATCGTCGCCTCGGGATTTTGCTGGCGCGCCTGGCGCAGTGTTTCATCCGCTGCCTGTCGCAGATCTGCTGTTCCGATCTTGCTGTCGCCTACCACAGCTACACTGTCACCCCCGGCAACCCCGCCGAAAGTGCCTGTGCTGGAAACGTCCATACTGGCGAATGCGAAACCGATCAGCGCAAGGAACGCCAATGCAATCGCGAGGCCGATCTTGGTCTTGAAGAAATTCCGGAAAAATTGGAGCATGGCTTGCAGATGGGCCTTTTCAATGCTTTTGGCGCGATAACGATCCGAATTTGGACGGGTGCCGAGCCGGGAATGACCCGCGCTTTATCCGCCCTGCGACCTCCCCGCAACAGGTCCGCTTCGGTTTTGACGCATAAACAATCCTTCTCTAGCGGACTGGAGCTCGCGACCTATATAGCGGCCCGCCAGATCAGAATTCACGACGGGAATACCTTATGGCCGTACGGCCCTATATTGTTGGCAATTGGAAAATGAACGGTACCCGGGCGATGCTTCCCGAAGCTCGTTCGATAGATCGTGCCGCACAGCGTTACATGAAAGCGGAAGTCGCCGTAGCGCCGCCTTATACGCTGATCCACGCGATGCATCGCGAAGCCGAGCAGATCGGTATTGGCGCTCAGGACTGCCATCCGGGCGAGGGCGGAGCCCATACAGGCGACATCTCTGCCGCCATGGTTGCCGATGCCGGAGCAAAGTTCGTAATTCTCGGACACAGTGAACGGCGGGGCGATCACGGCGAGAGCAATGAATTGATCAACGCCAAGATTGAAAGCGCGTTGGCAGCAGGCCTGCGAATCATCCTGTGCTGTGGTGAAAGTCTGGAAACGCGCGATGCTGGCAGTGCGGAAAGTTTCGTGCTTGCCCAGCTTAGGGACAGCCTGCCTGCCATTACGGATGCTGCCGACCGCCTGACCGTTGCCTATGAACCAATCTGGGCGATTGGAACGGGACGCACCGCCACGGTCGAAGACATCTCTTCAATGCACAAGGCGATCCGCGGCTTGCTCGACCAAACTTATGGTCCCGACCAGTCAGCGGGTGTCCGCATCCTCTATGGCGGATCGGTCAAGCCAGATAATGCCCGCGAAATTCTTTCGACTTCGGAGGTGGGCGGTGCACTGGTTGGCGGTGCAAGCCTCTCGGCCGAGAGCTTTCTTGGTATTGTTGTCGCCGCTTCCGAGAGTGAAGACGTCTGATATCTGGCAAACCTTGCCGATTTGAAGCGGTGCGCCTAGATGCGCCGCGTAATTCCATTCGATAGAGTACCGGTCCCATGTTCCTCTTCCTCACCGTCCTCCAGGCAATCGTCGCCGCCGCTCTAGTCGGCGTCATCCTGATGCAGCGTAGCGAAGGCGGCGGCCTTGGGATTGGCGGCAGCCCTAGCGGCATGCTCAGCGCACGTGGTGCGGCGGACTTCCTGACTCGCTCGACCAAATGGCTTGCGGTGGCATTCGTGGTTCTGTCGATCGCGCTGGCAGCACTGGCAGTCGAAGGCGTCGGCGGCAGCGATGCGGTCGAATCGACACTTGATCGCACCGTCACGCCGCAGGAAGTCGACCCGCTGGGCGGAACCGGTGCGGCTCCAGCTCCAGCGACTGCCCCGGTCGAAACTGCACCTGCGTCTGCCGACGATCCGCTCGCCGAATAAGGCAAAGTAACTCGCATTTGTGGACGGCGCGGCGTTTCGCGCGGGTTTCCCCTTGCGCCGAATCAACCCCCACGCGTAAGGCCCAACTCCCATGGCGCGGTATATTTTCATCACCGGCGGCGTGGTCTCCTCGCTCGGCAAAGGTCTCATGGCTGCGAGCCTCGCAGCGCTTCTACAGGCGCGCGGGTACAAGGTCCGCATCCGCAAGTTCGACCCCTATCTCAATGTCGATCCGGGGACGATGAGCCCCTACCAGCACGGCGAGGTCTATGTGACCGATGACGGGGCGGAAACGGACCTCGATTTGGGGCACTACGAACGTTTCACCGGTGTTTCTGCCAATCAGGCAGACAATGTCACGTCGGGTCGCATCTATCAGCAGATCATCGCCAAGGAACGCCGTGGTGACTACCTCGGGGCGACCGTGCAGGTGGTCCCGCATGTGACCGACGCTATCAAGGAGTTCGCGCTGGCCGACCAGGGCGATCACGATTTCATCCTGTGCGAGATTGGCGGCACGGTGGGCGATATCGAGAGCCTGCCCTTTATGGAGGCTATCCGCCAACTGAGAAACGAGCTTGAGCCGATGCAGTCGCTCAGCGTCCACGTGACGCTGGTGCCCTATATTGCCGCGGCGGGTGAGCTAAAAACCAAGCCGACGCAGCATTCGGTCCGCGAACTGGCCAGCCTCGGCATCAAGCCAGATGTGCTGCTATGCCGTGCCGAGCACCCGATCCCCGATGGCGAGCGTCAGAAAATCGCCAATTTCTGTAACGTTCGCAAGGAAGCGGTCATTCCTGCGCTCGATGCTCCTTCGATCTATTCGGTTCCGCTGCAGTATCACGCCGAAGGTCTCGACCACGAAGTGCTGCGTGGCTTCGGCATCACTGATGCGCCCGAACCCGATCTTTCGCGCTGGTACGATGTGGTGGATCGTCATTCGAACCCCGAAGGCGAAGTTACCATTGGCGTGGTCGGCAAATACGTCGGCCTGCAAGATGCCTACAAGTCGC
>CBFGON010000016.1:0-33600 GCA_965650395.1 uncultured Qipengyuania sp. | reverse complement strand
CGGTCCCGGCACCGATCATTGCCCTGCCCCCGAACCGCTCCGCCATGATCGCGATCGACCTGAGCGGATCGGGCGAATTGAGCGGCACCTCAATCAACGTGAAACCTGCATCGACCAGCGCATCGCCAATCGCGGGGGCTTCATCGGGCGTCAACCCGCGCAGGATGGCAACCATCGGGCAGGCCGCAAACGCCTGCTCGAAACTGGGAGTACTCAAGGGATTTCCTTCCAGATCGCATGAATGCCGGCGGCAAAGGCCGCATGGGAGGCTACCCTGCGAACCCTGCCTCCTGCCCATTCGATAGCCGCAGTGTAGAGATCGCCCAGCGTATCGGAGGACAGCAGAACAACCTCTCGTCCATCAATGTCCACGCGCGAACCGACATCCGCGCCGATCAACACGCCGCTGACGTATGATGCTGTATTTTCACGACTCCGCTTGCCCAGCAGGATCGCAGCTCGGGCCTGGAACAATGCGGTCGGCAGATCGATGGTCCCTGCACCCCGCGCCAGTCCTTCTCGGAACGCATCGCCATCCGCCACCTCGGCATCGAGCATGCCAGAAAGGACAGAATGCTGTCTCAGCAGGGCAAACAATTCGCCGGTCATTGCAGTCGAAAGGGAGGTGATGCTGCTGGCGTCGGTTTCGATCCATTTGTTATGGGTGCCCGGCTGGCAGAACAGCGTCGGACCATTGGCAAACCCGCTGGCAAGCGCACCGAGGACTTGCACCTCTTCGCCCCGCATCACATCGGCATGATCATCAAGGATAACGCTGACCCCGGGGACGACATACACCCGGTCAGGCACTTGCAACGTTCCTGCTGCGAGGTCGGCAGTCATGGCGGGTGCCGGTCTGTAGGGCACCTCCACCAGACCGCGGCTCGATCCGATCATACCGGCGGCGATGATCGGCAAATCGCCGAAACCCGCGCGAATTCCGGCGATTTCGCCCGCAAACTTGCCAGCGTCGATAGCAAGAACCCCGCGATCATCGCGTTCGCTGGTTACAATATGGCCATCAGCACCCATCAGGAAGACGCGTCGGTTGGTCGTGCCCCAGTCGATCGCGATATAGTCGCCCTCAGGCACGGCAGACTCCTGTCCCTTTATTTGTAGGACAATAACGCAAGCCGCGGTCCGGTCAAGCCGATATTCCATCGATGAGACGTGGCACCTGCGCATCATCGCGCAGTTCCGGAGCAAGCAGCACCGCTGGAAGATCCTGATAGCACACCGGCCGCAGGAACCGATCAATAGCCAGCGTCCCGACCGATGTGGTCCGACCATCCGACGTTGCCGGATAGGGACCGCCGTGAACCATCGCATGGGCCACCTCCACCCCGGTAGGCCAGCCGTTCACCAGTACACGACCTGCCTTCCGTTCGAGCACAGGCAAGAGCGTAGCCGCCGCTGCATAATCTTCGGGTTCAAGATGCAGCGTCGCAGTAAGCTGACCTTCCAGGCCGCGCAGAATTTCGCCCATATGATCGACGTCGCGACAACGGACGACCAACGACGACGCGCCGAATACTTCGTCCAGCACTCCCTCATCGGCCATCGCCCGATCGGCATCGGCGGCGAAAATCCGTGCCGAATCGCTCGTCAGACCGTCGCCTCCCTTGCCGATTGCCAACGTTTCGACCCCTTCGGCACTCGCCAGCCGCGCCTTCCCGATCGAATAGGCTTCGCGGATTCCCGTGGTGAGCATGGTCTGTGCCGCCTGCACGCTGAGCGCCTCTGCCGCCGAGGTTTCGAACGCTGCAAGCTCCTCGCCATCCACCGCTACCACAAGCCCGGGATTGGTGCAGAACTGACCCGCCCCCATAGACAGCGATGCCACATAGGCGCCGCCCAATTGCTTGCCCCGCGCTTTCAGCGCGCCAGGCATCAACACGACAGGGTTGATGCTCGCCATTTCGGCATAGACGGGGATCGGAATGTCCCGCTGCTGCGCGATGCGGGCCAACGCCAGTCCGCCGCCGCGCGATCCGGTAAATCCGACCGCCGCGATATGAGGATTGCGCACAAGCGCTTCGCCCAGTGCATTACCGGGGCCGCGCACATGGCCGAATGCGCCTGCAGGCATACCGGTTCGCGCTGCCGCCTTGCTTATGGCATCGGCGACCATAGAATCGGTGCCCGGGTGCGCAGGATGCCCCTTCACCACCACCGGGCATCCGGCAGCCAGCGCCGATGCGGTGTCACCGCCAGCGGTCGAAAATGCGAGCGGGAAGTTCGACGCGCCGAACACCGCGACCGGCCCCAAAGGAATCATCCTCAACCGCAGATCAGGTCTCGGCAATGGCTCGCGCTCGGGCAGAGCGGGATCGATCCGCACACCTCGCCAGCGGTCATCGCGCACGGTTTGTGCGAAGAGGCGCAACTGGTTGACCGTGCGCCCGCGCTCTCCGGCAAGGCGCGCCATCGGCAGCCCACTCTCGACATGCGCACGCTCCAGCAAGGCATCGCCCAGCGCGACGATTTCCTCGCCGATCGCTTCAAGAAAGCGCGCACGATCTTCGGATGGCAAGGCACGATAGCTGTCGAACGCCGCCTCGGCTGCCGCACAGGCCGCTTCGACATCAGCCAGCGTGCTGACGGAGAAGTCCGGCGCAATCTCCTCTCCGCTTGCAGCAGCACGACCGCGGAAGGTTTCGGATTCGACTTGCGCCATGATAGCTCCATATGCAATTAGTCAGACAATAAATGTGCTATATGTTCTGTCGCTCGACAGTGCAAGCTACGGAGAGCGATTGTGAGTGATGTCAGGACCGTCTGGGAAGGCCACGCTACGCTAGGCGAAGGTCCGGTTTGGGACACTGTCCGTTCTGTGCTGTGGTTCGTGGATATCAAGCAGCACAAGGTCCACTGCCTCGACCCCAGCAGCAAGCGGTCGGCAAGCTGGGATGCACCAGCACAGGTCGGCTGGGTGCTTCCGGCCAATGATGGCGGGCTGATCGCCGGGCTTCAGACCGGCTTGCACCGCTTCGACTCCATCAGCGGTGCATTCGCGCTGCTGGCCGAGGTCGAAGCCCATTTGCCCGGCAATCGCCTGAACGATGCAACGGCGGCGAATGACGGTTCGATCTGGTTCGGATCGATGGACGACAGCGAAAATGCGCGCAGCGGACAGTTTTATCGCTGGGACGGAGCGACATTACACCCGCTCGCGATTGACCCCGTCTGCATTACCAACGGCCCCGCCCTGTCACCCAACCAGAACACGCTTTATCATGTCGATACCGTCGGCGGCACGATTCATGCCTCAACGGTCGACAGGAACGGCGACGTGAGCGAGACGCGGGTTTTCGCCACAATCGATCCCGCCGACGGCCATCCTGACGGGTGCAGCACCGACAGCGCGGGCAATGTATGGGTCGGCCTGTGGGGCGGTTGGCGCGCGCGGCTCTATGCCCCTGATGGCCGGATCATCCGCGAAGTGCGCCTGCCTGTTTCCAATGTTACCAAGGTCGCGCTGGGCGGGGCGAACATGAGGACCGCCTTCGTCACAACCGCCCGCGCTGGTCTGGACGAGAACGCGCTGGCCGCGCAGCCGCTGGCAGGCAATGTCTTCGCCTTCGATGTCGACGTGCCCGGTATTCCGGCGGCCGAGGCGCGGATTGGACGTTAATCGCCGGTCAGCATACGCAGCGCATAGACCAGCGCCTGTTCCTTCAGTGCGGTAATCCGCACCACAGCCTTGTCCTGCCCCTGCTCGTTTGCGGCGGGCAGCGGGAAATCGAGCGCGGCGAAGCCCTCCTGCGCCCCGGCGACCACGGGCCAGTCCATGCCGACCTGTTTGCCATCGACTTCGAGCGCGAACCGGCCCGCGGCATCGCCGCTCCACACCGTAACGCGCAGAACAGAAGGTCCGGCCTTGCGCGCCAGCGTCATTTCCATCGTCTCACCCGGAGGCAGGCGGCGGGCTGGCAGGCCGTTCCAGTTGACCACCTCGCTCCTGCCCGACGTGAAGCCGTGATCGCGTTCGGGCTGCATTTCGCCAAGGTGCACCACGTCGACCGTTCGGCGCGCCAGCAGACGGTCGGCCTCCTGCGCGCTGAGATACCGCTCCTTGTTCGCCGCCCATGCCGATGCCGTGAAGGTCGGGAAATAGACCGCTGACCGCCGATCGTAGAGATTGAAAAAGGGATGAAGCTGCAGGCCCTCCCCCGTCGCAACCTGCGCCGAATACTGCGGCTGGTCGGAAGCATTCAATTTCAGCATTTGGGCAGGATCGCCATCAATGACCAGCGCCGGACCCAATCCCGCAAAATCATCATCGGCAGGGCCAAGGTCGGCGGCCAGCACCAGCGGACCATGGACGAAGGCGACCAGCGATGGATCGTCGGGCACGGTTTCGACGGCAAGCGCCATGGGCAGATCGATCCCGATTGTGTCGCCCTTGCGCCAGCGCCGCTCGATCACGGCATAGCCGTGGCGAAGGTCAGGATCGGTTTCCTTTCCGTTTACTGTGAAACGCGCACCCCTGGCCCAAACGGGGATGCGCAGTGCAAACGCATGGCTGCGGCGCGGCGCACGTCCGATCGACAGCGTAGCAGTTCCGGAAAAAGGCATCGCCGTCTCCAGCGTCAGTTTCAGGCGCTGATCCGGCCAGTCGAGCGTGCTGGGGATATAGAGATTGACGAACAGGCTGCGCCCATCCGCCCAGAAGATCGAATCCGCGTGCTTGGCGTGGCTCTCCATCCCCGAACCCACGCAGCACCAGAAACTGTCTTCGGCTTCCGAATAAATCCGCCGCGCCCCTGCCGAAAGGGGCATGAAATAGACAAACCGCCCATCAGAGGGGCGCTGATGCGCCATGATGTGATTGAACTGCACACGCTCGTAATAGTCGAACAGCGCGGCATCTGGTTGCCACTGGTAAAGGTGCCGGGTCAGCTTGAGCATGTTGTAGCTGTTGCATGCCTCGCAGGTCGCCTCGGTAATGCGCCCCGCGCGCCGGTCCGGCTCGCCGAAATGCTCACGCTCCGAATTGCCGCCGATCACATAGCTGTGATGGTCGCGAACGGTGTGATGAAAGAAACGGGCCGCGCGGGCATCCTCCTCGCGGCCGGTGATTTCGTGCAGGCGGGCCAGCCCGATGACCTTGGGAATCTGCGTATTGGCATGAAGCCCGGCGAGCCTGTCCATGCCAGCGGCAAGCGGGTCCAGCACTGCGCGGTGGCGGATGGCCTGCGCCATACGCAGCCAGCGCCGGTCGCCGGTCAGCGCGTATGTGTCCGCATAGGATTCGTTCAGTCCGCCATGCTCGGCGGCAAGAACGCGTTGCAGCTGGCCTTCGTCCAACCCCTCAAGCACACTGGCGAGGTATCCGGCCACGCCCAGCAAGATCGGCAATGCACGCGGATTGCGCGCCAGTCGTTGCGCGTCGATCAACCCGGCGTGGATCTTGTGCCAGGTATAGAGCGGCACCCATCCACCGTTGAGATCGAAGCCGTTGCTACTGATTTCGCCGCGGCGCACCTCTTCGAAGATGATTTTTCCATCGACGATCTTGCCGTCGCGTTCGACGGTAGTTCCCCCGCAATATCCGTCGCCATGTGCGGACTGGATACGCTCCATTTCGGCGAGACAGTGGTCGAGCTTCGTGGCAAGCTCGGCATCGGGTCCGCTGGCCAGAACCGTCGACACGGCGCTAAGCCAGTGGCCCAATGAATGTCCGGCCAGGCCAAGCGATTCCCAGCCCCCGTAAATGGGTTGCGGTGCATCCAGCCCGGCCGACAGGTAGAAATTGTGGAGCAGCCGCTCTGGGTCGAGCGACGCGAGATAACGCCGGTTGGCCGCAATTGCATCAGCAAAGATAGAAGGCTTCAGCTTCACCGTGCCAAGCGGCGCTGGCTCCACCTTGACTATGCCTCCTGCCGTGCTGAGGTCGGTACCGAATGCGATGGAGGGAGCGGATTTGAACGCTCCCGCCGCAATTAATGCAGAAGCCCCGGCAAGTAGCCTGCGCCGGTCGACATTGCCAATCATCCCGCTGACGTTTCAGTAGTGCCAGGCTCGCTTAGTTCCACCTCCGGTAGTGCGTCTTTCGGTGTTGAACCATAGAGCGCATACCACAGCACATAGATTTCGCAGGCAATGGTCAGCCAGAAACTGTTCTGCAGACCATAAGCGTCGGCCAACAAGCCCTGGATCGCGACCAAGGCGCCGCCTGCAATGGCAGTGATCAGAAGCCCTGACCCTTCTTCGGTCAGCGGGCCCAGGCCCTTGATGCCGAGTGCGAAAATCGCGGGGAACATGATCGAATGACCCAGTCCGACCAGGATCAGCGCCCACATGGCGATCGGGCCTTCCAACGTCGCTGCACCGATCATCGCCGCGAATGCGAAAAACGCAAATCCGGCCAGCACCTTGTTCGCGGGGAAACGGCGCATCAGATAGGCGCCGGCAAAGCGACCAACCATCATGCCACCCCATAACAGCACCAGGTAGTTCGCCGCTTGCGCAGGGGTAATCCCACCGATTTCGGGCAGGATGGCGAAGTTGATGAACAGGTTGGCGACGCCGATTTCGGCGATCAGATAGATGAAGATCGCCGGAATGCCGAACACCAGATTGCGGTGCGACCAGAGCGACAGATGCTTGCGTTCCTCTCGGTTGGCCTTGCGGGTGCTCGCCCCCAGTTCAGGCAATTTGGCGCGCCAGATGATCAAGGCAATAACCACCAAAACAATCGCAACCAGCAGATAGGGCAACTCGGTCGCCTGAGCATCAGCAATACGCTCGGCAGCAGTCAGTTGCGTTCCTTCGAGCGATGTCCCGCCCGTGGTCCGGCTGAGGATTAGATAGCCACCGAAATAGGGCGCGAAAAACGTCCCCATCGAATTGAACGCCTGCACCAGAGTCAGTCGCGATTCGGAGCTTTCCTGTGGACCTATGACCGCGACATAAGGGTTGGCGGCGACTTGCAGGAGAGTGATCCCGCTGGCGATTACAAACAGGGAGATCAGCGTCACCGGATAGGAGATAAGTTCCGCCGCCCCGATCATCCCCAGCGAACCGAGAGCCATGACGCCCAGCCCCAGGATCAGCGCATTCTTGTAACCGATCCGCTCGATCAGAAATGCCGAGGGCATGCCCATCACGCCATAGGCAATGAACCATACCGATTCTATGATCGTGGTCTGGAAATAGTTAAGCTCGAACACGCTGCGCAAATGTGGCAGCAGGGTGTTGTTGATAACAGTGATGAAGCCCCACATGAAGAAGAGGCTCGCCAGCAGGGCCAGGGCCTTGCCATAGCTTTGGGGGCCCGACTGTTCGCCCAAAGTCGAAACGTCAGATTGACCTACAGGTCCCGGCATATCCAAACTCCCATGTCGCCAAACGCTTGTGGCGAAATTGGCATTGCTAAATTTTAATATGTCTGACTATATGTGATTCAGATCGCCGGTCAACGGTGAAAAATCGCAGAATCTGGGAAGGTGATGATATGACAAAAGCGGATCAGCATCGCATTGGCATTGGTTTGGCGTTTGCCACTTTGGCGTTTGCATCGCCTGTTGCAGCTGCAACGGCGAGCAAAGGCGAGTTTGGCAAGATGCCCAATGGCGAAGCTGTACAGTCCATCACACTGACCGGCGATAACGGTGTCAGCGTCGTGCTGATTACTTATGGCGCCAGCATCCAGGCCTTCAATGTGCCTGACCGTCAGGGCCGGACGGCCGACATCACCATCGGCTACGACAATCTGCAGGATTACTTCGATGCACCGAATTACTGGGGTCAGACCATCGGACGCTATGCCAATCGGATTGCCGGTGGGCGCTTCACGCTCGATGGCAAATCCTATCAGGTGACGCAGAACGACGATACCAACTCGCTCCACGGCGGCAAGGAAGGGTTCGACAAGCGCAACTGGAAACTGGTCTCTGTGAGTCACGAGAACGGCATTGCCCGCGTGGTCATGTCGCTTCGCAGCCCGGCGGGTGACCAGGGCTTTCCTGGCAATCTCGACGTCACAGTCACCTATACGCTGGACGATGCCGGCGCGCTCACCATCGACTACAAGGCAACCACCGACGCTCCGACTGTCATCAATTTGACCAATCACGCGCTGTTCAATCTTGCAGGCGACGGTTGGCCCTATGGCATCTACGACCAGACTCTGACCATTCCGGCGAGCCATTACACTCCGGTTGACGCCAAGCTGATCCCGACTGGCGAGCGCCGCCCGGTTGCGGGCACGGTTTTCGATTTTAGTTCGGGCCGCATGATGCATGACGGCGTGCGTGATGGGTCCGACGATCAAATCGTGATTGCGCGCGGGTGGGATCACAACTGGATCCTCGACAAGGGCCGCACCGCCACTCCAGAACTCGCGGCACGGGTGGAACATGCATACTCCGGGCGGGTGCTGGAAGTCCTGTCGACCGAACCCGGGTTGCAATTCTATTCGGGCAACTTCCTTGACGGCACACTGACCGGCAAGGGCAATCACGTCTATCGCATGGGCGATGCGATCGCACTTGAGCCGCAGATCTATCCGGACACGCCCAATCAGCCCGCATTAGGCTCTGCCCGGCTCGATCCCGGTCAGACCTATCACCACACTATGATCTATCGCGTCACAACGCAGGACAGCGAGTAATCCGAATGACCGACATGCCCGAACGCGGCAAACTTCGCAGCCGCGCCTGGTTCGACAATCCCGACAATCCGGACATGACCGCTCTCTACCTTGAGCGGTACATGAACTTCGGCTTGTCGCTGGAGGAACTGCAAAGCGGCAAGCCGATCATCGGCATCGCTCAGTCGGGCAGCGACCTGTCGCCCTGCAACCGGCACCATCTGGTGCTGGCAGAACGCGTCCGCGAAGGGATTCGCGAGGCAGGCGGTATTGCCATCGAATTTCCAGTCCACCCGATCCAGGAAACCGGCAAACGGCCAACCGCCGGACTTGATCGCAATCTCGCCTATCTCGGCCTGGTTGAAGCGCTCTACGGCTACCCCATCGACGGCGTAGTGCTGACCATCGGCTGCGACAAGACTACTCCGTCGCAGCTCATGGCCGCGGCTACGGTCAATATCCCGGCCATCGCGCTCTCTGTCGGGCCGATGCTAAACGGTTATTACAAGGGCGAGCGCACCGGATCGGGTACCATTGTCTGGAAAGCGCGCGAACTGCTCGCCTCAGGCGACATCGACTACAAGGAATTCATCAAGCTCGTCGCCAGTTCGGCCCCTTCGACCGGCTATTGCAACACCATGGGTACAGCGACGACGATGAACTCGCTAACCGAAGCTCTGGGCATGTCTTTGCCTGGGTCGGCAGCCATCCCTGCGCCGTATCGCGATCGTCAGGAGAGTGCCTATCTTACCGGAAAGCGCATCGTCGAAATGGTGCGTGAAGACCTCAAGCCTTCCGATATATTGACGCGCGAAGCCTTCGAGAATGCCATTCGAGTCAATTCCGCTATTGGCGGATCGACCAATGCGCCGATCCACCTCGCTGCAATCGCTCGCCATATCGGCATCGACTTGCCGATTACCGATTGGCAGCGGCTTGGCCATGACATTCCATTGCTGGTGAACCTGCAACCCGCGGGCGAATATCTCGGCGAAGACTACTACCGCGCAGGCGGGGTCTGCGCGGTGGTGAACCAGTTAATGGGGCAGGGCCTGATCGCTGAAGACGCGCTGACCGTTAATGGTCTCGCCATTGGCGAGAACTGCCGCGAGGCCGAGATCGAGGACGAGAACGTCATCCGCCCTTACGACCGGCCCTTGCGCGAGCGGGCAGGCTTTATCGTGCTGTCTGGCAATCTGTTCGATTCCGCCATTATGAAAACCAGCGTGATCTCGCCCGAATTTCGCCAGCGTTACCTGTCCAATCCGGATGATCCGGAAGCCTTCGAAGGCACCGCGATGGTGTTCGACGGGCCTGAAGAATACCACGCCCGGATCGATGACCGGTCACTGGAGATAACGCCCGAGACAATTCTCTTCATCCGCGGCACCGGTCCGATCGGCTACCCTGGCTCTGCCGAAGTTGTTAACATGCGCCCACCGGCATATCTGCTGGCAGAAGGGGTGCATTCGCTCCCCTGTGTCGGTGACGGAAGGCAGTCGGGTACGAGCGGCAGCCCCTCCATCCTCAATGCCAGCCCCGAAGCGGCGGCAAACGGCGGGCTGGCCATCCTGCGAACCGGCGACAAGATCCGTATCGATCTGCGCAAACATACCGCTGACATGCTGGTGCCGGAAGGAGAATTGGCGAAGCGTCGCGCGGAGCTCGAGGCAGAGGGCGGCTACTCCTTCCCCGCCAGCCAGACGCCGTGGCAGGAAATCCAGCGTGGGCTGGTGGGGCAGATGTCTTCTGGGGCGATCCTCGAAGGGTCCGAAAAATTCCAGCGCATCGCACAGACCAAAGGCACACCGCGCGACAGCCACTAGGTGCAATCTGGCGGGATAACCGAGGCCATAAAACTACAAAGTTGACCCGTTTGCTTTTCAGCTTTCGAGAGCTGTCTCGGTGTCCTGTTCAGCCTTGCCAATAAGGTCGATGGTGACCTCCCGCGCACGTTGACCGTCACCTTCGGCAATCGCCTGAAACAAGGCGCGATGCTCCTCGATCGGATCGCGCGGCTTCTTGGTCTTGCGAAATTTGAAGAAGGTGGTCCACCGCACCGCCGCGCCGATGCTGGCCGACAGATTAATCATCAATTCATTGTCAGTTGCTTCCAGGATGGCGGCATGAAATTCCTGGTCGGCCATCTGCCCTTCCGCGGTATGCAACGTGTAGCGCGCCATCTGTTCAACCGCATGACCCATCGTTGCCAGTTGCCGCGCCGTCTTCTTCTGTGCAGCCAGTTCCGCCGCGGCCGGTTCGACGATCATGCGTAATTCGAACAGATTGCGCACGAATTTCTTGGGCGGAGTGGATTCGAACATCCATTCGAGCAGGATCGGATCGAGCAAGTTCCATGCAGCCCGATCCTTGACGCGGGTTCCGACCTTGGGCCTGCTTTCGATCAGTCCCCGCGCAGAGAGCATCCGCAATGCTTCGCGTACCACACTGCGCGATACGCCGAATTCTTCCGCGATCTCGATCTCGCCCGGCAGGACGCTGCCTGTTTCATAACGCCCGGTGACGATGGCCACGCCAAGATCGCGCGAAATCTTGATGTGAGAGGGTTCGCGTTTTGCCATACTCGCTCTTCACGCTCCTATTTTTGGCGCGGCTCTCAGTCTTCCCGACCGTCACTGTCGCGGGCAACTTCCTTACCACAACCTTGAATCTAAATGCTTAAGTTGTCAGACATAAAAGTCAATAATCCGAGAACTCTTGGCCGCATCCACCGAAAGTTTCCACCAATTTGCCAACAAATAGGTTCTTATAGCGGAACGGCGATCAATACATCCCCTCTTCACGCGCAAATGCAAGAAACAGATGTGGCCAGACACTAACTGGCTCGGAAACCGGGTGATTGACTCCGAAACCGTGCCCGCCGCGATCGAAGATATGCAGCGCTACGGTGCGGTTTTCGCGGCGCATAGCTGCATACATCCGCTCGGCATTGACCACGGGTACGATCGTGTCGTCATTGGTATGGACGATGAACGCTGGCGGTGTTTCCGATCCAACATTCCGGTCGACCGAGGCTGCGCGCGTTTCGGCGGGTGCAGCCTCCGCGCCGATTAGCGCAGCGCGTGATCCAGCATGCGTCACGCCCGGTTCCATCGAGATGACCGGATAGATCAGGCCCGCCATCCGTGGTGCGGCCGACAAGGCGTCGATGTCATCAACAGGGTCATAGACCTTCTGGCTGGAGCGGGTCAGAAGCGACCCTGCAAGGTGTCCGCCCGCGGAAAATCCCAGTACTGCAATCCGTTTGGGATCGACGCCGAACGATACCGCGCGCGACCGGATCGTGCGCATGGCGCGCTGTGCATCCTGCAAAGGAACGAGCGAGCGTTTGGCCCATCCTTCGGCAGGCAAGCGATAGACCAGAATGAAGGCGGTAATCCCGTTTGCATTGAGCCAGGCGGCCTGCC
Source organism: uncultured Qipengyuania sp. (assembly GCA_965650395.1). Lineage (GTDB taxonomy): Bacteria > Pseudomonadota > Alphaproteobacteria > Sphingomonadales > Sphingomonadaceae > Qipengyuania. The sequence goes on along the minus strand of CBFGON010000016.1, from coordinate 21,576 downwards.
GTGTTCCTTCATTGTCGAAAGCTTCAAATTCATAGCCACCGCCGGGCATTAGCAGAACTGCAGCGCCATTGGGCTTCGCCGGTCGGAACACCACGATAGCCGGATCGACAATGCCAGTCAGCGTGCGATCAGGGCGCGCTAAATCCTTGCTGTGCTCTGCAATTTTGAAATTGGGCAGCTTAACGGTGGCACCAGGGGGCGGCCCCGGCCACAAGCGTATGATTTGGGACCCGAGCCCCACCATCGCGTAATTTGCGATCGCTTCGGACGCCCATGCTGGCCGCCCTGCAGTCAGCAATGTTGCACCAGCAACCAGCTTAATTGCTTGGCGGCGCCCTAGCCATGATGTTGTTGCTGCTGGATGTTGACACTTCATGATCCGCTTCCTTCTCGACAAGCCTGTCGGCTGCCTTTGATCGCGTTCTGGCAAAAATCGGATTTATCTGTTGTTGCACGCCGAGTGGCACCATAACGCGCAAACAATTTTCGAGAGAAGCAGAACAAATAGTGCCGGTGGCCGACAATCTTCGTGCTGACAAAGCAGCAAGCCGCGCGCAGCTCGGCCGTAATCTGACCTATGGATTGCTCGAAGAACTGGGCCGTTCGATCGTGACTGGCGCTTATGAGGAAACCTCCTTCCCGACCGAAGCAGAGCTTTCGAAGGCATTCGGCGTCAGCCGCTCCGTTACGCGCGAAGCTGTAAAGATGTTGACCGCAAAGGGATTGCTGTCGGCCCGTCCGCGTTCGGGCACCATCGTGGAGCCATCGTCGAGCTGGAATCTGTTCGATCCCGATGTGCTCAACTGGTTGCTTAGTCGGCGTTTCAACCCGGAACTGCTGCGCCACTTCAACCAGTTGAGGGTTGCCATCGAGCCGGAGGCTTCGGCGCTGGCCGCACGATCGAAAGACGCAGCGATGAAAGAGCGGATCGTCGCCGGTCTTGAAAGAATGCGCGAGGCCGAGCGCGGCAATGACAAAACGCTGGATGCCGATATCGCTTTCCACGTCGCCATCCTCAGCGCGTCGGGAAATCCGTTTTATGCGCAGTTCCGCGACGTGGTCGAAACCGCGCTGCGCACGTCGATTCAGTTTACTAACCGAATTAAAGGCCGCACTGCCAGCGTAGCCGATCACGCGGCGGTCTGCGAGGCAATCATGGCCGGTGACGCGGACAGTGCACGTGCCCGTATGCGCATCCTGATCGACGATGTTCTGGAATTGCTAGACAGCAACGAGCCCGTCATCGATTGACCCGGGCGCAAAGTGATCATCGCGATGCAACAATCTGGATAATAAGTCCCTCGGCATCATAGGCGACAGGTTGGACCACGATCTTGCGCGAGCCGCGATAAGGCCCCGGCCCGGGTTGTTCCCAGCGGTGATAGGCAATCCACCAGCTTCCGTCTGCCGGGTCCTGGAAGAACGCATGATGACCCGGCCCCTTGTTGCGCTTGTCACTTTGCAAGATGATACCGCGATAGTTCCACGGCCCGGTGGGTGACGCTGCGGTCGCATAGTGCACCGAATAGGTGGCATCGTCATATCGCCCGCTGCTGTAGGACAGATAATATATCCCGTCCCGCTTATGCATGAAGGCGCCTTCGGTGAAATGCGGCGGTGTCGCCACGTTCAGGAGCTTGCCAAGCGTAGCCATGTCTGCGCCGATCTCATAGACTCGCAGCGTCGAGCCAGCGCTTCCGCCTGCATAGATCAGACGTTGCCCCGTCGTCGGATCGATCCAGACCATTGGATCGATAGCTTCGAACCCGTCGCCACCAGTCAGCAGCGGTCTTCCAGAATCGGTACATGGTCCTGCTGGCGTATCGCATCGCGCCACACCGATCCGGCTCGGAGTAGGGTTTTGCGGGCCGACTGAGTAATAGAACCAATATTCCCCGTCGGCCGTGGCCATATGCGGTGCCCACAGGCTGTGATGCGGCGCCCCATCATCCTTGATCCAGGAAATATCCTCGATCCTGAGCAGCGTAGCCTGTCGCCGCCAATTCGCCTTGTCAGCGCTCGACCACACGGCAAGTTCGTTGCCGCCAGTGGGGTAGAGATAGACCTTCTCATCCCCCACCAGCACTGCCGGGTCGGCGCCATCGAAGAGCGACGGTACGTCGCCAACGGTGGAGCAACCTGACAAGGCCGTAAGCGCAGCCAAACCAGCCAAAACGCGATTATGTGCCACAGGTCAGTAGACCGTAGCCGGCACCTTGCCCTTGGGCGCTTTGGCCAGTGCGCGGATCAGGTCGGTTTCAGCCTTGCGGTAAGGCGTTCCGTCCGAACGAAGCACCTCGTGGAACCAGATCGTCGGCTCGTCATAGGTATAGGGCTTCTTCCAGCTGTCCCATGGTAGGCGGGTCTGTGATTTGCCGTCGACGAACCCCCAATTGATCATACCAATGTTCATGGCCTTGCCGATCGGCAGCGAGCCATCGAAGGTCGAGCCGTTGCCGCGTGCCATATACTCGGTACAGATCACTGGGCGACCATAGCTCAGCATCTGTTTTGCGCGGCGCGTGAAGGTTTCCGGCCAATTGTAATCGTGGAACGTGTTCACATCAGACCGCGACAGCTGGATCTTCTCGACCGCGTCGAGCGTCTCCTGCTTGTCCCAATGATCGCCAATCCACACGCCGGAAGTCAGCGGCTGGACCGGATCAACCGACTGCGCCCAGTCGAACACCTGATCGAGCAGCCCTGCGACCATTTCGGTCTTGTTGGGGGTTGCCGCGTAATTGCCACCGCCGCCATTGTTCGGTTCGTTCCAGACGTCCCAAGCCAGCACGCGCTTGTCATTGGCAAAATGGCTTACCACGTCCTTCACATAGGCTTCTAGCTTGTGATGCTGCGACGTATCGGCAAGCCGAGCTGCGCCAGGACCCTGGACCCAACCGGAATTATGCACGCCGGGAATAGGGGGATGCTGCGGACCGGCGACGGGATCAGGATCCCAGCAGCTGTCGAACAGAACGAACATCGGTTTGATGTTGTGCTTGGCGGCGATGGTGAGGAACTCATCCATCCGCTTTTTCAGCCCCTCGGGATCATTTTCCCAGACAAGATTGTGGATGTAGACCCGCATGGTGTTCATCCCGAGGTCTTTGGCCCAGCCCAGTTCCTGGTCGATGGTTTTCGGATCCCAGGTCTCGGCCTGCCACATTTCTAGCTGATTGATCGTGGTGCGCGGATTGTAATTGGAGCCGACCAGCCAGGGCTGCTTGTCGTACCAAGCGTGGGCTTCAGCCTTGGTCCACATTTCGCGCGCTTCAGCAGGCGTGGCGAACAGCGCAAAGGCGGGCAGCGCAGCAAGGGCAAGTTTCTTGATCATGGCAATCCTCGTTCAGCAGCCGCCTGCCTGGCGGTCAGTCGATAAGGCCGACAATATTCTATTTGCCAGACATAGTGGCGGCCTCTCGGCGGTTCTTAAAGCGTATTTATCAGATAAATGGAAGCCAAAAATGATCCGCCCGCCATTTTGTCAGACAAAGATGTTTAAGAAATGCAGCTAGCAGCTCGAGCGAACCTCACTTCGGCGAGTCGATGGCGATCCCCGCACGTGGCACCTCGAAAACCGGATGTCCGGCCTCGTTCCATTTCACGCGCTGGATATGCGGTGCCCGCGCAGGGGTGCACTTCATGTCCGCGCGCGGATTAGCGTGATAGATTATCCAGTCCTCTCCAGTGGGCGATTTGAAGAACCCGTTGTGGCCGGGCGCGAAGACACTACCTTCAGGATTGGTGGCGATCACCGGGCCATTGCTCTTGCGCCATACTTTGGCGTCGAGCGGATCGCTGCCTGCGGGAGCGCTCAGTAGTCCCACGGCGTAACCGTCCGACCAGCAGGCGCTTCCTGAATAAGACAAGAAAAGGTCGCCCTTTGGCCCCTCGACGAAGGCTGGTCCCTCAAGAATCTGCCGCCCGCCCTGCCGCTCCCAATCGCGGTCGGGCGTGGCGATTATCGTTTCAGGGCCGGTCAATTTTGCCGGACCGCTCATTTCAACAATGGCAATGTCGCTGTCGGGGCCGACATAGGGGGAATAGACGAAGTAACGCTTGCCGCCATATTCGAACACGGTCCCGTCAATCCCCGGACGCGCGGTGTTGATCCGGCCGAGATCGGTCCAACTCCCTTTCAGCGGGTCGGCTGAGGCATTCTCCAGTACGAACACACCACGATGATCGTCATCGTCATGGTCGCTATGGGCGGCGGTGTAATAGATATACCATTTGCCATCGATGCGGTGGAGTTCGGGCGCCCAGATCGAGCGGCCGTTGGCCGTGCCGGGGCGCGGCCGCCAGACCACGCGATGCTCTGCCGTGGCAAGTGCGGCAAGGTCGCGGGTCTTCCACAGTTCGATGCCGTCCCCGCGCGTGTGCATGTAGTAATAGGTGTCGGCGTCGCGAGTTACATGCGGATCTGGGCCGGATGGAAGCAGTGGATTGGTCAGTTGCGCGGGGTTCACGCCTGCCACTGTTGTCGACAGTGCATCGGCACCGAATGCCGCGATCAGCGCGTCATACTCACCTCGTGCAATCGGAATCATCGAACCGTGACGCGCACCGGGCACCATTTCAAAACGGTTCCATTCGGGCACGCCGCTGTTGCCTGACACCTGATACCAAGGTCCCTGCAGCGTCTTTCCTTTGGTCAGGCCATAGCTGGTCCCGGCATATTGCTCGTAATAGAGGAACCAAGCCTCGTCGTCGGGCGATCGGATAATGGTGGGCGCCTCGCGGAAATTGGGGCTGAGCGGCGGGCCGGGTGGCGGGAACGGGCCGGTCAATCCCGGGCCGCAGCTTATCCGGACGGTCTTGCCGGTCGGCCAGTCGTACGACGGGTAACGCTCGTCCTTGATGATTGCGCAATAGCCCGGCGCCGCATCATTGGGCTGCACGATCGTGTCGATCGTCGCCATGTCCCAGTCAAACAAGCGCCGCGGCGGATCGCGAAAGGTCTTGAGGTCGCGCGAAAGCACATAGAGCGTGCGCTGGCTTGTCCAATAGCGTTCTGGGTCGGCGGCCGATCCGTCCCGATTGGGCGTGTGCCAGGTCAGCAGGAACTGGCCCGAAGCCTTGTCGAAAAACAGCTTGGGCGCACCGATCCGCTGGAGCGTGTGCGGGTGTTCGGGGATATTCGAAAGATCGGGCCGGTAGGTGCCGTAGGGTTCCCAGTCGACAAGATCGCTGCTCACCCAGAAGCGGATCAAGGGATCATCGTCGCTCGTGTTGCCGACCAGATAGTAGCGTTCGTCCGGCCCTTTCGCGATCGAGGCATGGCCGTGGTAATCCGCCGAAACCGGTTCGCCCCCGTTCAGCGCCGTCCAGTGCAAGCCGTCGATGCTGACCGAATAGTAGAGCACGCCGTAACTGCCGGTTTTCATATGGGCGAAGAGGAAAGCTTTGGCCGGATCGACATAGGGAGTCTCGGGCGCGCCGGGTGGCACGTCCTGCGCGCGCGCCATTCCGGCGCTGCAAACCAGCAACAGCGCCGCCGTTATGGCGCTGCCGGGTAGTTTCCGCCGCATCGGCCTCTCCTTGGTGGTGCCCCCGCACAAGCGGCCACGGCGTCAGTCTGCCGCTGCGGTCTGTCCGTAATCGAAGACGAACACCGGCCCGATATCGAGCACTTGCTTCGCCACATCGAGATGCAAAGCCGCGTTCAGTGCACGCGGTTCGTAATCGGCATCTGCGGTGCCGGAAAGCTGGTAGAGCTTCCATTCGCCGGTCACGTCGAATGACTGCTCGAAGATTGTTCGGATCTTGGGAGTTGCCTCAAGCTGCACACGCCCGATCCGGCCCGGCGCACCATTTTCGGTCTTTTCGGCCCTCGCCCAAAAGGCGATCACGATACGGTCACCCCGCTTGACCGGTTTCAGCAGCGGCGAGACCATGCCGACGCTGCCGAATTCCCGGCTGCCGGAAAGATTGAAGCGCAACGCCTTGCCGAATTGCACCCGATCATCATGGCGGACATGCGGCGGGATACGCTGGCCATAGGGCATATGCGCTTCGACCCGAGGATCATTGCGCAGTCGCTCCGCCATGGCATCGGGGGTTGCTGCCGTCGCCAGGGAGGAGGCGACGGCAGCGAGGGGGAGGCTGAAGGACAGGAACGCGCGGTTCATTGCTGCAGCCCCGGGATCAGAAGCGGAAGCGAACGCCGAGCGAATACGAACGCTCGAGGTAGATCACCTGCCGCGTGTACGAATCGCCGGTATCGAACTGGCGATAGCGCTGCAGAGGATTGCCCAGAATGTTGATCACATCGAACGCGATCGTGAAGTTTTCCGTCGGCGTGATAGACAGCGAACCATCTAGCTGGCCACGGCCCTTTTCGGTAACCGGATGGGCAATCGGGTCGAGCGGTTCGTAGCTGTAGTAGTTCACGAACTTCGAGCGGTAGTTATAGGCCAGGCGGGCCGAGAATTGCGGCTTCTCATAGATCCCGATAATGTTGTACGCCCATTTCGAAACGCCCGGGAAGGCCTGCATGGGATCGTCATAACTCGCGGCAATGGCCGGCTGAAGCTCACCCTCGGCATCGATATAGGTGGCGTTGGCCTGGATGCCGAAGCCCTTGGCCCATTCCGGCAGGCTGTCGAAGTCGAGGAAGCTGGTGAAGCTGACTTCCGCGCCCTGCAACCGCGTTTTACCGAGGTTAATCGGTCGCGAAATACGCAGGCCCGGCTGCGAGCGATCATCAAAGTTTGCTAGGAAGCCTTCGGCATCATGCCGGAAAATTGCTGCCGTCAACGAACCCGTCCGCGAGAAGTAATATTCGAGACTGGCGTCGAAATTGTCCGCGGTCAGCGGCTTCAGATCGGGGTTACCCGCCGATCCTCCACGGCGCAGACGCTCCACACAGTCAGGCGTGGTCGCATCGACCAGACAGGGATCACCCGGCGCAAGAATTACCGGTTGTCCCAGCGTCGTGTTCGGACGCATGTCGAAGAAGCTCGGCCGGGTCCGCGTCTGGGTATAGGACAGCCGCATTTGCAGCTCGTTGGTCAGTCCGATCCGGGCGCTGGCATTGGGCAGATAGTCGGTATAATCGCTCTTCGCCGTAACCTCGGGGAAGGTTATCACCCCGCCCCCTTCGTCGATCCGCGAGAAACCGCTGATCGTGGTTTCGGTCTTCACCGCACGCAGACCGACTACGCCATCGACCACGATATCGCCCATGTCGAAACCGTATTTCGCCTGCACATAGCCGGCATAGGACTTTTCATTGGCGCGGAAGGTATCGGTGGGATTGTTTGCCGGAAGGCCTTCGGGTGCACCGAAAAAGGCGCGCAGCGCGGGAAGGTTGTCGCGAATGCTGTCCCGGGTGATGGCAGCGTAGAAATCATTCGGCTGCACATTGTTGTAGGCGAAGCCCGGCAGGCTGGTGGTGATGACTGCACCCGGCAGATCCGCCATCGGAATGCGTGCGCCTTCGTTGTTGATGTAGTGGTTGCCGAAATCGCGACCCGCATCACGATTGCCGAACCGCACACCTGCCTGCAGCCGCTGCAAAAATCCTTCGCCAAGCTCATAACTGATGTCGCCACGGGCCTGCCAGTCCTTGCCCGTCACTTCCAGGTGCTCTTGGTACAGGCCGCGGCTGATGAAGTTGGCAGGATCGGTGAGATCGTAATCTACGAAATACTGCGTCGGCCCGCCATCCTCTTCTGCCTCGAACACGACTTCGCGAACCGGTGAGTCAGCGAAGGCATAATCGACGTTTACCAGATCGGCGGTCCACTGGCTGTCGGTATAGGCAAGATCAGCCGAAACAGTCAGGCGATCACGCTCCCACTTCATCCCACCGCCGAACTGGTACGTGTCAGTCTTGCCGTTGAAAGAACCGGTGAAACCATCCGGGCGTACGGCATTGGTCACGGTCATCGATTCTATCTGGTTCGTACCTGGGATCGTGGTGATATCGGTCAGGCTCATCCCGCCAAAGATCGGAATGAACATCCAGCGGTTATAATCCTTCGACCGGAAGCCCTGATACAGCCCATCGATATAAATCTCGAGATCGGGCGTCGGCTTCCACTGGAATGCCGCGTTGACCGATGGACGGAAGCGATCACCATAGCCGAGGAAATTGCCTTGCGCGTCAGGATAACGAAGGCCTTCGTTGCCGGGAGCGTTGTCCGAATTGGTCGTTGCGATAACCAATGCCTGCTCACGCGTGGAATCGAGAAAATCAATCCCGACATAGGAAGCGTTGAGCAGCAGGCCCATTTCGCCAATGCCGGTGTCCCAGCGATTGCTGATCAGCAGGTTGCCGTTAGGCGCATAGTTTTGCGACTGTTCCGAAAGCACCATGTTCGCAGAGCCCGAAAGTTCGAACCCGTTGAAGTCAAAAGGTTTGCGCCCGCGCACGTTGATCGATCCAGCAATGCCGCCTTCGATCTGGTCGGCGAGCGTGGTCTTGTACACTTCCAGCGCGGCAACAGTACCTGCGGGGAAGTCCTGGATCTGGACGTAGCGCCCTTCGGCAGTGAATATCTGCCGGCCATTATAGGTTGTCGTGAGGTCGGGCAGGCCGCGCACCGTAACCCCTGCAGATTCGCCCCCGCCACGAGTTACGGTAACGCCCGATACGCGCTGGAGGGCCGAAGATGCGAATGTGTCGGGCAGTTTGCCGATATCTTCCGCAACAACGGCATCGACAATCGCGTCGGAGCTTCGCTTGATCTCCTGCGCGCTCTCCAGACTGCGACGGTAACCCGAAACGATAATTACACTATCGTCCGCTCCGGCCTCTTCGGCGACCTGTTCTTCTGGCGCCGCTTCCGCCTCGTCCTGCGTTGCAGCCGTGTCCTGCGCCTGGGCGGCCATGGGAACCAGCCCGGCAAACCCGATTATGCCCGACACCGAAAGGCAAAAGACCGTCTTGAGTTTCATATTTCCCCTCCAGGCAACCCGCGCGAATCCCCGCAGGCGTCAATGCTCCCATGGCTTGACAATGAATATGTCCGCCAATTTGTCAGGGTTATGTAAGCCAGCTTTCCGGACCGCGCAATCATTATTTGTCAGATTTATTAATCTAGCGTTGGTGGTCGGAAATTGCGCCGTTTCTCACCGTGATGCCGGGAAAAACCGACACAACGCGTTAGATGGAGTTGGTGGATGATCTCGTGCGATGGCGCTCAAAAAGCTATGACCTGGCAGCGCATCGCACAAGTTGTCAGACATTGATTCGTGCCGTCGCCCCAACCGGAAAATCGCGCAGCCGAAGTCTTCGAATGGCTTAGTCGATGGACCAAACGGCAGCAGCGGAAGCAACGGGCGCTATTCCCAGCAAAGCGCCGTCCAAAGCGAGCGCCTGCCCGGGAAGCGCTGCAAGTTCGAATGTCACTGAGTCCGTTCCCCTTTCACGCCTGACAAAGCGGCTTGGCCGCGCTCCACCAACTCCATCGCCAACGGGTGCCAGCGTTACCGTTCCCTCGCTGCTGACAGATAGTGCGAAGTCGCGCAGCAGGATTGGCGAAAGCAGCACAGTGCCGTCTGCCTGCTCCACAGAGCGATATTGCGACTGTGCCACTGGCAAATTGCCGACCAACGGTAAATGCGCATCGTGGCCCAGCCATACATTCGGCCGACCAGCGGGGCGCAGTCGTTCGGGTAACGCACCATTGCCCACCGGAACACCGAAATCGGGCGTGCCATCGGGCTCGAAATAGAGCCGCTGGACGCGCGTATGGCGGTCGGGGTTGAACAGTGGATCGCCCTCGATCTCCTTATAATCGCGGCCGTGATAGACCAGCAGCGGCCGCCCGCGTTCGTCGGTGGTGAAGCTATTGTGCCCCGGCCCATATACAGATGTAGCCTCGCAGGTCTCGAAGACCGGGAAACCCCACTTCGTCCACGCGTTCGCGTCCATGAGATCGCCATCAGCTTCGACGCTGAGGAGGCCAAGGCAATAGCGGTCGTCTGTGGCGCTGGCGGAAAAGGTCATGAACAGCCGCCCGCCGGATTCGATCACCGCAGGCGCTTCATTGACTTTGAAACCGCGGATTTCCCAATCGAGCGTCGGAACGGTCAGTCTGGTTGCTGGCCCGGCGAGAGTCAGCGGCGTGGCCAGCGGGGCGATATAGAGGTTGGAATTGGTCTCGATCCCCGGTTCGCGCTGCGCCCAGGAGAAATAGCGCGTCCCGCGGTGGACGAAGATAGTCGAATCGAGGTTGAAGCTGTCCCAGGGGGCCTGGAACTGCCCCAGCACAGACCATTTGCCGCGCATCGGATCAGCACCATCGCATTGCAGGACATAGGTGCGGATACGGAACACATCCTCCCCGCCCCCGCTCGGCCCGGCCGCGAAATAGGCGTACCAGCGGCCATCGATCTCATGCACTTCAGGTGCCCAGATGAAACCGGACATCGGCCCAGCTTGCTCGTGCCGCCACAGGATGCGCTCTTCCGCATCGGCCAGACCGGCGATGGTGCGCGACCGGCGTAGCACGATCCGGTCATATTCAGGCACCGACCCGGTGAGGTAGTAATGTCCATCACGGTGCAGGAATACTTGCGCATCGGCCCGGTTCTTTACCAGCGGGTTCATCGCGTGCGTGCCGGACGGTCCGGTGACTGCTCCAGACGGCTGCCCCAATCCGGCTGCAGCAGCTCGAGCGGCCAGCGGCATGGTTGCAAGTCCGGCGGCAAAGGTGCGACGGCTCAAAGAAAAACTCATGGCGTTTGTCCCTCAATCCTTGTTCGGCGGAATGCTAATGCGTGATGGCCTGGGGCCAGCCGTCCTCACCCCAGTGAAGCGGCGCAATGCGTAGCGTCGGCACACCGTTCTTTTCCCCGTCATAAGCATGGTAGACGACGTAAGTGACGCCGTCCGCGTCGGTCATCACACCGGTATGGCCCGGACCGCGAAAGCGTTCCTTTTCCTGCAGGTCCGCACGCAGCAGGATCGTCCCCCCTCCCTCCATCAGTGCGCTGCCGTCACGCCCCAGATAGGGCCCGGAAATTTCCCTCGAACGGCCGACGACGGTGTAGTAGGTGCTGTTCTTGCCCTTGCAGCAATAGTCATAGGAAACGAGCAGCCAGTACGAGCCGCCGTGGCGGAAGATGAAAGGTGCCTCGACAGGCGCAGGCGCGCCTTGGGGCGCGAGTCTGCTGGCTATCGATAGCGGCTTGCTTCCCGGGCGCGGCTTGCCGGTTTCAGGGTCGAGGGCGAAGAGCTTTATCCCGCTCCAGAAGCTGCCCAGCGACAGCCAGTGACCGCCTTCGGCATCGACGACGAAATTGGCGTCGATGGCGTTGAAATCGTCCTCAGGCATGGACTGGACGACCAGCCCGCGATCGGTCCAGCCGTAGTTCTTCGCAGTGCGATCCAGCGTCGGGCTGGTGACAAGACCGATGGCAGAGCGGTTTGAACCGAAAGTGCTGACCGAGTAATACAGCCGAAATTCGCCGTTTACATAGGAGATGTCGGGCGCCCAGATGTCCTCCGCACCAGGCACGGCCTTAGCCACCCATTCAGGCAAGACATCGAGAAGCGGCGCTTCCGATTTCCAGTTCACCATATCGGTCGACGATCGGACCGCGACGTAGTGGCCACCGGTAGAGAATACGTAATAGCGCCCACCCTCACGGATAATCACCGGATCGTGGACGTGCGCAATGTCCCCGGACAGCTGCGGGTTCAGCGCCGCCGGGGATTCAGCCTCATTCGCGCTGGCGGTACTGGCAACAGCCGTGAGCACGGCAGCAGCGGCCAGTACGACAAGTCCCCTGATCATTTTAGTTCCAGCACGACGACCGACTTCGCAGGGAGCTCCACCGTCAGCGTATCGCCGCGCAGCTTTGCCCCGTCGAAGCGCACGGGACTGACCATGGGTGCCTTGCCGAAATCATTGCGCGCATCAATCGCGCTTGCGGTCAGCACTCGGCCCGAGATTGTGTTCGGCTTGGCGCCACCCAACTTTACCGTCACCGTATTTGCTTCGCGCGGATCGGCATTGGCCAGGCCGATGTGAATTGCCCCCTCCTTATCTTTCACCGCCGAACCGCTGACAGCAGGCAGTGCGAAAGCTCCACGGCGATAGTTCGGCGTGTCGATTTGGAGCGGCAGCACAGTGGCATCCTGCCACGGTTTGTACATGTGGAAGACGTGATAGGTCGGCGTCAGGACCATGTCGCCGTCCTTGGTCAGGATCATGGCCTGCAGCACATTCACCATCTGCGCGATAGCAGTCATCCTGACACGTTCAGCGTGCTTGGCAAAGATGTTGAGGTTGATCGCGGCAATCAGCCCGTCGCGCAGCGTGTTCTGCTGGCGCAGGAAGCCCGGATGCGTACCCGGGTCCTGTGCATACCACGCACCCCATTCATCCACTGCCAGGAACACACGTTTCTGCGGGTCGAATTTGTCCATCACAGCGCTGTGGCGAGTAATGAGCTCATCCATCCGCCAGGCTTGCTGCAATGTGTCGGCCCACGCCGTTTCGTCGAACCCAACGGCCGGGGCGCGCGGCGGCCAGCCACCGCCCGGGAGCGTGTAATAATGGAGCGACAGGCCATCGAGCAACGGCCCGGCTTCACGCATAATGGTTTCGGTCCAGCGATAATCGTCGACATTGGCTCCCGCCGCGATCTTCATGATCCTCGTGCCTGCCGGTGCCTTGACGAAAGTCGCAAACTGACGGGTGAGGTCGGCGGCATATTCTGGGCGCATATTGCCCCCACAGCCCCACAGTTCGTTCCCGACCCCGAAATATGCCACCTTCCACGGTTCTGCATGACCGTTCTTTTCCCGCTCCTCGGCCAGACTTCCTGCAGGCGAGGTCATATATTCGACCCATTCGGCCATTTCCCGCGGCGTACCTGCGCCGACATTACCGGCGACATAGGCTTCCGCATCGACTTGTCGCAGCAGTTCAAAGAACTCATGCGTGCCCACGGTATTGGGTTCGGTCACGCCGCCCCAATGGGTGTTGATCTTGACTGGCCGATCCTGACGCGGGCCAACCCCTTCGCGCCAGTGGTATTCATCGGCAAAGCAGCCGCCCGGCCAGCGGATTACGGGTACCGAAAGTTCGCGCAATGCCGCCACCACATCATTGCGAAATCCGTTGGTGTTGGGAATAGCGCTGTCCTCGCCCACCCAGAGCCCACCATAGATGCCATTGCCCAGATGTTCGGCAAACTGCGTGAAGATCTCCTTGTGATAGACCGCGCCATCAGCACCAGCATCCAGAGTGGCAGCAGTCGGCTGACCGCCAGTATCGGCCGATAACGGCCCTGCCATCAAAGTCAGCGCCAAAGCAAATGCCGCCGCACCTGACTTCAGCCTGAAACGCATCCTGTCCATCTAGGCGACTCCTCTCACCATCCCTGCCGAATCTAATATAGTCAGACATATTGAGTTTTGTCGATGATGCAAATCCCTGGATGATTTTCGACCGTGCGGACAACCTTGATCACGCCATTCGCTGGTGGGCGGGTTTCATTCGCTGGTGATTAACTCGGCGATCCGCGAGCGAGATCAGCCGCCTGCCCTGCAAGCATCAATCCATTTATATGACAAATGACGTGGAGTTGCACCGCCGCTAGCAATGGCTCCTACACAACTGGCATATTGGCCTCAAACCAGCCCAGCTCAGGTCCGATACGCGCGGATCGATCCATTAGCCGAAGGATGCGAGATCGCGCTGCATCCCGCCAGTTCATTGGCGCTAGCCCCTTATCGAGGGCAAGATATGGAAGGAGAGACTGGAGCGGGTAGCGGGAATCGAACCCGCGCGTTCAGCATGGGAAGCTGACAGGCTACCATTACATCATACCCGCCTGTGCGCCGCCTCTGCCGGTGTGTGGCAGTGCGGTCAAGCCGTGAATCTGTGCCTCAGGCGAAGCCTGCGAGGGTGAGCGCCGAGCGGAACGAGGACAGGCCTTCGGCGATCCTGCCGTGCTGGCGCGGGCAGGCGAGCACGGCGAGCTGGCAGCGGCTATCCGCCGATGCTCCGCCGGAAGGGATGAACAGCGCCATCAGCATGGCTTCGCTTTCGGTCACGCGCGGGCTGCAGGGGCAGGCCATTTCGAAGCGCTGGCGTCCGAATTTGCCGAGCAGCGTCATGACGTCGTGGAACGGCTCGATCCCGCCGACGCAGCGGTGCGAGAGGAAGCGCAGGGTCACAGCGTCGACCGGGCAGCGGCCACGGTGCAGCGCCAGCGTCCAGTCGCGCAAGGCGCGCAGTACCAGCACCTCACGGTCGGCCAGGGCAGTGACGGGTCGGTCGAGAAATCGGTACATCGTTCAGGAGACTCGCTGCGATTGCTATCGGCATGACAACTGCCCCATCGCAGCATCATAATCAATGCTAATGATAATCATTCTCACATATTTATCATCTGCCGCCACCCGGGCTCGGCGCCACAACTGCGCGGCCTGTCCGTAGCTTCCTGCTGGCGCTTTCCCTTGCCGCGCTGCTTCGCTAGGGGGACGCGCAGAGGAGAATTCAATGCGTATCATCGATCACTTCATCGCCGGCGGTGCGGGTGCGGGAACTGGCCGCACGCACAAGGTGTGGAACCCGTCGACCGGCGAAATCCAGGCCGAGGTTCCGCTGGGCGATGCCGCACTGCTGCAGAAGGCGGTCGATGCGGCGAAGAAGGTCCAGCCCGAATGGGCGGCGACCAATCCGCAGAAGCGCGCGCGGATCATGTTTGCGTTCAAGGAACTGGTAGAAGCCAACAAGCAGGAACTGGCCGAGCTGCTCGCCAGCGAACATGGCAAGGTGGTGGACGATGCGCATGGCGATGTGCAGCGCGGGCTGGAAGTGATCGAATATGCCTGCGGCATCCCGCAGGTGTTAAAGGGCGAATATACGCTGGGTGCTGGCCCGGGGATCGATGTCTATTCCACGCGCACGCCGCTCGGCATTGGCGCGGGCATCACTCCGTTCAACTTCCCCGCGATGATCCCGATGTGGATGTTCGGCATGGCGATTGCGGCGGGCAATGCCTTTATCCTCAAGCCCAGCGAACGCGACCCGAGCGTGCCGGTGCGTCTGGCCGAACTGTTCCTCGAGGCCGGGGCGCCCGAAGGTCTGCTGCAGGTGGTGCATGGCGACAAGGAAATGGTCGATGCCATCCTCGACCATCCTGACATTGCTGCAGTCAGCTTCGTCGGCTCCAGCGACATCGCGCATTATGTGTACAACCGCGGTGTCGCCGCTGGAAAGCGCATCCAGGCGATGGGCGGTGCGAAGAACCATGGCATCGTGATGCCCGACGCCGATCTCGACCAGGTGGTGAACGATCTGGCGGGCGCAGCTTTCGGCAGTGCAGGCGAACGCTGCATGGCTCTGCCGGTGGTGGTGCCGGTGGGCGAGGATACCGCCGACCGGCTGCGCGAAAAGCTGATCCCGGCGATCAATGCGCTGCGGGTTGGTGTATCGAACGACAAGGACGCGCATTACGGCCCTGTCGTCACGCCCGAGCACAAGGCGCGGGTAGAGAAGTGGATCGACACGGCGGAGGTTGAAGGCGGCGAGATCGTGATCGATGGCCGCGGCTTCTCGCTTCAGGGTCACGAAAAGGGCTTCTTTATCGGCCCGACGCTGATCGACCGCGTGACCACTGACATGGAGAGCTACAAGGAAGAGATCTTCGGCCCGGTGTTGCAGATCGTCCGCGCGAAGGACTTCGAGGAAGCGGTGCGCCTGCCGAGCGAGCATCAGTACGGCAATGGCGTCGCCATCTTCACCCGCAACGGCCATGCCGCGCGCGAGTTCGCCAGCCGGGTCAATGTCGGCATGGTCGGCATCAATGTGCCGATCCCGGTGCCGGTTGCCTATCACAGCTTCGGCGGGTGGAAGCGCAGCGCCTTTGGCGACACCAACCAGTACGGCACCGAAGGGCTCAAGTTCTGGACCAAGGTCAAGACCGTCACCCAACGCTGGCCCGATGGCGGCGGCGACGGGTCGAACGCCTTCCATATCCCGACCTTCGGCTGATGATGGGGATGCGGTGGATTGCGGGCCTGCTGGCGCTCATGCTGGCGGCCTGTGCCACCGCGCCCTCCCCGCCGCCGACTGTCAGGGAAAAGCGCATTGCACTGACCTTTGACGATATCCCGCGCGGCCCGGGTGCGTTCCTGTCCGAAGACGAGCGCACGCGGCGGCTCATCGCGGGCCTCAGCCGCGCGAAGGTCGGGCAGGCCGCCTTCTTCCTCAACCCGGGGCAAATTGCCAAACGTCCGGGCGCGGACGCACGCATTGCGGCCTATGTCGCGGCGGGGCATGTCATCGCCAACCATTCGAACACCCACCCGCGGTTGAGCCAGACCGATACCGAGGCCTATCTCGCCGATATCGATGCGGCAGAGGCATGGCTGAACGGACGCGAAGGCTATCGCCCGTGGTTCCGCTTCCCCTTCCTCGACGAAGGCCAGCGCGACAAGGTGAAGCGCGATGCTGTGCGTGCGGGTCTCGATGCGCGCGGTCTTTCGAACGGCTATGTCACGGTGGACGCTTCCGACTGGTGGCTGGAAAGTGCCGCCGTGGATGCGGTCAAGGCCGGGCAGGTGATAGACATGGATGCGCTGCGCGATCTTTATGTCGAAAGCCATGTCGAAGCGGCGGAGTTCAACCACACGCTTGCGCAAAAGGTGCTGGGCCGCGCCCCGGCGCAGGTCATGCTGCTGCATGAAACCGATATTGCCGCGCTGTGGATAGGCGATCTTGCGGCGGAGCTGCGGGCGAAAGGCTGGGACATTGTCTCCGCCGACGAGGCATTTGCCGATCCGATTTCAAAGCTGCGGCCCGATGTCCCTTCGGCGCAAGGCACGCTCACCGAAGCGATTGCCTGGGAACAAGGTATGCCCGCCCCGCGCTGGTATGAGCGAAACGATACGCGCATCTATTCGCGGCTGTTCCGCGAGCGGGTGCTGCACATCGCCGCTGATGGAGACCAGGAATGAATTTCGTCGCCCGATACTCCCTTCCCTTCGCAACTGCGCTGGCGCTGGCCGCCTGCTCTGGCGGGAACGAGGAACCCGCGCCGACCGAAACCACTGCTGAAGCACCCGCTTCCCCGGCCCCTGCCACCAGCGAGGCACCCGCCCGGCCGCAAATCGCCGATGCCATTCCCGCCGCTTTCCATGGAGTATGGGATACTGACGAGGGCAATTGCGTGGTCACATCGATCACCCGCATGGAAATTGCGCCTGCCAAGGTCGATTTCTACGAATCGCAGGGCGATGTGACGCGGGTGGAGATTGACAGCGCGGACAAGATTGTCGTCTCGCTGACGATGGCGGGCGAAGGCGAACAATGGCAGATGGCGCGCATGTTTACCCTGAGCGACAATGGTGCGCTGCTGACCCCAACTTCGGTCGATCCCGGCGAGCCGCTGCCGCCGGTTGCGATGAAGAAATGCGCTGCCTGAGGAGAATGCCATGAAACTGTTCCTGACCCTCGCCGCCACGGTGCCGCTGGCGGCCTGCGCGCCGACCGGCCCCTCTCCCGTTCCTCCGGCCGAGACTGGCGGTGAATGCAATGCAGCGGCTGTGCAGAGCCATGTCGGCCATAAGGCGACAGCCGAAATGGGCGCCGCCATTCTCGCGGAAAGCGGTGCTCGCAGCTTGCGCTGGGGTCCGCCAAATTCGGCCTGGACGATGGATTACCGCAGCGACCGCGTGAACGTGCGCTATGACGAGAGCATGACCATCCTCGACGTGACCTGCGGGTGAGCGACCGCCGCCACGCCTTCACCGGATCGCCTTACGAAGCGCAGTTCGGCTTTGCCCGCGCGGTGCGTGAAGGCAATCGCATCGTGGTGGCTGGCACCGGTCCGGTCGAGCCTGACGGCGCGACCACGCCCGGCGATGCCGCCGCACAGGCCGAGCGCTGCTGCGCGCTGATCGTGCAGGTGATCGAGGAACTGGGCGGCAGCGCGGCCGATGTGGTGCGCACGCGGATGCTGCTGACCGACTTCGCCGATCAGGAATCGGTCGGCGAAGTCCATGCCCGCTGGTTCGGCGCTGCGCAGCCCGCCGCAACAATGGCAGGTGTGGCGTGGCTTTGCCGCAAGGAATGGAAGGTCGAAATCGAGGCCGAAGCAATGCTGCGCGGCGAGGCAGACTGACCCTTCCCTAGCGCCTTTCACAAGGCTATCGCTCGGCCCATGACAGGACAGTTCCAGCTTACCGACGAGCAGCTCGCGATCCAGGAAATGGCGCAGCGCTTCACCGCCGACAACATCACCCCTTTCGCCGCCGAATGGGACGAGAAGGCCCACTTCCCGCGCGACGTGATCAAGCGCAGCGCAGAGCTGGGCTTCGGGGCAATCTATGTCAGTGAGGAAAGTGGCGGCATCGGCCTCGGGCGACTGGAAGCGGCGCTGATCATGGAAGCGATGAGCTATGGCTGCCCCGCCACCAGCGCCTATGTCTCGATCCACAATATGGCCGCCTGGATGATCGACCAGTTCGGCAGTGCCGAGGTCAAGGCGAAGTATCTCCCCGATCTCGTGACGATGGAAAAGATCGCCAGCTATGCACTGACCGAACCGGGCAGCGGCTCCGATGCAGCGGGGCTGAAGACCAGCGCGCGGCTGGATGGCGATCATTATGTGCTCAACGGCACCAAGCAGTTCATCAGCGGCGGCGGCTTCAACGACGTTTACGTTACGATGGTCCGCACCAGCGATCACAAGACCAAGGGCATCACCTGCCTGGTGATCGACAAGGACACGCCCGGCGTTTCCTTTGGCAAGCCGGAAAAGAAGCTCGGCTGGAACGCATCGCCCACCGCGCAGGTCATTTTCGAGGATGCCCGCGTGCCGGTGGCCAACCGCGTCGGCGATGAAGGCGAAGGCTTCCGCTTCGCGATGATGGGGCTCGACGGCGGGCGGCTCAATATCGGCGCCTGCTCATTGGGCGGTGCGCAGCGCTGCCTCGATGAAGCGGTGGCCTATACCAAGGACCGCAAGCAGTTCGACACGCCCATCGCCGATTTCCAGAACACCCAGTTCATGCTGGCCGATATGGCGACCGATCTGGAGGCGGCGCGCGCGCTGCTCTATCTCGCCGCCGCCAAGGTTACCGATGGCGCGCCCGACAAGAGCAAGTTTTCCGCCATGGCCAAGCGGCTGGCGACAGACAGCGGCAGCAAGATCGTCAACGACGCGCTGCAGCTGTTCGGCGGCTATGGCTATCTCAAGGAATATCCCATCGAACGCTTCTGGCGCGACCTGCGCGTGCATTCGATCCTCGAAGGCACCAATCAGGTCATGCGCATGATCGTGGGCCGGGACCTGCTGCGCCAGTGACAGCGACGAGGCTTGCGCTCTTCACGCTGCTCGTTCCCGATTACGATGCGGCAATTGCCTTCTTCACCGGCCCGATGGGCTTCACCCTGATCGAAGATACCGACATGGGCGAAGGCAAACGCTGGGTGGTGGTCGGCGGTGCAGATGGCGGCCGCCTGCTGCTTGCCAAGGCGGCCAATGACGCGCAATGCGCGGCCGTGGGGCAGCAATTCGGCGGGCGCGTGGGGTTGTTCCTCGAAACCGCTGATTTTACCGCAACGCACACCGCGCTATCAGAGGCAGGCGTGCTTTTTGCCGAGTCGCCGCGCAGCGAGCCTTACGGCACGGTGGCTGTTTTCACCGATCCCTTCGGAAACCGCTGGGATCTGATCGAATATCGGAAAGCTGCATGACTGACGAAGTCCTTATCCATATAGATGGCGCGGCGGGGCATATCTCGCTCAACCGGCCCAAGGCGCTTCACGCGCTGACCCTCGACATGTGCCACGCGATGAGCGCGGCACTGGCAGAATGGGCGAATGACAAGGCTGTCAAAGCGGTCATCCTCGACCATTCCGAAGGCCGCGGCTTCTGCGCCGGGGGCGATATCAACCTGCTGCGCCATTCCGCGCTCAACGATGGCGGCGTGACGGGGCGCAAGTTCTTCCACGACGAATACCAGCTCAACCACCAGTTGATGACCTTCCCCAAGCCCATCGTGGCGTTCATGGACGGCATCACCATGGGCGGCGGCGTGGGCATCGCCATGCCCGCAAAGTTCCGCGTGGCGACCGAACATACGCGCTTCGCCATGCCCGAAACGGGGATCGGCCTGTTCCCCGATGTCGGCGGCGGCTGGCACCTTTCCCGGCTGGGCGGGCGGCTCGGCCAGTTCCTCGCGCTGACCGGCGCACGGCTCGACGGGGCGGAATGCCTGTGGGCGGGCATCGCCACGCATTACCTTCCGTCCGAGAAACTCGATGAAGCCAAGACACGTATTGCCGAACACCCGGGGCGCATTGCCGGTATTCTGTCCGAGCTTTCGGTGACCCCGCCAGCAGCCCGGATCGAAGGCAATGCCGACCTGATCCAGAAGCATTTCGCCTCCGATCGCTATGAGGATATCCTCGCCAGCCTGGAAGGTGACGACAGCGAATGGGCGGCCAAGGAACTGGCCACCTTGCACACCAAAAGCCCGCAAACCTGCAAGGTTGCCCTGAGGCAATTGGCCGAAAGTCAAAAATTTGACAATTTCGCCGACAATATGGTGATGGAGTATCGAATCGCCTCCCGCGTGCTGACTCGCCCTGATTTTGCAGAAGGCGTGCGCGCGGTTATCGTCGACAAGACCAATGATCCCAAATGGGACCCGGCAACGCCCGAAGGCGTGAGCGAGGAACTGCTCGACAGCATCTTTGCCCCGCTGCCCGAAGGCGAGGAATGGGCACCCTTGCAATAATCACACCGGATTGCTTCCTTCGTCATTGCGAGCGTAGCGAAGCAATCCATCGAACAGCGCCATGGATCGCCGCGTCACCTGCGGGTCCTCGCGATGACTGATCTGGAGAGAAACTTGGCTTACGAAACCATCACCGTCGAAACCCGCGATGCGGTCACGCTGATCACGCTCAACCGCCCGCAGGCGCTCAATGCGCTGAACAGCACAGTGCTGGAAGAACTGACCTTGGCCTTCGCCGCCTATCAGGCGGACGCAAGCCAACTGTGCGCGGTGCTGACGGGCTCGGGCGACAAGGCCTTTGCCGCGGGCGCGGACATCAAGGAAATGAGCGAGAAGGCATCGGCCGATTTCTATCTCGACGATTTCTTTTCGCCCTGGACAAGCGAGATCGTGAAGAAGACCCGCAAGCCGTGGATCGCAGCAGTCAATGGCTTTGCGCTGGGCGGCGGGTGCGAACTCGCCATGATGGCCGATTTCATCATCGCATCGGAAAACGCCAAATTCGGCCAGCCCGAAATCAAGCTGGGCGTGGCGCCGGGCATGGGCGGATCGCAGAGGCTGACCAAGGCAGTCGGCAAGTCCAAGGCGATGGAAATGTGCCTGACGGGCCGGATGATGGGCGCCGAGGAAGCCGAACGCAGCAATCTCGTTGCCCGCGTGGTGCCGCATGACAGCCTGCTCGACGAAGCACTCAAGACCGCTGCGCAGATCGCCGCCATGCCGCCCATGGCCGCCATCGCCAACAAGGAAATGGTCAACGCCGCTTTCGAAACCTCGCTCGATCAGGGGCTGATTATCGAACGCCGCATCTTCCAGATCCTCACCGCCAGCGAAGACAAGAAGGAAGGCATGGCCGC
>CBFGON010000015.1:0-34175 GCA_965650395.1 uncultured Qipengyuania sp. | reverse complement strand
GTACTGCTGCAATTCGAAGCCGCCGCTATTCCCGAACAACGCGTCATCTCGGCCGACACCAGGCTAAGCGCATCAGATCACTTCGCCCGCGTAAAGGCCCAAGACGGTATCGGCGAGCGCATCTGGATTCGAGCCCAAGATCGGTTCGAAGTCACCTATTCCGCCGAAGTAGAAATCCAGCGCAAGCTAATAGACGTCGCAACGCTTGGCCGCATCGAACCGCATGACTTGCCCGGCGAAGCTGTCGAATATCTGTTCGACAGCCGTAATTGTCCCGCGGACAGGTTCCAGACCTTCGCCGAAGAGGAGTTTGCCGGTACCAGCGGCGGCGCGCGCATTGCAGCCATTCGCGACTGGATCGCCGCAAAATTCGCCTACACCCCCGGCTATTCCACTCCTCAGACCACCGCGCTCGACACCTTCGTCGAGAGGAGAGGGATTTGCCGCGATTTCGCTCATGTCCTGATCACGCTTGCCCGCGCCAGTGCCATCCCGGCGCGCTATGTCGCCTGTTACGCGCCCGGGGTAAACCCGCCCGATTTCCACGCTGTTGCCGAAGTCTTTCTCGATGATCCGGATAGCGATGGCGGCGGCACATGGCAGCTTGTCGACGCGACCGGTATGGCCGATCCTGCCCAGACAGTAAAAATCGGTGTCGGGCGCGATGCTGCGGATGTCAGCTTTCTTACCAGTTTCGGCCCAAGCGATTTTGGCGGGATGCGGATCGTGGTCACCAGCCGATAGGCATCGCAGGTGAATAGGAATGCGACGCTCTGGCGCATGGCGCAGCCCGCTGGTAGTCCACAATCGATGAGAGGAAACCAGCCGATGAGCCCTCTATGCAAGAGCTGAATTTCACCGCAGACCGATTGCTGCTGTTCGGCGCCACGGGCGACCTGTCACAGCGCATGCTTCTGCCTTCACTGTGTGCGCTACATGCAGATGGCTTGCTCGACCCTGGCCTGCGGATTGTCGGCACGGCCCGTTCGGCGATGGATACCAAGGAATTTCGCCAGTTCGCGCGCGAGGCGCTGGAAAAATATCTCCCCAAGAACCGCCGCGGCGGGATGGCCGATTTCCTCAACCGCATCAGCTATGTCCCGGTGGATGCCACTACGCCAGAAGGCTATGACGAGTTGGCTCGCGAAGTGGGCGATTATGCAGGTCTCGCGATCTTTCTTTCCACAGCACCCAGCCTGTTCGAGCCGACCATCGCCGGACTTGAACGCGCCGGTCTGACCAAGGGCAATGTCCGCATCGGGCTGGAAAAACCGCTCGGCACCGACCTCGATAGCAGCCGCGAGATCAATGACGCGGTCGCCAGCGCTTTCCCCGAAAGCCGCATTTTCCGTATCGATCACTATCTCGGCAAGGAGACGGTGCAGAACCTGCTGGCACTCCGTTTCGCCAATATCCTGCTCGAGCCGGTGTGGAACTCGAACTATGTCGAGCACGTCCAGATCACCGTGGCTGAAACTGTCGGACTCGAATCGCGCGTGGGCTATTACGACGACAGCGGCGCTTTGCGGGATATGGTGCAGAACCACATGCTGCAGCTTTTGGCGCTGGTGGCTATGGAACCGCCGACCAGCTTCGATGCCACCGCCGTGCGCGACGAGAAGGTCAAGGTGCTGCGCGCCCTGCGTCCGGTGAATGCCGATGAAGTCGTTACCGGCCAATATCGCGCTGGCGCAGTCGATGGACAAAGCGTGCCTGGCTATGATCAGGAACTGGGCAAGGAAAGCGACACCGAGACATTTGTTGCCGTCAAGGCGCATGTCGACAATTGGCGCTGGCGCGGCGTTCCCTTCTACCTGCGCCACGGCAAACGCCTGCCCGAACGCGTGACCGAAATCGTGGTGCAGTTCCGCAGCGTGCCCCATTCAATCTTTGAAAGTCGCGGGGCAAAGGCGCAGCCCAACCGGCTGCTGATCGAAATCCAGCCCAAGGAAAACATCCAGCTGACGATGATGGCCAAGGTTCCGGGGCTCGGCCGCGAAGGCCTGCGCCTGCGCCCCGTGCCGCTCGATATCGCCAATCCCGATGCCTTTTCCGATGTCGTGCGCCGCATCGCCTATGAACGTCTGTTGCTCGACCTGATCGAAGGCGACCAGACACTGTTCGTCCGCCGCGACGAGGTGGAAGCACAGTGGGAATGGATCGACCACATCCGCGCGCTGTGGGCAGACAACGAAGTGCGGCCCAAAACCTATTCCGCAGGCACCTGGGGCCCGAGCGCGGCAATCGCGCTGGCCGAACGCGACGGGGTGACATGGCACGATGACTAAGCCGCTCAACGATATCATCCACCGCGTGACCGAGCGGGTTATCGCCAATTCGCGCGATAGCCGCAGCGCCTATCTCGAGCTGATGGACCGCGAAGGCGAACGTCAGGTCGATCGCTATTCGCTGTCCTGTTCCAACCTCGCCCACGCCTTCGCCGGGGCGGAGGAAGACCAGCAGGCAATCAAGGCTGCGCGTGGGCCGAATCTGGGCATCGTCACCAGCTACAACGACATGCTCTCGGCGCATCAGCCCTATCATCGTTATCCCGAGCGGATGAAGATCTGGGCACGTGAAGTTGGTGCCACGGCGCAAGTGGCGGGCGGCACTCCCGCCATGTGCGATGGCGTGACGCAGGGGCAGGACGGCATGGAGCTGTCGCTGTTCAGCCGCGACACGATTGCGCTCTCCACCGTCATCGCGCTGAGCCACGCAATGTATGACGGCGTCGCGCTTCTCGGCATTTGCGACAAGATCGTGCCCGGCCTGTTGATGGGCGCGCTGCGCTTTGGCCAGATACCCGCGATATTCGTCCCCAGCGGGCCGATGGGCACCGGCATATCGAACAAGGAAAAACAGCGCGTCCGCCAACTATATGCAGAGGGCAAGGTCGGCCGCGAGGAACTGCTCGCCAGCGAAAGCGCCAGCTATCACTCGCCCGGTACCTGCACATTCTATGGCACCGCCAATTCCAACCAGATGATGATGGAGATGATGGGCCTCCACGTTCCTGGTGCGGCTTTCGTGCCGCCGGGTGCCAAGCTGCGCAGCGAACTGACCCGCGCCGCCACACACCGGCTGGCAGCGATCGGCAAGGAGGGCGGAGATTTCCGTCCACTGGCCCGCGTGGTCGACGAGAAAGCCATCGTCAACGCCGCCGTTGGTCTGCTCGCGACGGGCGGCTCTACCAATCATGCGATCCATATCCCCGCGATGGCGCGCGCGGCAGGTATCCGATTCGACTGGAACGACCTTGCCGAGCTGTCGAGCGCGGTCCCGCTGGTTGCGCGCGTTTATCCCAATGGCGCAGGCGATGTGAACCATTTCCAGGATGCCGGCGGGATGGGATATGTCATCGGCACGCTGCTCGACGAAGGCTTGGCACATGCCGACATTCTCACCGTGTGGGATGGCGGTTTCGCCGCCTATGCCACAGAGCCGGGGATGGACGGCGATGCGCTGACCTGGCGCGACCCCGGCCCCAGCGGCGATAGTGAGATGCTCCGCCCGGCCTCCGATCCGTTCCAGCCCGATGGCGGGATGCGACTGGTGGAGGGCAATCTGGGCCGCGCCTGCTTCAAATCCTCTGCAGTCGAGCGCGAGCGCTGGACCATCGAAGCTCCGTGCCGGATTTTTGAAGACCAGCATTCGGTCAACGAAGCCTTTAAGCGCGGCGAGCTCGATCGCGATGTGGTGGTGGTGGTGCGGTTCCAAGGGCCACGTGCCAATGGCATGCCCGAACTGCACAAGCTGACACCCGCGCTCGGCGTGCTGCAGGATCGCGGCTATCGCGTGGCGCTGGTCACTGACGGACGCATGAGCGGCGCAAGCGGCAAGGTTCCGGCAGCGATCCACTGTACGCCCGAAGCATTGGGCGGCGGCCCGCTGGCGCGCCTGCGCGATGGCGACATGGTTCGTGTCTGCGCCGTGACCGGCACCCTTTCGACCGATGCTGATCTCGACGCGCGCGAACCTGCATCCGCATCAGGGACCCAGCAAGGCATGGGCCGCGAATTCTACGCCATGTTCCGCGCCAATGCCGACAGTGCAGAACGCGGCGCATCGGCCATGCTGGCAATGGCGGGGCTGTGACAATGGATCTGGTCAGCGTCGACATCGGCGGAACACACGCCCGCTTCGCCATCGCCAGCGTGGCGGACGATGGCACGATCACCCTGAGCGAGCCCGAAACGCTCCACACGCAGGATCACGCAAGCTTCCAGACCGCGTGGGAGGATTTCCGCGAGCGGCAGGGCGGCACGCTGCCTCCACGCGTGTCGATGGCGATTGCCGGGCCGGTGGGCGGCGAAGTCATCCGCTTCACCAACAACCCCTGGATCATCCGACCCGCGCTGGTCGAGGAAAAGCTGGGTGTCGAACAGTTCACCATCGTCAACGATTTTGAGGCGGTGGCACATGCCGTGGCGCGGGCGAGCGAGGACCAGTTTCTCCACCTGACCGGACCGGAAGGCCCGCTACCTGCAACCGGGCGGTTGAGCGTTCTCGGCCCCGGCACAGGGCTTGGCGTGGCGCATCTCTATCGCGAGGCGGACGGGAGCTATCGCGTCTCTGCGACCGAAGGCGGCCATGTCGATTTTGCGCCGCTCGACTCGATCGAAGACGCCATCCTCGCGCGGTTGCGCAAGCGCCATACGCGCGTCTCGGTCGAGCGCGTGGTAGCAGGTCCCGCCATTTCCGATATCTACCAGACGCTCGCCGCGATGGAGGGGCGTGCGGTTCCCGAGATCGACGATATCGAGCTATGGACCAAGGGCATGTCGGGTGAGGACAGCCTTGCCGCTGCAGCGGTCGACCGTTTCTGCCTGTCGCTGGGCAGCGTAGCGGGCGACATGGCACTGGCGCAGGGTGCGAAGGGTGTCGTGATCGCGGGCGGGCTTGGCTATCGCCTGCGCGACACGCTGCTCAAATCGGGCTTTGCCGAACGCTTCCGCGCCAAGGGCCGCTTCGAGACCATGATGGCGAATTTGCCGGTGAAATTGATTGTCCATCCGCAGCCGGGCCTGTTCGGCGCCGCTGCCGCCTTTGCCTCCGAACACGGGAAAACTGCCAAGTGAGCCAGATCGCCACAATCATGCAAACCGCGCCGGTCATTCCGGTGATCGTGGTCGACGAGCTGGAGCACGCGCAGCCGCTGGCCCGGGCACTGGTCGCTGGCGGATTACGCGTGCTCGAAGTCACCCTGCGCACACCCGTGGCGCTCGACGCGATCCGCGAGATGACCAAGGTCGAAGGCGCGATTGTCGGTGCGGGCACGGTGACCAATGAGGCGGAGCTCAAGGCAGCAATCGATGCGGGAAGCGAATTCATCGTTTCGCCGGGGCTGACCGAGCCGCTGGGCAAGGCCGCCATCGGCGCTGGCATCCCCTTCTTGCCCGGCATCGCCAATGCCGGCGACATCATGCGCGGGCTCGACCTGGGTCTGACGCATTTCAAGTTCTTCCCCGCCATGGCGGCCGGCGGCCTCCCGGCGCTCAAGGCGCTTGCGGCACCGTTCTATCAATGCCGTTTCTGCCCCACCGGCGGCATAACGCTGGAGAATGCGCCCGACTGGCTCGCTTTCGATCCTGTGCTTTGCGTCGGCGGGAGCTGGGTTTCCCCGCGCGGCCCGGTCGACGAAGCGGCAGTCGAAAAAATTGCCCGCGAAGCGGCGGCGCTGGGACGTTAAAACCCTGTCCGTACAGCGTTCCGCAACGGGACGCATGCTTCATCGCGTGGAAATCTGACCCCTGATAGCCCATAGTGCTGTCATGAGTGCGATTCTCAAATGGATTGGTGGGGCGACCCTGCTGGTGGCCGGCGTGCTGGGCGTCATTGCCTTTGGCGGTTCAGTCCTTGGCGAAGGCGAGGCCGATGCGGCCAGCGCAATATCGGTGCAGGCCGAAGCGAAACAGCCTTATGGCGCCATCCTCGCCAAGATCGAGGCTGACGCCAAACGCCCCTTCACTATCAAGCGTACGCTGCCGATCGAAGGGCCGATCAAATATGGCGAATGGCATTGGGACGATGAAGGCGTGCCCGATGGACCCGTTCTCATCACGGTGGATTTGCAGGCGCGCACCATCTCTGTCTTCCGCGACGGTTACGAGATCGGCGCGGCTGCCGTGATGCTCGGTACTGACGATCACCCCACCCCTACCGGCACCTTCCCGATCCTGACCAAGGAACGGCACAATGTGTCGGAGAAATATGGCAATGCGCCCATGCCGTGGACTCTGCGGCTGACGTGGGACGGGATCGCCATTCACGGCGGGGCCGATGTCGAGAACGGCTATGCCAGCCACGGCTGTATCGGCATCCCCAATGATCTCGCCGCCAAGCTGTTCGAAGTCGCGCAGAAGGGCGACAAGGTGATCATCACCAATGGTCAACGGATTGGCGTGGGCGACCCGATTATCGGCTAGCGCGTGCGGCGCGGGTTCTCGCGCGCGAAGATCCACAGTCGCTCGCCCATCCTGTCATGGGGGCGCGCCTGTATTCCGGCAACATTGGTCTTCTGGCCGTTGATCAGGTCCTCCACCATGTTCACGGCAGCGCGCTGGTCGATATCGATGCGGAATCCGCGAAAGATCGAGCGGATGACCCCCGCCCGGATCAGCGTCCCGTATGTGCCAGTTCGCAGCGCGGCATAGACCGCTTCTTCGCTGTCACGGGTAACGCATTCATTATATTCGCGGCCGATCACCCATTGCAGCGTCAAATCGGCTTCATCGAGCAGGCGCGCACTGCGCTCGAGCCCCAGCCGATCGAGCCAGTCGGCATGGGCCAGCGCCTTGCGCATGCGGATACGGTCGAAATCGCTGTTTTCGTTGGAGGGATCGCGCACTGCATCCCAACCGACGCTTTGAACCAGTTCCGCCAGCTCGGCCCGCGTCCAGCGCAGCAGGGGCCGCACCAGCCGCAGCGGAGTGCCCGGCACCGAGCCCAGCGCGCGGATCGAAGCAAGACCGGACAGCCCGCTGCCGCGATTGAGCCGCATCATGAAGGTTTCGGCCTGATCGTCGAGCTGGTGCGCCGTGGCGAGCCCGTAAAGATCGCGCTCATCGCACCATGCACCCAGCGCTTCATAGCGGGCCGCTCGGGCACGATCCTGCAGATTGCCGGATTCGACCTCCACCGTGATCGTGCGGTGCGATACGGACAGTTCGTGGCAGAAGCTGGCTACGAGTTCGGCTTCTTCGGCACTTTCCGCACGCAATTGGTGATCGACCGTTGCAGCCTCAATCCGTCCGGGCAGCGCGGCATGGGCCAGCAGCAGCAGCGCAAGACTGTCACCCCCGCCCGATACCGCCAGCCCCAGCCGTGTCTTGTCCTCATTCAGGAACGGCCACAGGGATTGCAAATCTGCCCGGAACCTCTCGATCAGTTCCGGCGCGATTTGCATCTCAGCTGCACTTCACCTTGGCGCGATCGGCATCATACTGGTTCTTCAACCGGCCCGTTGCCAATGCGGGATAGGTTTCGCCGAATTCAGCCAGCGCGATACAGGCGCGCTTGGTATCCTTCATCGCGATCATCGATTCCGCCAGGAAGAGCAGGCTGTCACCCGCACGCGCTCCGCCCTTGTCGGTCTGGTAGTTCTTGAGGAACCAGGGTGCGGCGTCATTGGGCTTCTTGTCGTCCAGATAGGCGCGGCCAAGCAGGTTGCGGCCATAACTGATGCGCGAATGGGTAGGATGCTTCTCGACGAACAGCGTCAATTGCTGCTGCGCTTCGGGGAAGAAGCCTGCTTCCCACAGGCGGAAGCCATAGGAATATTCATCATCGCCCGGATCGTCGGTCTGCGGCTTGGCGATTGCCTGCACTGCCGCCAGCCGCGCCGGATCAGGACCTGCTGCTGGCTTGCTTGCTGCGGGGGTGGGCGTAACCGCCGAAGTCGCAGGACGTACTGTTCCGCTCGTCGGAAGCGCAGGCGTTGTCGAAACGGGGGCCTTACCGCCTTCGAGCGCTTCAACACGTTCTTCCAGTAAGCGCATGGCATTGCTGCCGACCTCATATTGCGAAGTGAGCCGCTGAAGCTGGCTCTCGAGCGCATCTAGTCGCGTGAGAATATCGGTCACGGCAGTGGTCGAAGGAGCAACAGTGGTCGTGGCCGGACGCGTGGCCGGCTGACCGGTGATCTCCGGCTCGAAATAGCGCCCGTCTCCGCCTGGGAAGACCTTGCGCTGCAAGGCACGCACTTCGCTTTCCAGCTTGCGCAGCCGGGTTTCGTCATTGTCCTGAGCAGCGACAGGCATGGAAGTGGCCACCAGTGCCATGGCGATCCCGCCCAGTCCAAGGGCGCGTGCAGTGCGTCCGATCATCGCGGAATACTCCTCGTCCGAAAGTCTTGATCCGAAAATTGCCCTAGCCCCGCAATCCTGTCGAGGGGATGAAGCCGGGTTTTCCGCCGCGATCAGTTAACAGCGGGGGCTGAAGCAGCAGGTGTTGCAGCCGGAGCGGGCGTTGCAGGCGGTGTCTGACGTGCCAGCAGCGCAGCGGCACTTACCGGAACATCGCTAAGCACTTCATCCTTTTCGGACAGTTTGGGCACCGGCTTGCCGCCAACCGTGATCGCAAAGCCATAGGGCTTGCCGGTGCGAATCTGCGGATCCTTGGCATCGGCGGGTACGGTAAAGGTCTGACCCTTCGCCAGCACGCCTTCATAAAGCCGGTTGCCCTCGCCATCATAGAACCGCACCCAGCTGCCATCTTCTTCGACGCTGGTGAAAACCACCGGTCCACCCGTAGGTTGCGCCGCAGGCTGTGCAGGAGTGGCAGTTCCAGCCTTACTGGTCGCGGCCACTTCGGTAACGGGCTCCTGCAAAGGCGCCGGGCCCATCCCGGGCGAGAAATAGCTGCGATAGAAAGCGAATATACCGCCGATCAGCAGCACGGCTGCAAGCAGTGCGAACCACGCCAGCCCGCGCCCGGGAACGCGCGCGGGATCGCCGGGTTCGAACCGCGCCGGCTTGTCGGCCACATAGGGATCGCCTTCGGCCAGTTCGGCGCGCACCTGGTCGATCACTTCACGTTCGTCGAGGCCCAGCGTGCGGGCATAGGTGCGGCTGAAGCCAATTGCGTAGGTACGCGAAGGGAGGGCAGCGAAATTGCCTGCCTCTATCGTTTCGAGATGGCGAAATGGAATGCGGGTTTCGGCGGCAACCTGCTCGACCGACAGCCCCTTGGCTTCGCGCGCTGCGCGCAGCCTGTCACCCACGCGCTCGAACTGCGCGGGTGCCTCTTCGACGTTGACGTCTTCTTCCATGCGTTTCCCGACTTTGCGTTACCCCGCGGGTGTTCCCGCTCCGGCCAGTGCTAGAGCGGGGCGGCACGTGCTGTGTCAACCCGTTGCGTTGTATCACACATCCGCCAAACCGACGAAATGCGCGCCATGCGCGACGAAATCAGTCGACTTCGATATCGTTCTTCGCTGCCCAGTCGGAAAGCGCTGCGCGCATGTCTGCAGGTGGATGGATCAACCATTGCTGCATTTGCTTGGTAAGATCGGGCAGATAGACCTTGCGGACCAGTTCCTTGATCGGCCCCACCGCTGCCGGTGTGATCGAGAGCCGCGTATAGCCCATCCCCAGCAGTGCCAGCGCTTCGAGCCGCCTGCCGCCCATCTCGCCGCAGATGCCAAGGCGGACATTGCTGCCAACCATGCGTTTTTGCACACGATCGAGGAATCGCAGGATCGCGGGACTGACCCAGTCGTAACGCTCGGCCAGCTTGGGATTGGCCCGATCCGCCGCGAAGAGGAACTGGGTGAGATCGTTAGTGCCGACGGAAATGAACGACAGCCGTGGCAGCAGCAGATCGAGCACTTCGGCCAGTGCCGGCACTTCGAGCATGCAGCCATATTCGATGCTCTCGGGAAGAACCTTGCGCCGATCGCGCAGGAATTTGAGCTGGTCTTCGAACACCGCCTTGGCCGCATCGAATTCCCAGGGTTCGGACACCATCGGGAACATCACTGACAGCGAGCGGCCCGATGCCGCTTCGAGCAAGGCACGCGCCTGCGCCTTGAGCAGACCTTCGCGTTCGAGCGACAAGCGCAATGCGCGCCAGCCCATCGCCGGGTTTTCCTCGCGCTCGACTATCGCATTGTCGAGATAGGGAACCGCCTTGTCACCGCCGATATCGACTGTGCGGAAGATGACAGGCTTGCCATCTGCCGCATCGAGCACATCGCGATAGAGCCGCATCTGCCGTTCGCGCTGAGGCAGAGTGGACGAAACGAGGAACTGGAATTCTGTAC
The DNA here is from genome assembly GCA_965650395.1 of uncultured Qipengyuania sp. GTDB lineage: Bacteria > Pseudomonadota > Alphaproteobacteria > Sphingomonadales > Sphingomonadaceae > Qipengyuania. The sequence goes on along the minus strand of CBFGON010000015.1, from coordinate 23,914 downwards.
GGAACAAGCCAATGCCGTCTGCGCCGGTCAGCTGCAGCGCGCTCATATCGTCGCGCAGGCCCGCGTTCATCATTACCGTGATGCGCGTGCCGTCACGCGTAAACGGCTCGACATCGCGCAATTCGGCATAGGCTGCCTGCCGCTCGCGGCTCTTGGCAAAGCGCATGTCGAAGGCTTCGAGCATTGGCTGCGATGGACGCAGCGATACTGTGCCCTTGTCGGCGTCGACCAGCACTTCATCGCCTTCTGAAACGCGAGTCAGCAGGCGTCCGACACGGCCCAGAACCGGGATGCCCATCGCCCGCGCCACGATCACCACATGCGCGGTGAGAGAGCCTTCCTCCAGAACGACCCCCTTGAGGCGGCGGCGGTCATATTCGAGCAGTTCTGCAGGGCCGAGATTGCGCGCAATCAGGATGGTATCGCGCCTCAGCCCCTGTGTGGCTGCCGTACCGAGCTGGCCGGACACGATCCGAAGCAGCCGGTTCGACAGATCCTCCAGATCGTGCATCCGGTCCGCCAGCAACGGATCGTCGATCTCGCGCATGCGCATGCGGGTGCGCTGCTGGACGCGCTCGATTGCCGCCTCGGCGGTCAGCCCGCTGTCGATCGCTTCATTGATCCGGCGGCTCCAGCCTTCATCGTAAGCGAACATCTTGTAGGTTTCGAGGATATCGACATGTTCGCCGCCCTTGCCGAATTCCGGCTCGCGCCCCATCGCATCGATCTGGTCACGCATCTTGTCGAAGGCACGATAGACGCGCTGGCGCTCGGCCTCGATATCCTCGGCCATGACCTGATCGATCTGGATGCGCGGCTGGTGGAACACCGCCTGGCCTGCAGCAAGACCCTTCACCAGCACCAGACCTTCGATCACCTCCGGTTCTGTATGTGCTTCCTCAAGATCGATCGCCTCTTCATCGTCAACAAGTTCCTTGTGCGCGATCAGCTCTGACAGCACCATGGCGGTGGTCTGCAAAGCCTCGATCTCGACATCTTCATAACGCCGCGGCTCGACATGCTGGACGCACAGCACCCCCACAGCACGCTCGCGATAGACAATCGGCACGCCCGCAAAGGAATGGAACTTCTCTTCCCCGGTTTCAGGACGATAGAGGAAGTCAGGGTGCGCCTTCGCTTCGGCGAGGTTGAGCGTCTCGATGTTCTTGGCGATGGTGCCAGTGAGACCTTCGCCAATGCCCATGCGGGTAACGTGGACTGCGGCAGGGTTCAGGCCCTGCGTGGCGTAAAGTTCCAGCGCACCTTCGCGCAACAGGTAGATCGAGCAGACTTCGCTCGACAGGCTTTCGGCAATGGTTTCGACTACCCGGTCCAGCTTGTGCTGCGCGTGGGTGCGCCCGGCCATGATCTCGTGCAGGCGCTTGAGAATCTGGCGGGCGGATGCAGCTGCTGTCATGCCAGCGGCTATGGCAAAAAATGTGCGAGTGCGAAAGCGGGGCGGCGGCTGAAATTCCTACGCCCCGCCATCATTATTTTGCGCCGTCAGGTCGCGGCGATTTCTTCCTTGATCTTCAGCTTCTGCTTCTTGAGCTGTTGGATCATGCCAATGTCGGGCGAAGGCCGTAGCTGTTCATTGTGGAGGCGAGCTTCGAGCCCCGCATGCTTGGCCTTGAGTGCTTCGACATGGGATGATTGCATCGGTTTGTCTCCTTCATGAGGGTTCGACCCCAGAAAGCGAATCGTGCCGGGCGGCACGGGCCGCGTAACAGGTATCAAACCATAGTCTTGCGAATTTACAAACCGATTCACAGAGGCCATGCGGCAAAGCGAGATTCGGGGACGACGACGGTGAACGAGCAGGAACTGCGCAAGCGTCTGGAAACACTGAGGAGCGAGCATCGCGACCTTGATGTAGCGATTGCTGCATTGACCGAGGCGGGCGACAAGGGCGGCTTTGTCGACCAGCTTCAGATCGCCCGTCTGAAAAAGCGCAAGCTGCAGCTGAAAGATCGAATTGCGCTGATTGAAGACAATCTCATTCCGGACATTATTGCCTGATAGTAGCGACCTTTAGCCTCCGCTCGTGCCACCGCGGGACAGGCCCGAATGCAAGATGGCGCAGCGCGCACGATAGTCATATTTGCCAATTCAATTATGGATATGAGCCGCACATTACACGAACAGGTCGTCGAAGACCTCTATGCCGAAGCCTTGCTGCTGGCTGACGAGGCCCGGGCAGCATTCGACATGCGTGACGAAGCAAGCCGCGGCGAAACGCCCGATGCGGTGCGGATCGCCCTTTCGATCGAAGGTCTGCGCACCACCACGCGGGTGATGCACGTATTGGCATGGCTGCTCAATCAACGGGCCTATTATTCGGGCGAGCTGAGCGAATCGCAGCTGCGCCGTCACGGAGCCTTGGGCGAAGAGCGACTGTCCGATCCGGCAAATATGGAGTTGCTCGAACCGGCAACTCGCTCGCTAATCCGTGATACCGAACGGCTTCACGCCCGTGTTGCGCGGCTGGCTGCTGAACAGCGCAGTCCTGGCAAGGCGGCGAACGACCCGATCGGCGCAATGCAGGGCCGCATCGCGCAAGCGTTCAGGGCCGGTTGATCAGGCTGCCGACAGCGCTCGAGCATAGCGCGCAAGGCGAGCCTTTCTCACATCCTCTTCCATGGCTGGCTCGAAGCTTCGCGCTGCGCCGCGCATCGCCTCTGCGGCATCCTCAAGCGAAGCATGCAGCCCAATGCCCACGCTGGCGCAGATCGCCGCTCCCAGCGCCGTTGTCTCGACGAAATCGGGGCGCTCAACCCACAAGTCGAGGATATTGGCGAGATCCTGCGCCATCCAGTCGTTCGCGCTCATCCCACCATCGATCTTGAGGTTCGACCAGCGCGCACCATCGGCGGCGAAGGCTGAAGCCAGATCATGTGTCTGATGGGCCATAGCTTCCAGCGCGGCGCGTGCGATCTGTGCCCGCCCGCTGGCGAAGCTGAGCCCTGAAATAACTCCCCGCGCGTCCGGCTGCCAATGCGGCGCGCCCAGCCCGGCGAGTGCGGGTACAATCACCACTTCGCCGCTATCGGGGATGGACCTTGCCAGTTCCTCCGTCTCCGCAGCGCTGCCGATCAGGCCCAACTGGTCGCGCAGATATTTGACCAGACTACCCGCAACGAATGCCGAACCCTCGAGCGCGTAAGTCCGCTTTCTGCCGCACTGGTGCAGCACTGTGCCGAGCAGGCGATTGTCCGAGCGCGGGATGTCTTGGCCCTTGTTTGTCAGCACGAACGCGCCGGTGCCATAGGTCGCCTTGGTTTCGCCGACCGACAGGCAGCCCTGCCCGATTGTCGCCGATTGCTGGTCACCGACAAGCCCGCATATGGGGATGGCATGGCCCAGCCACTCGTCCGAAGTCTCAGCCAGCATGCCATGTGTATCGACCACCTGCGGCAGGCACTCCGGTGGCACACCGAACAGCGCGCACAGTTGCGCATCGAACTGATCGCCATCGAGCGCGAGCAGCAACGTGCGGCTGGCATTGCTGGCGTCCGACAGATGGGCCCCTCCTGACAGCTTGAACACCAGCCAGCTTTCCACCGTGCCAAAAGCCAATTGTCCGGCATGAGCTGCAGCCATCACCGCTTCGTCATTGTCGAGCAGCCAGCGCATCTTGGTGCCCGAGAAATAGGGATCAAGTAGCAGGCCGGTACGACGTTGCACCTCCGCTTCGTGCCCAGCCGTCCTTAGCTCGGCGCAGAAATCGGCGGTGCGCCGGTCCTGCCATACGATGGCGCGGGCGAGCGGTTCACCCGTCGTGCGGTCCCACGCCACCACTGTCTCGCGCTGGTTGGTGATACCGATGGCGCCAATTGATGCAGCCCCCTCACCCACCACTTGGCGCAGGCAGGCGAGTGTCTTGTCCCAGATCTCGCCAGCGTCATGCTCCACCCAGCCCGGCTTGGGATAATGCTGGGTCAGTTCGGACTGTGACACCGCTTCCAGCCTGCCGGCAGCATCGAACACCATCGCCCGTGTCGAGGTAGTCCCGGCGTCGAGAACGAGTATCCGGTCTGACATGCAATCTCCCTGCCCTATGGCTTTGCGTGACATGGGCCAATCTGCACCCCATATGCAAGCGCATGGCAGGACCACCCCCCAAGCCCTGGCCCACCGGACAGGCCATGCAACTCGAGCCGCTGGTGCGGCGCGTGCTGGCGCCCAACCCTTCGCCCTATACCTACACCGGCACGCAGACCTATATCGTCGGGTTGGGTGATGGCTGCGCGGTCATCGATCCCGGGCCGGCCGATGAACAGCATTTGCTGGCGCTCGATGCGGCGCTTGATGGCGAACACGTCTGCGCGATCATGTGTACGCATACACACCGCGACCACTCGCCTGGCGCGCGCCCCTTGGCCAAGCGTACCGGTGCGCCAATTGTCGGCTGCGCTCCGCTCGTGCTCGATGACAGCGGGCCACGTGCCGACGCCAGCTTCGACCGCGACTACGAACCGGACCGGGTGATGGAAGATGGCGAGGCCATGACCGGGCCGGGTTGGACCTTGCGCGCCGTGGCCACGCCCGGCCATGTCTCGAACCATTTGTGTTTCGCGCTGGAGGAAAGCGGCGCGCTGTTCACGGGCGACCATGTGATGGGCTGGTCGACAAGCGTGGTCGTGCCGCCAGATGGCGATATGGGCGAATATATGGTCAGCCTGGACAAGCTCTATGCACGCGAAGATCGGGTCTATTACCCGGCCCATGGCGAAGCGATCGAAAAGCCTCGGCAGATGGTGCGCGGAATGATCGGCCACCGCCGCCAGCGCGAGAATCAGATTCTGCGGTTGCTCGGCGAAGGTCCGCATCTCGCAGAGGACTTCGTGCCGAAGATGTACAAGGGCCTCGACGAAAGGCTGCACGGAGCCGCGAAAATGTCGGTCACTGCACATCTTATCGATCTGGAACGACGCGGGCTGGTAACTCGTTCGGAGGATATATGGCAGACGAACTGAAATCCCTAGAGACCCCGCTCCAACCCGAATTGCGCGATACGCGCTCACTAGCCCGCGTCCAGGCCATGCCGTGGATGATTGTGATCTTGCTGATGGCGGCGGTTGCCTGGCTCGGTTGGCGCGCCTTCATCTACAAGGAAGAGGGGGATCCGGTAGGCAGCGCCATGCTCGCGTTCGAGAAGCAGAACTCGCTTACCGTATTCTCCAGCCGCTTCGAAGTGGTGGCAGAAAGCGAGGATGCGCGCGGCATTATGGGCATGGATCTGCTCAAGAGCCGGCAGGCGGCGATCATCCCGGCCACTGTCGAATATCGCCTCGACCTTAGCCAGATGGACCGCGATCGTTTTGAATGGGACGATGCCAGCGACACGCTGAATGTGGTGGTCCCACCGCTGCGCATCTCGCGCCCCAATCTCGATGAAGGACAGCAGAAGACCTTTACCGAAGGCACCTATGTCACGCGTGATGCCGGTTCGGATCTCGCCCGCAACAACTCGCTGCAGGCTGAACGCAAGGCAGCCGAATTCGCCAAGAACCCCGAGGTACTGTCGCTCGCACGCCAGGCAGCCAAGGAAGCAGTGCGACAGAATCTCGCCATACCGCTGCAGGTGGCAGGCTATGGCAATGTCACGGTAAATGTCCGGTTTGATGGCGAGGAGCCTGCGCCCGCCGGCAATTGACCGAAAGCGAGTTCACCTATAGACCGCCGCCAAGCATAAAGGTCGCGCAGGTTTCAGGGGAAGGGCTTGCGATCATGGCTACGAGTGCTGTTCCACCACATAGTGATGCATCTGCTACCGTTCGGAGCGAGCATCGTTTCTTCCTGTTCGCGACATGGCTGTTGGCATTCCTGACTGTGGGCGGTTTCGCGTTCCACCTGATTGCCGGGTTTTCCAGCTTTGACCGGCCGTTGGTTTACCATCTGCACGCCGCGGTCTTCATGGGATTCATCGGGCTCTACGTGACGCAAGTGACGCTCGCAGCAAGCGGGAATATTGCGCTACATATGCGCTTGGGTCAGTTGGGCGCCATCTGGGTTCCAGCAATACTGGTGCTGGGCGCTTGGCTGACAATTGAAACTTTGCGAATAAGCGGAGGCCCGCCAATTTTTGCACAGAGCGAGTTTCTGCTCGTCAATCTGTGTCATCTGGCAGCTTTCGGTGGACTGGCCTTCGCTGCGCTGAAGATGCGCGATCGGCCAGACTGGCACAAACGGCTGATGTTTGGCGCGATCGTGACAGTCAGCCTGCCGGGCATCGCCCGCCTGATCCCGCCAACGCTGACCATGCCCCACGCATTTCCCAAACTGTTCCTTTTGGTGTCCATCTTCCCGCTGGCAGGAATGCTGATGGACCGCCGCGTGAACGGGAAAATTCATCCGGCGTGGTGGTGGGCGTTGCTGGTTCCGCTCGTCGCGTTGGTATTGGGCGAAGCGCTAGATTCGATGGGCGTGGCAAGCGATTGGGTGACCAATCACATTGCAGGATCGCCGGGTGGACAACGCCCACCGGAAGCCTTTCTGCCTCCGGGAATCGAGCTTTAAGTCACTCAATGATTAGCCCCCGTCACATCAGTGACGGAGGCCATCATTACAAGTCACCCAATCAAAGTACCAGGTCGGTGGTCACGATCGGATCACCGCCGACATTGACGAACAGGTCGGCAATGCCATCACCGTCCAAATCGCCCTGCAACTGTCCATTCTCGAATCGCAATTCGCCGGCCGAATTACTGAACGCTGCATCACCGACGAAAGTGAAGTCGAAGGCGGACAGGTCGATCTGGTCCGAACCGCTCTCGAAATCGACAATAGTATCGGTCGATCCCGCATCGTCGATAACGAACAGATCGGCACCGTTTCCGCCGGTTAGTCTGTCGGCACCTAGGCCGCCAACCAGCGTGTCATTGCCTTCGCCCCCGCGTAACTCATCGTCACCGCCAAGGCCCGTCAAGACATTGTCGACATCATTGCCAAGCAGGTAGTCTCGAAATTCCGAGCCGATGGCATTCTCGATAATCGTGCCATAGGCGATCGACAGATTGTCGTGGCTGGTTGTCCGCACGCCGGCAACACCGGTTTCACCAGCAATGATATTGGCATAAGCAGTTGGAACTACGCTTGCGTAATAATCCATCGTTGCTTGAGATACCTGTCCCAATGTGCCTGGAACAATCTCGTCAAGTTCCGCGCGATTGGCATTGACCGTCACGGCATCGGGAATTGCCGCCGCGCCCGACGAGAACGATCCGTCATTGAGATTTATGAATACTCCGGCTCCGGCGCCCGACATGTCGATAGTATCGACACCGCCTGCATCGTAGATTGACAAGTAAGGAAATGGATTCTGTTCGAAATCATAGACTTCGTTACCGGCGGTCGAATTCCAACCATAAACCGTGTCGCCCGACCGCGTAGTTGGATCGGCGCCATATTTGGCCTGGATGGTCAGGATGTCATGGACGAGCGGCGTTTGCGGATTGTTGTAGAACAAAGTCCCAAAGTCGACGATCCCGCCAGCAAATACCTGCCGCGATGTCTGCTCCATGCCCCAATAGGACATGATCGTGTATTGCTCCGAGTCCTGCGCATATTCAGCATAATTGGCATAGGTTAAATCCAGGTCAGGATCGTAATTATATGCGCCTGGATGAGAGAGGCCTAACGCATGGCCGAGTTCATGCACAAGCGTCGTGGCACCATATCCGCCGAAACCCAGCCAGGCGTTGGTCCAGTTTACGCTTGGATCAGCAATGAAGACGTCAGACTCATATCGCCATCCACGAGTCGTGGGATAATACGCATAGGCCTGCGCGGGGTCCTGCGAATTGGAGAACTGGATATCCGCCCCTAACCCATTGGTTTCTTGGAAGCTTTGTGGCACAAGATCATCCCACAACTGAATTGAATCGCGGGCTTCTTCACGTTGCTCCTGAGTAAATGGTGCGAGACCTACTCCAGCACCAAATCCGTAATTCGGATTATTGTAGAGTCCGATCAGCCTATTATCGAGAAAAGTGTAGGTGATCACACCATTAGCTGCTTGTATTTCACGACCTGAATCAATCTGTCCGATGACGCCTTCAAGATCGAGGATCGGCAAGTCACGGAACGTGCCACCAGCATATGGGTCAAGACTCAAATTCTGCGGATCATCAACAGATGCGCCTGAGTTGAAATCAGAATGCTCCACGGAGAGGGCATGGCTCTGGAACACCAGCTCGCGCAATTCCACATCGTGTGCCCGATGTAGTGAATAGTTTTCGTACTTTGCCAATTGATCTGCTCCCAAGAAAATTCCCGTCCAATGCGACAGCAATTATTTTACTAGCCGCTCAGAATGCTGGATCTGAAGATTGAACTCCGCCGCCGGCATTGCCAGACGACCGGACTTTCGCGACCTCACTCACCAATAAACGCACAGTATGGCGCTTGAATGGCGAGTCAACCATTCGTTTACCAGAAATATCAAGGGTGCCGTAGCGGAACACATTCGAAGGCGAAGAGCTTGCCTGATCGTTCCGGAACGCACTCGCCATTACGCCCGTTGTGACTATAAGTGCCGCCAAACGCTTCATACGGGACGAGAAATGACCGCTGAAACCAAGCTGCCCGCCGGCAACGATCTGCTCGCCGAGATCGACCGCTTACGCAAAGAGCGCAATGCGGTGATTCTGGCCCACTATTACCAGAAGCCTCAAATCCAGGACCTTGCCGATTTCGTCGGGGATTCGCTTCAATTGAGCCAGATGGCGGCGGAAACCGATGCCGATGTGATTGCATTTTGCGGGGTCAAATTCATGGCTGATACTGCCAAGATCCTCAGTCCTGAAAAGATCGTCGTCCTGCCCGATATGGATGCTGGGTGTAGCCTTGAAGACAGCTGCCCTCCGGAAAAGTTCAAGGCCTTTCGCGAAGCGCATCCCGACCATATCGCGCTGACCTACATCAACTGTTCGACCGAGGTGAAGGCGCTCAGCGACGTCATCGTCACCTCTTCCAGCGCCGAAACGATCCTTAGCCAGATCCCACCCGAACAGAAAATCATCTTCGGGCCCGACCGCCATCTGGGCGGATATCTCAGCCGCAAGTTCAACCGTGAGATGCTGCTTTGGCCGGGCGTGTGCATCGTGCACGAGGCTTTCAGCGAGACCGAGCTCTTGAAGCTCAAGGCGCAATATCCTGACGCGCCCATCGCGGCGCATCCCGAATGCCCGCCCGCGATCATCGACCATGCCGACTATGTCGGCTCGACCAGCGGCATTCTGCAATTCGCCAAGACCTTCCCTGGTGACACGTTGATCGTGGCGACAGAGCCGCACATCATGCACCAGATGGAATTGGCGATCCCGGAAAAGACCTTCATCGGCGCGCCCGGGGCAGACGGCAACTGCAACTGCAATATCTGTCCGTATATGGCGCTCAACACGCTGGAGAAGCTCTATACCTGCCTGCGCGACCTCGAACCGCGCATCGAAATCGAGGAAGGCCTGCGCCTGCAAGCCAAGCGAAGCCTCGACCGGATGCTGGAGATGGCCAGCGGCACGATCGGCAAGGGCGATCTAGGCAGGGTTTGATGCCAGTTTTTCAAGTGTTGGTAGAAGGGCACAACTTTCCCGGTGAAGTACCGTGCGAGAAGCTGGGATTCTTCACGACACGTTTCGTAATGGCATTGAGTCCGGAGGAAGCCGGCGAAAAGGCGAAGGATCTCGTGCGGGCCGAGTATGCTTCATTGATGTCCCTTGCCAAATCATCGCTCGAATGTCCCTTCCTAACCGTGGACACAGTTGAGGAAATCGACACTTTGCCAATTAGCAGCGGCCAAGGTGCCACCTGGTTTCCCGCCGACAAGATTTGAATGGAGAGAAAATAATGGTTGCCCGAATGGCGCTTGTGGCCGCGCTTTGCTTTGCGGCAACCCCGCTCACCGCACAGGATAAAGACGCCGACGATCCCTATATCTGGCTTGAGGAGATCAAGGGCGAGAAGGCGATTGCACAAGTAGAGAAGTGGAACGCCCAAACCGAAGCGCTGCTGACCGCGGCTCCAGAATACCCGGTTGCGCGGGCCTGGGCGAAGCAAATCCTCGACGATGACCGCCAGATTGCCATGCCCGATGCCATCTATGGCGATCGTGTGGTCAATCTGTGGCGCGATACCAGCAATTCGCGCGGATTGTGGCGCGCGGCGCGCCTTGAGAGCTATCGCGCGGGTGCGCCGCAATGGATCACGCTTATCGATGTCGATGCGTTGGGCAAGGCAGAGGGCGAAAGCTGGGTCTGGCACGGCGCAGACTGCCTTGCGCCTGAATACAGACGCTGCCTGATCTCGCTGAGCCCGGGCGGGACTGATGCCGATGTGGTGCGTGAATTCGACCTGATCACCGGCAAGTTCGTCAATGGCGGCTTCACCTTGCCCCAAGCCAAGTCGAACGTCGCATGGTTCGATGCCGACACGTTGATGGTCGGCACCGACGAAGGCGAAGGCAGCATGACCGATTCCGGATACCCGCGCCTCGTCAAACTGTGGGAACGCGGCACGCCATTCTCCGCTGCACGGCAGATTGCCGCGGGCGAACAGGCCGATGTATCGGTCAGCGGATTCTCAAGGCTCGATGGCGAAACACGCTGGCGCTTCATCAACCGCAGCCCGACATTCTGGACCAACAAATACCAGCTGATCTCGGAAGACGGCAAAACCGTTGACATTCCTCTGCCCGAGGATGCCAGCTTCGAGGTAGTATTGGGCGGACAGTTGATCGCCAAACTCAACAGCCCGCTTTCTGCGCGCGGCACCACTTTCGCGCCGGGGTCGCTGGTTTCATGGTCGATGGCTGATATGGCCGCCGGAAAGCACGCCAATCCGCGCATCGTTCTTGCGCCGGGCACGACACAGGCGATCGAGCAGGTCGCATCGTCCGAGAGCAAGCTGTGGGTCAAACTGCTCGACGATGTTTCGGGTAAGCTGATCGAACTCACGCAGGGCAAGACAGGCTGGTCCCAACGCGAGATCGCCCTGCCTGATAACAGCACGCTCACCCTCGCCACCACCTCTGGCAATGACAACACCGCCTTCTTCACGGTCGAAGGTATGCTGACCCCGCCCACGCTTTATGCCGTAGGTGCGCAGAGCGAACCGCAAGTAGTTGCGACTGTGCCGGCTCAATTCGATGCCTCGAAATTCGTGGTCGAGCAGAAATTTGCCACCAGCAAGGACGGGACTAAGGTTCCCTACTACCTCGTTCGTCCCAAGGGTGCGACCGGCCCGCTGCCCACACTGATCCATGCCTATGGCGGCTTCCGCGCGGCGCAGACTCCCAAATATCTCTCTGCAGAACCCTATCGCAGCGGTCCGCTGAGCCTGTTCTGGCTGGAAAGCGGCAATGCCTATGTCCTCGCTAATATCCGTGGCGGGGGCGAATATGGACCCCGCTGGCATGAGGATGCGTTGCGCGAAAAGCGTCAGAACAGCTTCGACGATTTCCATGCCGTAGCAGAGGATCTGGTGGCTAATGGGCTCGCAGAGAAAGGCCGCTTGGCTGCTTCGGGCCGGTCCAACGGCGGCGTATTGGTGGGCGCGGTCGCGAACCAGAGGCCTGATCTCTATGGCGCGATCATCAGCGGTAGTCCGCTGATCGACATGCGGCGTTATAGCAAGCTACTGGCAGGCGCGTCATGGATGGGCGAATATGGAAATCCGGATGTTGCTGCAGACTGGGCGTTCATGAAGGGATGGTCGCCGTATCAGAACATGAAGCCGGGGCAGAATGTGCCTGCCGCATTCTATTATCTTTCGACGCTGGACGACCGCGTGCATCCCGGCCATGCCCGCAAGGCTGCAGCCAAACATGAGGCATATGGCCAGACCTTCTACTATCACGAATACCGCGAAGGCGGCCATTCGGTGGGTGCCGATCACGAGGAAGATGCCAAGCGCGCGGCGCTGCTGCTGGCCTTCCTCAATCGCGAGATCGGCAGCGGGGCGAACTGACTATTAGCCGCCATCGGGCGCGGGTGGCTCTGGCAGTCTGGTGCGCGGCTCTGCACTGCGCGCCAGCACCAGGGCGACCGCCACCATCGCCATACCAAGCATGTCGGGCAATGCGAGCACTTCATCGAAGGCGATCCACCCCACCAACGCTGCCAGCGCGGGCTGAGTCAGCAAGGCCATGCCGATGATCAGGGGCGGGAAGTGTTTGAGTGAATAGACCAGCAGTCCCTGCCCCAGGATTTGGCTCGAAATCGCGAGTGCGATAACCGGTCCGAATCCAGCTTCGCCCGGCCACACTGGCTCGCCAGCGATCATCGCAATGCCCAGCAGGATTGGCGAGGCAGCAAGGCTGACGAGGAACAACACGGTCCACTGCCCCATCGATTCACGCGCACGCTGAGCAGGCAGAAGGTAAAAGACGTAGAACAGACCTGCCAGCAGGCACAGCAGGTCTCCGGCCAGCGTTGTCGTCGATACCTCCAGACTGCGCCCGAGCAGGATCGCTGAGCCGCCTAGTGCCACTGCAATTGCCAATCCTTCGCGCATCGAGGGCGCTCGGCGCAACGCGACCAGGCCCCACAGCATCAGGATGATGCTGCCCGAATTGCCGAACAGCGTGGCATTTCCAAGCCGCGTCCGTTCAATGCCCAAATGCCAACTGGCCAGATCGAGCGCGAAGAACATTCCCGCCGCCAGCACCAGCCACAGCAAACGCTTGTCCGGCAGAGCGCTGCCTTTCTCGCGCCATGCCAGCACTGCCATCAACGGTAGCGGCAGCAGCATACGCCAGAACCCGGCGGCGACCGGGCCGGTGTCCGCCAACCGCACCAGCCACGGCCCCAGCGCGAGTAAGGCATTGCCCGCCAGTAGTGCGACTAAATGCCAGCTACTCGCCTGAAAGTTTTTCTCTGCAACTGGAATCGTTGTCCGCGCCATGTTCCGCCCCTAGCTCTTGGAGACAACAAGACCACCAAAAAGGACTGCCCGGCATGCACGAAAAACTGTTCGAGCCACTTCAGTTAGGCGCAATCGAGACGAAAAACCGCGTCATCATGGCCCCGCTCACCCGCGGCCGTTCGACCCAGCCGGGCTCGGTCCCTAACGATATGATGACGACCTATTACCGCCAGCGCGCAAGCGCCGGGCTGATCATTTCGGAAGCAACCGGAATCAGTGTCGAGGGCTCAGGTTGGCCCGCGGCGCCCGGCATCTGGAGCGATGAGCAAGTTGAAGGCTGGAAGGCTGTCACCCAAGCAGTGCATGATGAAGGCGGCAAAATCGTGCTGCAGTTGTGGCACATGGGGAGGCTCGTCCATCCCGATTTCCTTGGCGGCAAACCGCCCGTTTCAGCCAGCGCCACAACCGCCCCGGGCCATGCCCACACATTCGAAGGCCGCAAGGACTACGAACCTGCCCGCGCATTGGAGCGCAGCGAAATCGCTCGCGTCATCGAAGATTACCGCAGGGCCGCGGTCAATGCGAAGATCGCCGGTTTCGACGGCGTGCAACTGCACGGCGCGAATGGTTATCTGGTCGACCAGTTCCTGCGTGACAGCACCAATATGCGCGACGACGATTACGGCGGCTCGCCTGAGAACCGCACGCGTTTCCTGCGCGAAGTGCTCACTGCCCTGATCGACGTCTGGGGAGCAGGCCGCGTCGGCGTACGCCTGTCGCCCAACGGCGAGACACAGGGATGCGATGATAGCGATCCGGCAGCGATCTTCGGTGCGGCAGCGCGCGTTGTCGAAGAACTGGGACTCGCATTCGTCGAATTGCGCGAGCCCGGGCCGGACGGCACTTTTGGCCGCACGGATGTTCCAAAGCAGAGCCCGCTGATCCGCGAGCTTTATTCCGGCAAGCTAATACTCAATAGCGATTTCACCCCTGAACAGGCGGTGGCGGATATCGAAGCCGGGCGCAGCGATGCCAGCAGCTGGGGCCGCGATTTCATCTCCAACCCCGATTTGCCCGAGCGTTTTCGTCTTGGCTTGCCGCTATCTCCCAATGTGAATGTTCCGGCGAGCTGGTATCTTCCCGGGCCGGAAGGTTACATCGATTACCCCATGCTAACCAAAACAGGCGAGACTGTAGCTTGATGATTCGCCAACTCCGGCGGGTCGGGTCGGAGGTTAATGTATGACGCGCTCGTGGATTTTGGTCCCGGCGGACAAGGAGAATGCGCTTGCGCAGGCGGGGTCGGCAGGGGCCGATGCGGTCGTGATCGACCTCGCCCGTGCGGCGAATGAGGACAAGAAGCAGCAGAGCCGCTTCGCCGCTCGCGAGTGGCTGCTGTCACACCGCGAACAAGTAGTGGCGGCGCGGCGCTTCACGCGCTGGGCGCGCATCGGCCCGACTTCCAGCCCGCATTGGCGTGAAGATCTCGATGCGGCAATTGAAGGAGCGCCTGACGGCTTCTTCCTCGCCGAATGCAACAGCACTGATGATATCCAGCAGTTCGCTTCCGTTCTTTATGAAGTCGAAGGTCAGTACGGCATCCGGTCCGGTACGACACGGATCGTGCCCGAACTGGGCGCCTCTCCCACCGCTGCGCTCCATCTCAAACCCTTTGCCGAAGAATTGCACCCGCGCATTAGCGGCCTGGCATGGGATGCAGCCGGCCTGGCCCGTTCGCTCGGCGCGCGGCGGATGCGAGGTCCCGGCGGGTTATGGAGCGATCCCCTAGCCTTTGTTCGTGCGCAAGTCTTGCTCGCCGCTCATGCCCGTGGAATCGAGGCCATCGAAGCGCCATATCGCGATGCGCGTGACGCCGAAGGCAGTCGCCGTGCATACGATGCCGCGCGCGCCGACGGGTTCAGCGGAATGCTGGCGATCCATCCCTCGCAGGTCGAGGGGATCAATGCTGCATTCTCCCCGACTCAGGACGAAATAGCCGAGGCCCGCGAACTTGTCGGCGTTTTTTCGCTAAACCCGAGTGCGGAAAGCCTGCCCTATCGAGGTCGCTACGTCGGGCAAGCCGAACGGGCCATCGCGAAACGGCTGACTGGCGAAACCTAGCTCTCGTCACCCTCTTCCGCATTTTCAGCCGGCGACTCTGTCGCGACAGGTTCAGCCGGCTCGTCAGCCAGTTCCTCATTCGCGGCATCCGCAGTCGATGCAGAGGCAGCATCGTCAACCGCAGCGTTCGTGCTCTCGACCTTCAATGGCGGCGATTGCGATTTCAACGTATCGAGCGGCAACATGTCATCGCTGATCGTGCCACCCAGCACTTCGCCTTCGGCGCTGCGACCGGCTTCAACAGTGCCTTCAGCGGCTTTGTCACTTCCGCAAGCGGTCAACCAAAGTGATACAACTGCGAGTAGGATCGCGCGATTCATGGCAGTTCGCAGGCCTTTCCTTCAAGCGCGGCGAGGAAATCGCCAGCGCGGCTCTTCAATGCCTCATCGAAAGCAGCAGGCGAAAGGTCAAGCCCTAGCCTTTGCAGGCTGGTAACTCCGAATTCCTCGATCCCGCAGGGCACGATACCGGTGAAATGGGACAGGTCAGGCGCGAGATTGACCGAAAAGCCGTGCATGGTCACCCAGCGCCGAACGCGCACGCCGATGGCACCGATCTTGGCTTCGCGTCCGTCAATGTCGCGCGTCCAGATCCCGATGCGCCCTTCACTTCGCCAGCTTTCAACGCCGAGATCGCTCATCGTCGCGATTACCCAGCCTTCAAGTGCGTGGACAAAGCAGCGCACATCCTTGCCACGGTTCTGCAAGTTGAGCAGCACGTAGCCGACACGCTGACCGGGTCCATGGTAAGTGTATCGTCCGCCACGCCCTGCTTCGACCACTTCGAATCGCGGATCGAGAAGTTCAGCCCCGTCGGCGCTGGTTCCTGCGGTGTAGACCGGCGGGTGCTCAAGCAGCCAGAAGAGTTCTTCTGCTTCCTCATCTGCAATCGCACGGTTGCGCTGTTCCATTTCGACCAACGCCTCGCGATAGGGAACCTGGCTGATTTCCGCACGCCATTCGACATTTTCGGGGATTTGCATCGACATCGGCGATTGCGTGGCGATTGGCGCTGCGCTTATCAAGGGGTGAAACGGAGGAGCGCGCATGAAATTCGATCTCGACACCGCGTGGAAGGACACATCGCGGTTGCTGCGCGACAACTTCAGCCTGTTGGCAATCATTGCCGGGGTGTTCTTTTTTGTGCCTTACGCTGCCGTGCTCATCGCAATACCATCTGCACTTCCGATTGCTGCATTGGAACAAGGCGGCAATCCCGAAGCGATGCAAGCCGCGATTCTCGATCTCTATTCCACTTATTGGTGGGTGCTACTGGCCTTGGCGATCATCCAGGGCATCGGCTTGCTGGCGATGCTCGCATTACTGAGGCGTCGCGCCAATCCGACCGTAGGTGAAGCGCTGGCTACGGGCGCAGGTTCGGTGGTTAGCTATCTCGCCGCCCAAATCCTGCAGTCATTCGCGCTGATAGCCGTGATCATATTGCTGATCGGTATCCCGGCCGCCGCGGGGTCCCCCGCAATTGCCTTCTTCGGCGGCGTGCTGGCTCTTGTGCTCTTTCTCTACATTCTCACGAAGATGTCGCTGGTCTCGCCTGTGATCGCCATTGAGGAAGTGAAAAACCCGCTTACCGCCATCGCGCGATCATGGAAACTGACCAGGGGAAACAGCGTTCGCGTATTCCTGTTCTACCTGCTGGTACTGGTCGCCTTCTTCGTCGTTTCGGTGGTGGCTTCGATGATCACGACGGTGATCTTCTCGCTCGGTGGAGAAAACGCCGCGCTATTTGGCACGTCCTTCATTGCCGCACTGATCAATGCCGCCCTCATTATCTTGGGCGTGTGCCTACTGGCTGCCGTGCATACACAGCTGCTGCGCTTGCAGGGTTCGAACCATAAAGATGCAGCCGGCCGTTAGGCCAGTCGCCTGTTAGGGGCGCGGTTCCTTCCAGCCCCAAAACAGCTGGCAGGGCAGCACATTAAGCGGCTCGAAGCCACGTTCGATGCGCTCGAAATGCGGAGCCATAAAATCGCGCGCGCGTGCGGAGAACTGGTACACCAGAAAAGCACCGCCGGGGCGGATCACGCGATACGTTGCCGCGGCAATAGCAGGTCCCACACCATCGGGCAGAGTCGAGAAGGGTAAGCCGGACAGCACGTAATCGGCATGATCATGACCATGCGCCTTGACGATTTCCTCGACATCCTCGGCCGAGCCAAGCACCGCGTGGAAGCGGCTGTCACGGAAGTGCTTCTTCAGATAATCGATATAAAGCGGATTGGTGTCGATAACGATCAGATTGCCGTCACGCGGCAACCGGTCGAGCACCGCCTGGCAGAAGGTACCGACGCCCGGCCCATATTCGACGAAGACCTTGCATTCAGGCCAGTTGACCGGCGCCAGCATCTTCTCGATCGTAAAGCGTGACGAGGGGATGATCGAACCGACCATGCGCGGATGTTCGATAAAGCCACGGAAGAACACGCCCCATTGGCCGAATATGCGCGCCGCGCGATCCTTGAACGTGCGCCGTTCAAGCGCGCTGACACCATTCTGAACGGTCAAAACCAATCCCTCTTGCGACCTCGCAGGAAGTCGCGGGTTTGGCAGGGCGGCTTGCCCATTGCAAGCACGCCGCGCCCGGCCTAGCGCAATTTTCATGGCTGAAGTCGATCCGCCGGAAACCATTTCATCGTCCCCCGCACAATTACACAGCGGTTCGATCCCTCGCGGTCGTATGGCGCTGTTGTTTACCGTGATGCTTACTACAGCCGCTGGAAATACCGCGATGCAATCGGTGATGCCGTCCATAGGCACGGCGCTGAAGATTGACGACGTGTGGATCAGCCTAGCTTACAGCTGGTCGGCGTTACTGTGGGTGTTCTGCGCTCCGATCTGGGCTGATCGCAGTGACAGGCGCGGGCGCAAGGCGATGATGGCACTGGGTCTGGTCGGTTTCATTATCAGCTTCTCGCTGTGTGGATTGATGCTCTGGCTGGGCCTGGCCGGCTATCTCACCGCCTTCTGGGCGCTAATGCTTTTTGCGGTCGCGCGCAGCCTTTATGGCGGGTTCGGCAGCGCTGCGCCGCCTGCGGTTCAGGCCTATGTGGCGAGCCGAACGCCGCGTGCGGAGCGCACGCAGGCACTATCATTGATCGCTTCGAGCTTTGGCCTCGGCACAGTGATTGGCCCTGCCCTTGCCCCTCTGATGGTCCTGCCGGGCATCGGTCTGACGGGGCCATTCCTGATCTTTGCAACTATCGGGATAGTAACGCTGGTAGCGCTTCGCTGGCGCCTTCCCGATGACGAACCGCAGTTTCCCGCGCGTGGCGGTGACGCTTCTTATCCCGGTAGCCCGACTGCGCAATTGAACGCTGACCAGGATGACGAAGGCGAAGAGGTCGAACCTCACAAGTTGCGCTGGTTCGAACCTAGGCTGCGACCGTGGGTCACCGTGGGTCTGCTGGGAGGCCATGCTCAGGCAATGATGCTTGGCATCGCCGGCTTCCTCGTGCTTGACCGGCTTGGGTTGCGATCCACGCCGACTGAGGGAACCGGGCCAGTGGGGCTGGTGCTGATGGCAGGTGCATTGGCAACGCTGCTGGCGCAATGGGGGCTCATTCCGCGCCTCAATCTCGGCCCGCGCGCGGCAACTCTTTCGGGAATTGCTATTGCCGGTTTTGGCGTAGCTATGCTGGGCGTTGCGCAGGACCTCCACGCAATCGCACTGGCCTTTGCCATCGCCTCGCTTGGTTTCGGTCTGTTTCGCCCAGGATCTACTTCAGGCACGTCGCTTGCAGTAACCCGCACCGAACAGGGTCAGGCATCTGGGATTACTGCGTCGGTCGCCGGGGCAAGCTATATCTACGCTCCAGCTTTGGGCGTTTGGCTATATGGCCATTCTGACTGGCTGGGTTTCGGGCTGATTGTGGGCTTGTGCGTGATCGTATTCGTCTATGGCTGGGCCAGTCTGCAGAGCGATGCCAAGCTGACACACGAAAACCGCTAAAGGATTTCCAGGACCTTCTCTTGCGGACGGCAAAGCCGCACACCCTTGTCAGTTTCAACCAAAGGTCGCTCCATCAGAGACGAATCGGCCGTCATTGCATCGAGCACTTCATCAGGCGAGGCGTCGGGCAGTCCGCGCTCGACCGCATCGGTCCCGCGCAGGCGCAGCCCTTCGTTCGGTGAGATTCCTGCTTCGCGATAGAGTTGTGCGAGTTTGTCGCGCGCTGGTGGCTGCTTGAGATATTCGATTACTTCGACGTCCAAGTCCGGCGTGTCCTGCAAAATTGCCAACGTCTTGCGCGATGTTCCGCAATTGGGATTGTGCCAGATGGTCGCCTTCATGTCGCTCTCCTTGTTTCCTCGCGCCTAGGCGAGGCTTGCGGTGAACGAAAGCCACGGTTGCGAATTATTCAGCATCCGATGCAAATCGAGGGTTGCTAATGCAAATCCTTCGCAATAGCAGGCGTCAACGAGTGAGAATCATTCGCAACAATAGAAAGCACGATCATGAGGAACGCTACCACCCTCGCTGTGCTCGCTTGCGCCACTGCGCTTTCGACCCCAGCACTTGCCGAAGACACTCAGCCCCAGCGCGACTATCTTCCGTCCGACATCGTCGTGACCGGTGAACGCGCTGATGGCTATCTCACCGGTGACGGTTCGACCGCCACCAAGACTCCGACTGCAGTGATCGACGTTCCGCAGACGATCTCCTTCATCACGGAAGACCAGATCGAAGATCAGGGCGTCACTCAGCTCAATGAAGCACTGCGCTACATTCCCGGTGTCTCACTGGAAACCGGTGAGGGCCATCGCGACCAGGTCTTCATTCGCGGCCAAGGGACCACTGCCAACTTCTATCTCGACGGTCTGCGCGACGATGCGGAATATTACCGCTCGCTCTACAACATCGAACGCATCGAAGTGATCAAAGGCGCCAATGCGCTGATCTTCGGACGCGGCGGCGGTGGCGGTGTGATCAACCGCGTCACCAAGCGCGCCGACCTCACTCGCTCAATCACCGGATTTGACGCCGGGGTCGACAGCTTCGGCGCTTTCAACCTGACCGCCGATCTCAATCAGCCGCTTTCTGACGGAATCGCGGGCCGCATCGCCACGAGTTACGAGGAATTCGATAGCCATCGCGATTTCTATGAAGGCCGCTTTTTCGGCATCGCCCCCTCGCTTACTTTTGCATTGGGTGAACGCACTACATTGGTTGCGCAGTATAATTACGATGACGACGAACGTCTGACAGACCGTGGCGTGCCTTCGCTTAGCGATGGCGACGACACTACTGTTGATGGCCCACTTAAAGGCTATGACAAGACACTGTTCGGCAGCGCGGATTTCAATCTTTCCACCAGCCGCACTCATGTCGCACGCCTGCGTCTCGAACACGAGTTCAGTGACACGCTGAGCGCCAATGTCACCGGCCAGTTCGCCGATTACGAAAAATTCTACGCCAATGTTGTGCCCAGCGGCAGCGACGGCACCACGGTCGACCTCAGCGGCTATACCAGCGGGACCGACCGCCAGAACTGGCTGGGGCAGGCCAATCTTGTCTGGGACGCCGACTTCGGCGGCATCGGCAACACGCTGCTTGCAGGCGTCGAGTTCGGCGATCAGTCGACCCTGGCCGATCGCCACAATGTGGTATTTGACTCCTCACCACTGGATATCCCGCTGGAACGGGTGCTGGCGGTGCCTGGCGTAACCGAAGGCAGTCTGAGCCGCGCAAGCACGTCGGACCTGTCGACCTTTTCGGCTTATCTGCAGGACCAGCTCGATTTCGGCATAGTGCAGATCATCGGCGGTTTGCGCTTCGACCGTTTCGACCTCACTTCGACTGATCTCGTCACCATGACCACCAATTCGCGCGTCGATGAAAAGGTCAGCCCGCGTGTGGGGATGATCGTAAAGCCGCAGGAATCACTGTCGCTTTATACCAGCTATTCCACCACTTTCCTGCCGCAGTCGGGTGACCAGTTCACTACATTGAGCAGTGGCAATGCGGTGCTCGATCCCGAGAAGTTCGAAAACTACGAGGTCGGCGTGAAATACGCGATCACACCCAAGCTGTTCGCTACGGCGGCTATCTTCCGCCTCGACCGCACCAATACCACCGCGCCGTCGCCTGCCAATGACGGCACTGTGGTGCAGACCGGATCGAGCCGCGTCGATGGCGTGGAACTGAGCCTGGCAGGTGCAATCACCGATTTCTGGCAGGCCAATCTTGGCTACACCTATCTCGACGGTGAAATTCGGTCGCAGACTTCCAGTGCTCTGGCCGGTCAGCGGCTGCAGCAGGTGCCTGAGAACCACTTCTCTCTGTGGAACCGCTTCGACTTCAACGCCAAACTCGGCTTTGGTCTGGGTCTGGTCTATCAGGACGAACAGTTCGCCAGCATCAGCAACAAGGTTGCCCTGTCTGACTATTTCCGCGTCGATGCAGCGGCCTATTACCAGATCGACGATCGGGCCAGCCTGCAGCTGAATATCGAGAACCTGTTCGACGAGAGCTATTACGCTTCCGCGCATGGCGACAACAATATCCAGCCGGCCAAGCCGTTCACCGCAAAGCTAGGCGTGCGGTTTGAAATGTAATCAAGACACTGTCTCCGCCCAATCCGGGCGGGGACAGGTCTATTCCATCCCCGGCCCTTTCGGAGCTGATAGTGCAGGGACTTCCTGCGCTGCATCCTCGGCACTGATGCCCGGCGCAGGTGCTGCGCTGATCCGTTCCTGCCGACGTGCCACACGTCCAGCGCGCTCTATGGTACGGACAAGTCTTGGATAGACGCCGCAGCGGCAAATATTTGGGATTGCCGCCTTGATGTCCTCCGCGGACGGGCTGGCATTGCGATTGATCAGAGCCGCCGCCGCCATAACTATGCCGGGTGTGCAGAATCCGCACTGGATTGCCTGTTCAGCCACCATTGCCTGCTGCACTGGATGCGTGCGGTCGCCGCTCAATCCTTCGATAGTGGTCACGAAGCGCCCCTCGGCCTCGCCAATAGAGACAAGGCAACTGCGCAGTGCTTCCCCATCGATATGCACCATGCACGCGCCGCATTCACCGGTGCTGCAGCCGAATTTGGTGCCAGTAAGATTCGCCGCATCGCGCAGCGCCCACAGAAGCGGCGTTGAAGGATCCATCAGGAATTCGACCGGGCGGTCATTGACGGTCAGACGAGACATGCCCGAGCTTTCGCTTCAAACTTCAGACTTGTCGAGAGCGGGAGATTATCCTGCGTAATTTTCGAGGAGGCCGCAGCGATTACATCGCCAACTGGTGACTGAAAGCATGTCCCGTTTTTTTACCTTCAGCCCCCACCACTTCAGCAATGGCGCGCCGCGGTGCCATTTGCCGACATTGTGAATGCTGTTGCCGACATCGACCATGAAGCCTTCTTCCATTCGGCCATCGCAACGCGAACAGGATTTTCCGGCGGCCATCAGCTTTTCCAGCTATCGTCAATTTTTGAAACCCGCCGCTTCCACGCCTCGAAATCAAAGATGCCGGCACCTCCCTGCCCGGCAACCTGCCCAAGGTCGCGCTGATGGATATTGACCACATCCTGCGACACGATATTGGCTTCACCTTGCGACAGAGTGGCGACCTGGATCTCGCACGCGCGTTGCAACGCCCACATCTTAACGAACATCCCTGGGATGGACTTGTCCATCACCACCGGGCCGTGATTGCGCAGCATTAATATCGAGTGCTGCCCAAGGTTCTCGACCAGCCGTTCTCCTTCTTCGGGCCGTACAGTCACGCCTTCGAAGTCGTGATAGCCGATTTGTCCCTGAAAGTTGCAAGCGTAGAAATTGATCGGTAGCAACCCGTCTTTGTGGCTGCAAACCGCCATCGTTGAAGTGGTGTGTACGTGGCAGATCGCCGTAGCCCGCTCACCCAGATGCTTGTGGAAATGGGCGTGCTGGGTAAACCCGGCCTTGTTGACCATATATTGCGACGGCCCGACATTGTTGCCTTCAACGTCGATCTTGACGAGGTTCGACGCAGTCACTTCATCATAGAGCAGGCCGAACGGGTTGATGAGAAAGGTGTCTTTCTCACCCGGAACGGCAACCGAGATGTGGTTGTAGATGCTCTCGCCCCAGCCAAGATAATCGAAAATGCGATAGCAGGCGGCGAGGTCCTGCCTCACTTTCCACTCTTCCTCGCTGCATTCGAACTTGGGCTTGAATTGCGTGGCCACGGGGCATCCTCCTCAGTCTCTCTTTGCAACCTCTATCGCATGAGCCAGCAGGAGTCGGCAAGCATTCGGCGCTTCCATTGGCCGGCACGCACCGCTAGCGCGGTACCTGCATGAGCGAGACTGCCAAACTCACCCGCGGGAGCATCGGCGGCCATCTCGTGACTCAAACGCTACCGATGATTATCGGTGTTGCAGCGACCATGTCGGTCGGTCTGGTCGATGCATATTTTATCGGAAAACTAGGTTCTGCCGAACTCGCGGCAGTCGCCTTCATTTTTCCAATTACCATAGCACTTGCCAGTCTTGGTGTCGGCGTGCTGGTCGGTATCAATTCGGTCATCGCCCGCGCCCTGGGCGAAGGCGATTTGGAGCGCGCCGAAAGGCGAGCCAATTTCGGCGCGGCCTTTGCCCTGGGTATCGGTGTGGTGCTGGGGCTGTCGCTCTATGCGCTACTCGACCCGCTGTTCCGGCTGATGCAGGCAAGCGATGCACTGCTGCCGCTAATCCGCGAGTACATGGTGCCTTTCGCGCTCGGTCTGCCGCTGCTGCTGTTGCAAATGGGGCTTGGCGGCGTGCTGCGCGGTCAAGGTGAAGCGCGGATGGTCTCGCTTGTGTCAATCACTTATGCGGTGCTCACCTGGATCCTCGATCCAATCCTGATTTCCGGCGCCTTCGGCTTCGAAGGTTTCGGCATTGCTGGCGCCGCCTATGCGACGTTGCTGGGTTATTTCGCTGCAATCGTGC
>CBFGON010000014.1:0-34695 GCA_965650395.1 uncultured Qipengyuania sp. | reverse complement strand
GCTCGGCCGTGGGGCTGCCGCGCATCCCCATCTTGTCGATTTTTTGCCCGATGGAGAACCCGGCATCGTCCTTCTCGATCAGGAAGGCGGTGATGCCGCGGCTGGCGGCTTCGGGCGCGGTCTTGGCATAGACCACCAGCGTATCGGCATAGGTCGCGTTGGTGATCCAGAACTTGGTGCCGTTGAGGCGGAACCCGCCGTCAACCGCATCGGCCTTGAGCTTCATCGAGACGACATCCGACCCGGCGCTTGCCTCTGACATGGCGAGCGAGCCGATGTGCTCGCCCGAAATCAGCTTGGGCAGATACTTCGCCTTCTGCTCGGAGTTGCCCCAGCGGCGGATCTGGTTGACGCACAGGTTGGAGTGCGCGCCATAGCTGAGGCCGACCGAGGCGCTCGCCCGGCTCACTTCCTCCACCGCGATGACATGTTCGAGATAGCCCATGCCCAGGCCGCCATCGGCTTCTTCCACGGTGATTCCGTGCAGGCCCAGCTCACCCATCATCGGCCACAGTTCTTGCGGGAACCAATCCTCACGGTCGGCCTTCTCGGCCAGCGGCGCGATTTGTTCGTCGGCAAAACGGGCGGTCGCTTCGCGGATCATTTCGGCGCCTTCGCCAAGCTGGAAATCGAAATCGGGGGTAGCGCGCATGGTCTCTCCTGCGGCGGCTGCGAACCGCCTTGTCTCTTCGGCGCGATAGCGAAGCACAAGGCGTCACGCAAACATGAGGAAGTGCCGACATGTCAGGGGTGACACGGATTAACAAAAGTCTTTGTCGTTACAGGTGAAAGCATATATGCGGGCGGGCATTCTCCAATGTTCGTCAACGATCCACCCATATGGCCAAAAGGCCGCGCTCCTGCCGCTGCTTTTTGCGGAGAGGACGAGCGCCTTTCTGTGCTGGCGTCTTATGGACTTGACGCGCTGGAGGATGATCCCGAACTTGCGCGGATTACTGCCTTCGCGGCACAGCTTTGCGCGGCACCGATTGCCCTGGTAAGTATCGTGGAAAAGGAACGACAGCGGTTCCTCGCCCGCGTTGGGCTGGAGGTGACGGAAACGCCGCGTCCGACCAGTTTCTGCGCCCACGCCATGCTCGAAGCGGAGCCGATGGTGGTGCCTGACGCACGGCTTGATCCCCGTTTTGACGACAATCCGCTGGTGACCGGCGAGCCGCACATCCGCTTCTATGCGGGCGCGCCGCTGATCTCGACCGAAGGCGCGCCAATCGGATCCTTGTGCGTGATCGATTCCGAACCGCGGCTGGACGGCTTGAATACCTTGCAGCGCGAAGGGCTTGGGGTCATGGCCGAGGCGGTCAAGCGGCGGCTGCTGCAGCGCAGGCAGGACCTGGCCGCAAATCGGGCCATTGAACGGCGCGAAGCTCAACTGCGTCGGGTAATTGACAGCGTGCCCGGCATCGCATGGTCTGCGGCGCCCGATGGCGAGTTCGACTATTTCAACGCCCGCTGGACCGAAGTGACCGGCGCGGAGCCGCCGCGTTTTGTCGAGGATTGGGAGCCTTTCATCCATCCGGAGGATTTCGCCAAGGCTGTGGACCTTTGGCGCGAGTGCGTGGCAGCGGCGATTCCCTATGAATCCGAAGTTCGCCTGCGTCTGCATGATGGCTCCTATCGCTGGATCCTGTCGCGTGCCGCTCCGGTAATGGAGGTCGATGGTGCGGCGCGCTGGTTCGGCACATTGTTCGACATCGATGAGGCTCATCGTGAGAGCGAGAAGCGCGAATTGCTGGCCAGCGAGCTGTCGCACCGAATCAAGAATATCTTCGCGGTGATATCGGGTCTGATCGCTTTGCGCTCGCGTGGGCGGCCCGAAGTGAAGCACTTCGCCGAGGAACTGAACGCGGCGGTGCGTTCACTCGGTACGGCGCATGATTATGTCCGGCCCGGTGACGGGCGTGACAGCGATTGTCTGCAAGGCCTGTTGCGCGACCTCCTCGCCCCTTACGATAGCGGGCGCGCGAGCCGCGTGACAATCACTGGTGACGATGTCGAGATCGGTGCGCGTGCAGCCACGCCATTGGCGCTGATCTTTCACGAACTGGCAACCAATGCGGCGAAATATGGCGGCCTGTCATGCGAAGAGGGCAGGGTGGATATTGCCATTGCCGTGCCGCCTGGCGAAGCTGCCGAGATCGCGGTCAGCTGGCGCGAGACGGCCTCCGATTGCGAACGCGCCGATTTGGGCGAGCACGAAGGTTTCGGCTCGCGGCTGCTGCGCATGGCAATCGAGAACCAGCTCGGCGGGAGGTTCAGCCGCGAATATGGCGAGCAGGGTCTCGAGGTTGAAATTACCATTCCCGCAGCGCGGATCACGCCTTGATCGCAGCGGGGGTCGCCTTGGCCCGTATCGCTGACTATGCTCCTGCTCCGAATAATGGCGGAGGTCTGGCGTGAAAGGATGGGTGACAGGCGGGGCTTTGGCTTTGGGTCTGATGGCTTGCACTCCGACAGAAGACAGTGCGTCGTCTGATGCCGCAGAAGAAACAGCTGCCCCCGGTCCTGCAGGTGACGATCAACCTGCGCCCAAGGTCTTTGCCGGCACAGCCTGGCGTGTCGTGGCGCAGGATGGCGCGCGCTACACCACACTGCTCGATCCCGACGGCGCCTATCGCGATTTGCGCAATGGTGATCCGTGGCAGAAGGGAGGCTGGCAGTTCGATAGCGCCGACAGGGGCGGGCTGATATGCTTCACGCCCGACAGCGAAGAGGCGGTGCGCCGGTGCTGGAAGCCCGGCAAGATGCGGGGCGACACGATGATCGCGACTGCAGAAGATGGCCGCCGGATCGAGCTGACAAAGGTCGAGTATCGTCCGCCGGAAACGGTCAGCGAACCCTCCGGATAGGCCTCGCTCAGGCGAATCCTGCCCCGCGCGGCCAGTCTCGCGCGGTAAGTGCCATCACCTTGAACAGATCACCCATTTCTTCAGGTGCTACCAATCGCTGATGTGCAGAAACGACATCGCGCGCGCTGCCGGGTGAGCGTGCTGCCAGCGCTCCTGCGCGTACGCCAATGCCCATGCGCGTGAGCCATTCGCCTTGGTTCGCCGTGTCGAGCGCCAGCCCTTCGCGTCGCGCAATCAGACCGAGTGTGGCAAAGTCGACATGGGCAGTGAGGTCCATCTCTCCCGGCGCATCGAATATTCCCAGCTTGTGATGGGCGCGGATGGCCTGCAGCGTCTCGCCGCCGCGCGGCTCAAGATGGCCATAGTCGATGAGCAATGCGGCCCCGCCTTGCACATCGATCCGGCGGGCAATTGCTTCGACCAGCGCAGCCGCGGCAGGGCAGGTTTCGATCACCGTGCCGATAGGCTGATCGCGCTGCACTTCCGGCACAGCGTCATCCATCGGGGTGGGCCCGGCGGCAAACACAAAATCCTCCCCTTCGAGCGCCACCATGCGCTCACGCCAGCCTACTTGTGTTTGCACCAACTGTCGGATCGGCAGCGCGTCGAGAAACTCATTGGCGACGATCAGCAGCGGACGATCTTCGGGTAGCGTGTCGATGCTGTCGTGAAAATGCGGATGGCCCAAAGCCCCTGCCTGTACTCCGCGCAATGCAGGAGAGCCTTCGACCAGATGAACCGGTGGCATAAGATTCTGGCTCGCCATTGCCCGCAGCGCATCACGCGCCAGCGTTCCGCGACCAGGCCCCAGTTCGACATAAGCGATATCGGGGCGACCCGCGCGGCTCCACAGATCGGCGCACCACAGGCCGACCATTTCGCCGAACATCTGGCTAATCTCGGGAGCAGTGACGAAGTCGCCGTCAACCCCCAGCGGGTCCCGCGAACTGTAATAGAGCGCATTGCTTTCACCCATGTAGCGCGCCACCGGCATCGGCCCGTGGCGCACAATCAGGCGGCGGAAGCGGCTGGCGAGATCGGTCTGGGACCCGACCTCGTTCATGCCGCTTGTGGCGTTGGCACCTTGGCCCCGCCCACTGGTGCGCGCATCAGTGCCCAGATCATGAAGATCAGGCCGATCGCGATCATCGGCAATGACAGCCACTGGCCCATAGACAGCCCGGTCCTGATCGTGAACTCGGCAAGCTGCGAATCGGGTTCACGAAAGAACTCGTTGACGAAGCGGCCAAGCCCCATGCCCACAGTGAAGACGCCAACCAGCAAACCCGGGCGGTAGCGTGCACGCGTTTTCCAGAACAATGCGATCACGATGAGGCCGAGCAGCAGCCCTTCGAGTCCGGCCTGATAGAGTTGGCTGGGGTGGCGCGCCATAGGTCCGCCATCAGGGAAGACCATCGCCCAAGGCACATCGGTCGCGCGACCCCACAACTCGCCATTGATAAAATTGGCTATGCGGCCGAGCATGTAGCCGATCGGCACGCAGACGGCGATGTAATCGCATACGCGTACCCAGTCGAGCCGGCCCCGCCATGCCACCCAGGTGATTGCCGCCAGCACGCCGATGACGCCGCCATGGAAGCTCATGCCGCCGTCCCACAGACGTAGCAGGTCCCAGCTGACAGCCTCTCCAGGGGTGAAGTGGGTGAACAGGCTGGGCTTGCCGGTATCGCCGCCCGTATAGAATGCGGCATAGCCCAGCCGCCCGCCAATGATCACGCCCAGAGTGCAATAGAAGAACAGATCATCGGCATGACGCTGCGCCATCGGCGCGCCGGGCGATTTGATCATCTTCGACAGGTGCCAATAAGCGAACAGGATGCCGAACAGATAGGCCAGCGAGTAATAGCGCAGCTGGAAACTGCCGATCTCGAACAGATAGGGTTTGAGGCCGAGGTTCACCCAGTGGATCGGTTCGGCTGAAGCTGCTGTTGCAGCCAATAGTGACAGCAAGGTCGTATCCCCTTAGAGAATGTCGCGAAGGCCGCACTTGCGACCCGTATCGGGGCGGCTTTTGGCATAGCAGGGGATTTGGGGAAAGCCTGCGCAGCATCGTGGTTGACCGGTAACGGTTGTAGCCACGGGGCTATGCCCGCGCGTCACACGTGGAGAGGACCTGACAAGACCATGCCGACTGAACTCGACAAGGATATCCGCCGTATCACTGATGCGGTCACTGCCCCCGGCCAGATGTTCGAAACAACCCCTATCGAACGCCGCGGTGTAACCATGCCCGCCTTCAAGAATGCGCCGCCCAGCGTGGCGCATTATCTGGCGCACTTCTGCAATGAGAAGAAGGACGAGCTATTCGTTGTCGACGGTGATTTGCGGCTGACCTTTGGTGAAACCTACGCCGCGGCTGCACGCGTTGCGCATGGGTTGGCAACGCTTCACGGTGTGCAGAAAGGCGACCGTGTGGGTATTGCCGCGCGCAATTCGGCCAATTGGATGATCGCCTATATGGGCACGATCATGGCCGGCGGTTGCGCCACTCTGCTCAACGGCTGGTGGACTGGCGAAGAACTGGCCTATGGCATTGACCTGTGCGAATGTTCGCTGGTGCTAGCGGACGCCCAGCGCGCCGCGCGCCTCGAAGGGCACGAAATTTCGGCCAAGGTGATTGTCATCGACCATGGTGATCCCGCCGAGGGACTCGAACCGATCTGGGCCGAAGGTGCCACAGCAATGACCATGCTCGGCGAGATCGGGCCAAGCGATCTTGCCACCATCCTCTATACTTCGGGTTCGACTGGCCATCCCAAAGGGGCCTATTCGGATCACCTCGGCGTGCTTTCGGGCACTATGAATTACATCTGCCAGACCGCGATGATCCTGCAATTGCTAACCGAACGCGGCGAGGCACCGACCGTCCAGCCCAGCGCGCTGGTGGCGGTGCCGCTGTTCCACGTTACCGGCGAGGTTCCGCTGTTCCTGCAGAGCTTCGCTATGGGCCGCAAGCTGGTTCTGATGCCCAAATGGGATGCGACCGAGGCATTGCGGCTGCTTGATGCGGAAAAGGTGACCTATTTCGTCGGCGTTCCGCTGATGAGCTACGAGCTGGCGATGCACCCTGATCGCGACAAATATGATCTGTCGCAATGTAAGACCTTCGCTGCAGGGGGCGCGCCGCGCCCTGTGGAGCATGTCCACAAGATCAAGGAAGCCTTTGCCAACGGTTATCCGGTGCTTGGCTATGGTCTCACCGAAACCAATGCAGTGGGCTGCGGCAACCTAAACGAGAACTACATGGCCAAACCCGGCTCGACCGGCATGGCTTCGTTGCCGCTGGTCGACCTCGCGATCCTGGACGACGACGGCAATGCGCTGCCCCAGGGCGAAATCGGTGAAGTCAGCCTGCGGTCGGTGGCGAACTTTCTCGGCTATTGGAAGAATGATGAGGCAACTGCTGCGGCCTATACCGATGACGGCTATTTCCGCTCGGGCGACCTCGGCTATCTCGACGAGGATGGCTATCTGTTCATTGTCGACCGCAAGAAGGACATCATTATCCGCGGCGGCGAGAACATCAGCTGCATCGAAGTAGAAGAAGCGATCTACGCCCATCCCTCGATTGCTGAATGTTCGGTTTTCGGCGTGCCCGACGAGCGTTTCGGCGAGATTCCCGCAGCAGTCTATCTGCCGCAGGAAGGCCATGACCTGACGTCAGAGGATCTCGACGAGTTCCTGCGCGAACATATTGCGGCCTTTAAGGTGCCCGCACATCTGTGGCTGGCCAAAGACCACCTGCCCCGCCTCGGTACGCAAAAAGTCGACAAGCGTACGGTCAAGGCCATGTATGCGAAGGACCTGGTGGGCAGTTGAGCGACAGTCGCATCCCCGACCAGCGCGCGATCGTCGACCGGCGCAAGCTGACTACGGCGATCGAAACGCTGGTGGCCGAGCATGGCGAGAAGGCCCGCCCTGAAGTCGTCGTGGCTTTGCGCGATGCGCTTGAACGAGGACGCTCAGAAATGGCGCGTCGGCTGGAAGCAAGCCCTTCCTCAGGCCATGCCATTACCGGTGGTTACTCTTTCCTGATCGACCAGTTGGTGCGCGTGATCCACGAATATGTGACGCGCGCGGTCTATCCCAATCCCAATCGTTCGTCGGGCGAGCGGCTGGCAATCATGGCGGTCGGTGGCTACGGGCGGGCTGAAATGGCGCCACACTCGGACGTCGATATTGCCTTCATCGTGGCCGAGCGTCGCAACGCCTGGTGCGAGCAGGTGGTCGAAGCGATGCTCTATGTGCTGTGGGATCTCGGGTTGAAAGTGGGTCACTCGACGCGCACGATCGACGAAGCGATCCGCCTTTCCAAGGAGGATCTCACCATCCGCACCGCGCTGCTCGAGGGGCGCTATGTCTGGGGTGACCGTGCGCTCTATGACGAAGGCGGACGGCGCTTCAATGCAGAAGTCGTTCAGGGGCACGAGCGCGCCTTCCTCACCCAGAAGCTGGCCGAACGCAATGCACGGCACAAGCGAATGGGTGACAGCCGCTATGTCGTGGAGCCCAACGTCAAGGACGGCAAGGGCGGGCTGCGCGACCTCCAGACGCTCTACTGGATCGGCAAGTTCATCCACCGTGTACGCAGCGCGAGCGAACTGGTCGATACAGGGCTGATGACCCAGGCCGAATATCGCAGCTTCCGCCGAGCTGAACGCTTCCTGCTGGCCGTGCGTTGCCACATGCATATCCTCACCGGGCGCGCCGAGGACCGGCTAACCTTCGATCTCCAGCGGCGGGTGGCGGAACGGATGAAATTTGCCGACCGTCCCGGCCAGAGCGCGGTCGAGCGGTTCATGCAGTTTTACTTTCTCCAGGCAAAACGCGTCGGTAGCCTGACTGGTATCTTTCTCGCGCATATCGAGGATGAGCTGGCCCAGCGCAGCGCGCGCAGCGGATTCTTCGCCGCATTCCGCCAGAAGCCGCGCACGCTGAAAGGCTATCGCGTGTTCGGCGGACGTATCGCCGCGCCGTCGGACGACTTCTTCCGCAAGGACCCGGTGCGGTTGATCGAGATCTTCCAGATCGCCGAAAGCGAAGCGCTGGAAATCCACCCTGAAACGATGCGCCAGGCCGGGCGCGATGCAAAGCTGATCGATAATGGCGTCCGCAATGATCCGCGCGCCAATGCCTTGTTTCTCGAGCTTCTGACCGGGCGCAACGATCCCGAAATGGTGCTGCGCTGGATGAACGAGACGGGCGTGTTCGGCCGCTTCGTGCCCGATTTCGGCAAGGTCAATGCGCAGATGCAGTTCGACATGTATCACCACTATACAGTCGACGAACACACCATCCGCGCCATCGGCCTGCTTAACCAGATCGAGAAGGGTGAGCTTGCGGCAGACCATCCGCGCGCCACAAGGCTGATCCACAAGGTCAATTCGCGCCGCGTCGCCTATGTCGCGGTGCTGCTCCACGATATCGCCAAAGGACGCGGCGGCGATCATTCGGTGCTCGGCGCCGACGTGGCACAGGAATTATGCCCACGCTTCGGGCTAACCGAAAGCGAAACCGATCTCGTTGCCTGGCTGGTACTGCATCATTTGCTGATGAGTCACACGGCACAGAAGCGCGATCTGACCGACCCCAAGACGATAGAGGATTTCGTCGGACAGGTCCGCAGCGCCGAACGGCTGCGTCACCTCGCGATCCTCACGGCAGTCGATATTCGCGCGGTCGGGCCGGGTACGTGGAACAGCTGGAAGGGCCAGTTGCTGGGCGAATTGTACGACAGCTCTTCAGAGCGATTGCGGCTGGGCCATATGCGTCATGGCCGCAAGGAAAAGGTCGCCGCCAAGAAGGCCGAGGTCGCAGAATTGCTCGGCAAGCGGGCTGCATTGGTCGAGGAGCTTTCGTCCGCTTTCGACGATGCCTACTGGATTGCCGAACCGGTCGACATCATCGCGCTCAATCTGGTGCATTATGCTGCCACGCGCGCCGACAAGCGCGATCTGGCGGTTCACAGCGAGTTCTACGAAGCGCGCGGGGCAACGCTGGTAACGGTATTTGCGGCCGACCACCCGGGCCTGTTCTACCGTATTGCAGGCGGCATCCACCTTGCCGGCGGAAATATCATCGACGCGCGCATTCATACGACGCGCAATGGTTGGGCGGTTGACAACTTCCTTATTCAGGACCCGCATGGTGCACCGTTCCGCGAACAGCAGCAGCTCGACCGGCTGGAGAAGAGCATTGCCGATGCGCTTGCCAACCGAATCGATCTTACCCCCAAGCTCGCGCAGCGGCCCCTGCCGCACAGCCGCTCGAAGGCCTTCGATGTCAGCCCCCAGGTGCTTTTCGACAACAAGGCATCGAACCGATTCACCGTAATCGAGGTCAATGCGCGCGATCGACCGGCACTTTTGAACAGGCTGGCGCGAGTGATGTTCGAAAACCGGCTTGTGGTCCATTCGGCACATATCACCAATTATGGCGAACGCGCGGTGGACACGTTTTACGTTACGGATTTAACGGGCGGGAAGCTGGGCGAGGGTGAGCGTTTGACCCAGATCGAGACCCGTCTGATCGACGCGGCAGGTGATGCAATACAGGCACGCTTGGAAGACGCTTAGCATTCGTATGCAGATTGAATGTTGCTTCGGGGCCGCGAGTCCGGCATCGATTCGTTCAAACGACACACGTGATTGGGAGGTTTCTATGAGGATGTCCGGAGTATCATTGCGCACGCTCGCCGTGCTGGGTGCAGGGCTCACAATGCTGCCGCAGGTTGCGTTGGCGCAGGACGCAACTGAAGACAGTGCAACTGAAACCGCCGATGCCCAGCCCGAAGACGAGAACATCATCATCGTTACCGCACAGGGCCGCGAGCAGAAGCTGGCCGACGTGCCGGTCGCCGTGTCCGCCGTCACTGCTGCCACGCTGGAAAATTCAGGCACCAGCGATATCCGTGATCTGACGCAGGTTGCGCCTTCACTGCTCGTTTCCTCAACCGGCAACGAAGCCAATGGTTCGGCGCGTATCCGCGGTATCGGTACAGTGGGTGACAACCCGGGCCTCGAAAGCTCGGTCCCGGTCTTCATCGATGGGGTATATCGTTCGCGTTCGGGCAACGCCCTGTCTGAACTCGGTCCCCTCGACCGGGTGGAAGTGCTGCGCGGCCCGCAGGGCACTCTGGGCGGCCGTAACTCATCGGCAGGCCTGATCAGCATCTACACTGCCGCACCGGAATATGAATTCGGTGGCCACGCCAGCTTGAGCTACGGCAATTACGATGCGATCCGCTTCGAAGGCGGGATCAATGCCCCGCTGGGCGAAACCGTGGCCGCGCGTATCGATGGCGTCTATTTCCAGCGTGACGGTTTCTACAATGACGTGATCAATGACGTTCGCATCAATGATCGCGACCGTTATCTCGTGCGCGGGCAGTTGCTGTTCGAACCGACCGAGGATTTGAGCATTCGCCTCGTAGGTGACTATTCAAAGAAGGAAGAGGCCTGCTGCGCCGCGACATTCGTGCAGCCGAGCTTCGCCCCGCTTGCCCGTTTGAGCGACGACATCCCTGCTGTTTCCGGTGAAGCCAAGTTCGATTACCCCGGGTCGCCGACTCCAGCGCTGACAAGTACAAGCAATCCGATCATTCCGGTCATGCTGGCACTCGGGCAGGATCCGCGCGCGCTTTCGCAGTCCACCTTCAATCGCGACATCTACGTCAGCGAAGGTCGGAGCTATGAAGGCGAGACGGAGGATTACGGGCTTTCTGGCGAAATCAATTACGATCTCGGCAATATCCGCCTGACTTCGATTACTGCCTACCGCGAGTATTCCAACTGGCAGGCATCAGATACCGATTACACCCAGGTCGACATTCTCTATCGCGCGCCGGGTGAAAATGCCGGTGCGCGCGCATTCAAGACGTTCACACAGGAATTGCGCCTCAACGGTACGGCTTTCGACGACAAGCTCGACTGGCTGATTGGCGGATATTACGCGAACGAGAAGCTAGAAGTGCGGGATAATTTGCGGTTCGGGACGCAATATGGCGCCTTTGCGCCCTGTCGCGTCGTCAACGCCGTCAATCCTGCACTGGCATCACCGACTAGCTCGGGCTGTCTGAGCGCAGGCGGGCGTGCCGTTCTGCTTGCGGCCAATGGCGGCGCAGGCGCGTTCGGCGCAGCCACACCGCTGATCTTTGCCGGGCTCGACAATCTCGCCAACCTCAACGATCTTGGGGGTACCGGCGATGTCTATAACCAGCACAGCAAGAACTTCGCGCTGTTCACACACAACATCTTTCACATCACCGACACGATCGATTTTACCGCGGGTCTGCGGTACACGAACGAAACCAAGGATTTCGATGCAACGTTCTCGAACGACAACGTAATCTGTCCGCAGAACCGCGCATTGTTGTCGGGGCTTCTGGGCACTCCGCTACAAGCCCTTGCCGGAGGCATCATTGCCCTGTCGTGTCAGGGGAATTCGACGTCCGAACTCGATGGCGTCTCGGTGTCGGACAAAATCAAGGAAGATCAGTTGACCGGTACCGGCATTCTCAGCTGGAAGCCGGCCGACGACTGGATGGTCTATGGTTCCTACTCGCGGGGCTACAAGGCCGGCGGGTTCAATCTCGATCGCTCAGCTTTGTCGAATCCGTTGGCCCTCAACGTGACCAACCTCAATACCGATAATCTTAAATTCGCCGCCGAAACCGTGGATGCATTCGAACTGGGTGCGAAATATGCGGCAAGAGACTGGGGCTTCAGCGTTGCAGCCTTCCGTCAGGAGTTCAGCAACTTCCAGCTGAATACCTTCAACGGATCGGTATTCCTCGTGCAGAACATCAATGGTTGTAGCGACGATCTCGGCGATACCGATCGGGACAACAGCGCCGCGACTGGTGCATGCGATGAAGGCAGCATCGCACCTGGCGTGATTTCGCAGGGTGTCGAATTCGAAACCAGCATCAGCCCGATCCGCGATATCACTATGACCATGGGCATCACCTATGCCGATACGAAGTACGAGGATGATCTGGTCGGCAACGATTCGGGTGCACCGCTCGACCCGGCCCTTCGCCTTCTGCCTGGCGACAATATGTCGAACGCACCTGAATGGACCGGCACGTCGTCATTCACCTGGACTCCGTCGCTCGGCGACAGCGGAATGAAGGGCCTGTTCTTCGTCAATGCTCGCATGACCGGCGATTACAATACCGGTTCGGACTTGCTCTACGGCAAGGAGCAGGACGGTTATGTCGTGGTCAACGCGCGCATCGGCCTGACCAATATCGCTGATCGCTTTTCGGTCGAGGGCTGGGTCCAGAACGCATTCGACAAGGGATATACGCAGGTGGCGTTCAACACGCCGTTTGTCGCCGAGCAGCAGACCTACTCGGCCTTCCTTGCAGAGCCGCGGACCTATGGCTTGACCGTACGCGGCAAGTTCTGACGCGATATGACGGGAAAGTGGAAAGGGGCTGCCTTTGGGCGGCCCCTTTTTCATTTGGTCAGGTTGGGCGCTTGCCGAACAGCGCCGTGCCGACGCGGACATGTGTAGCGCCGAGCATGATGGCGGCCTCGAAATCGCTGCTCATTCCCATGCTACGCCCCTCAAACCCCTGATCGCGTGCCAGCTTGTCGAGCAGCGCGAAGAAAGGCGCAGGTTCGATATCGAAGGGAGGGATGCACATCAGCCCGGCAAGCGGGATGTCGGCTTCTCGCGCCTGCTCCAGCAGCACAGGCAGTTCGGCAATAGGACAGCCGCCCTTCTGCGGTTCTTCACCTACATCGACCTGCACGAAGCAAGGCACGCGCTTGCCTAGCTTGTCGAACGCGCGCGCCAGCGCGGTGACGAGGCTACGCCGGTCGAGCGAATGGATTACATCGAACAATGCAACGGCATCTTCCGCCTTGTTCGACTGGAGCTGTCCGATGAGGTGGAGTTGCACGTCGGGATGGGCTTCGCGCAATGCAGGCCATTTTGCTTGCGCTTCCTGCACGCGGTTTTCGCCAAAATGGCGCTGACCTGCAGCGATCAATGGCGCAATTTCATCGGCGCTGCGGGTCTTGCTGACCGCGACCAGCGTCACATCCCTTGGCTCGCGGCGCGAACGCAGGCATGCCTGCGCTATCTGCTGCCGGACCAATTCGAGCGAAGTCTCTGCATTTTCCATCGCCCGGCGCTATAGTGGCTTGGTGACAACGCGCCAGCCTCTCCCTTTGCTTTGGTTGATCTCCGATGGCCGCAATGATGCCGGGCTAGAGGCGGCGCTAGCCGAATTGCCGGTCGGTTCGGGTTTTGTCTTCCGGCACTATCATCTTGGACCAGAGGAACGGCGCGATCGTTTCGATTGTCTTGCGGGCCTCGCGCGCGGGCATGGCCATCTGGTGATTCTTGCTGGCGAAGAGGAT
This sequence comes from uncultured Qipengyuania sp., assembly GCA_965650395.1. GTDB lineage: Bacteria > Pseudomonadota > Alphaproteobacteria > Sphingomonadales > Sphingomonadaceae > Qipengyuania. The sequence goes on along the minus strand of CBFGON010000014.1, from coordinate 21,434 downwards.
TGGGGCGCTGATGGCAGCTACGGACCGCCCGCCCGCCTGCGCCACGGCCTGCGCCTCGCCACCGCGCATGACGGTGAGGAGCTTCAGTCCGCCATTGATGCCGCTGTTGACGGTATATTCCTGTCGCCGGTCTTTCCCACCGCTTCACACCCTGATGCCGAGGTGCTGGGCGTGTTCGGCTTCAACGTCCTCGCCCAGCAATCGCCAGTGCCCGTAATCGCGCTGGGCGGGATGAATGCGGAGCGAGCAATCGAGCTTGACTGGCCCCGTTGGGGGGCGATCGACGGACTCGTCTCGACGAACATCGCTTGACCTCGGACTCGCCGAGGATTCATACTGCACATTCTCGACGGATCAGGGGAATAAGAATGGCATCGCGCGCAAGCGCAAAACCCGATTGGCGGGCGGCATTTCGCCGCTCGTTCCGCCGCGCCTCTCATATGGCGGGGGCGGGCGTGCTGTTTGCAACCATGCTGTTCCTGGCGCTGGCGCTTGCGAGCTATACGCAGACCGATCCCAGCCCATCAACTGCCGCCTCTGCCGACGCAATCTCAAACTGGATGGGAATGAGCGGTGCCTGGGCGGCCGAGAGGGCATTTTTCATCTTTGGCCTTCCCGCCCTGCTGCTGCTGCCATTGTTGTGGATTTCCGCCCGGCGGCTGTGGACCGGCGTGGAACATGAGGAAGAGGTGGAAACGCCGGGCAAATGGTGGGGGCCTTTCGCCCTGCTGCTGCTTGCCATGTTGCTGCTCGACACGGTGATTGCGCTGGTGTTCGAAGAAAGCCCCGGACCCTTCCCGGCTGGCGCTGGCGGGCTGGCCGGCCTGCTCGGCGCAGGCGCCTTAGAGGCAGTGGCTACGCGATTTGGCGGCGGATTTTCCGGTTGGATCATCGCTGCGCTGGGGCTTGTCTCGCTGGGCGGCGGGCTAGCGCTTGTGACCAAGGTCTTCGCCATCGATTGGGCGCAGTTCTTCACTCTGCCTGAAATTCTCAAGCGCAAGCCGCAACTGTCCGACATTGATCTGCCGCTGCTGCCCAAGAAGCAGCGCCGCGCCGCCAAGGCTGCGGTTGAGGCGGATGCCGAGGACGATGTGCCCGAATTCGGCGCGCCGCGCCGTTCGCCCGAAATCGCAGATCCGGTGGCCGCACCAGTCCAGTCGCGCCCGGCCAAGGCCAAGCAGCGCGACATGTTCGCCAATTACCAGCTGCCAAGCCATGATCTGCTGACCGATCCTGCGCCGCATGCGGTGCCCAAGCTCGACAAGATCGCGCTTGAGCGCAATGCGCGCCTGCTCGAGAACGTGCTCGACGATTTCAACGTCAAGGGCGAGATCACGGCAGTTCGCGCAGGTCCGGTCGTCACCATGTACGAGCTGGAACCGGCGGCGGGCATCAAGGCCAGCCGCGTGGTAGGCCTGGCCGAAGATATCGCCCGCAACATGAGCGCGATCAGCGCGCGCGTTTCGCCGATTCCGGGCAAGACGGTGATTGGCATAGAATTGCCCAATGCCGACCGCCAGACCGTCAGCTACAAGGAACTCGCGACATCGGCTGCCTTTGTCGATCACAAGGGCATACTGCCAATGATCCTCGGCAAGGATATCGCGGGCGAGCCGATAGTGGCTGACCTTGCGGCCATGCCTCACCTGCTGGTCGCAGGCACCACCGGTTCGGGCAAATCGGTCGGGCTCAACGCGATCCTCCTGAGCCTGCTTTATCGCTTCACGCCGGACGAATGCCGCCTGATCCTGATCGATCCCAAGGTGCTCGAACTCAAGACCTACGACGATATTCCGCACCTGCTTTCGCCGGTGGTAACCGAGCCGCACAAATCGGTTCGCGCACTCAAATGGGCGGTTGAGGAGATGGAGAAGCGCTACCGGATGATGTCCAGCGTCAATTCGCGCAACATCGCCGGTTTCAACGAGAAGATCACCAGTGCCATTGCCAAGGGCAAGCCGCTGGGCCGCCGCGTACAGACCGGCTTCGATCCAGAGACGGGCGAAGAGCTCTACGAGGAAGAACAGCTCGATTACGCGCCGTTGCCGCTGATCGTGCTGATCGTCGACGAGCTGGCCGATTTGATGGTCACTGTCGGCAAGGAAATCGAAGTTCTGATCCAGCGTCTCAGCCAGAAGAGCCGCGCCGCGGGTATCCATCTGATCATGGCGACGCAGCGCCCGTCGGTCGATGTCATCACCGGCGTGATCAAGGCGAACCTGCCCACCCGTATCAGCTTCAAGGTGACCAGCCGCATCGACAGCCGCACCATTCTGGGCGAGCAGGGAGCAGAGCAACTGCTGGGCAAGGGCGACATGCTCTACAAGCCCAACACCGGCGCGATGGTGCGCGTCCACGGTCCATTTGTTTCAGATGACGAGGTCGAACGCGTCGCCGATCATTGGCGCGAACAGGGCAAGCCCGATTACGTCGATGCCGTGACCGAAGAGCCAGAGGACGGCGGCTTCAACTTCGAGGACGACTTCACCGCCTCGGACAACCCCGAAGAACGCAAATACCGCCAAGCCTGCCAGATTGTGTTCGAAAACCAGAAGGCGTCCGGTTCATGGCTCCAGCGCCAGATGGGCGTAGGCTACAATACGGCTGCAAAATGGATCGAACGGATGGAAGGGGATGGCCTGGTAGGCCCGGCCAATCATGTCGGCCGCCGCGAGATTTTCCGCGACCGCGACGGAAATCCCATTTAACGGCAATCCATGGCCGATTCAGCATTTTCCACTTCTGCGGATGTTCTGACCGAACGCGAAGAGAAGCAGGGCCGGACGCCGCCGAAATGGGTCTTCGGCCCGTTTGGCCGGGCGCTGGTGCCGCTGCGCCGCTGGTGGTTCGATCATGTGATCGAGGACGTCGATTACTCCGGGACGATTGCCAAGATCGCCGGCGATAGTACCGCCACCCCGCGCTATATCTTCATGACCATGATGGCGGCCGGCATCGCCATTCTCGGCATGTTGCTGTCTTCACCGGCGGTGGTGATTGGCGCGATGCTGCTCTCGCCGCTGATGAGCCCGATCCTGGGCGCAGGCTTTGCCTTGGCATCAGGCAAGATCAAATGGCTCAAGCTGAGCATCAAGGCCCTGTTGATTGGCACTTTGGTGGCGGTCGCCTTCTGCGCGCTGATCGTGCTGGTCTCACCGCTTCAGACGGTCACCAGCGAAATCGCCGCACGCACCAAGCCCAATCTGTTCGACCTGCTGATCGCCTTTTTCTCGGCATTGGCAGGCAGCTATGCAATGATCCGTGGGCGTGACGGTACAATTGTGGGCGTGGCCATTGCCACTGCATTGATGCCGCCGCTGGCTGCGGTGGGTTTCGGCCTTGCGACGCTCAACTGGACGGTTTTTGGCGGGGCGCTGGCACTCTATGTCACTAACTTCCTGACCATTGCGCTGACCGCCACGGTGATGGCGCGCATCTATGGCTTCCGCACCGATCTGTCGGTCCGGCAGGGCTGGTTCCAGAACTTTGGCATCTTTTTCGTATTCGTCGCACTGGCGATTCCGCTCGGTTTTTCGCTCAGCCAGATTGCATTCGAGGCCAAGGCGCAGGGCATCGTCAAACAGGCCATCGCCGATGAGTTTCCAAACAGTGCGCGGGTGAGCGAGCTCGAGTTCGACTGGAACGCCGATCCGCTCCAGGTCAGCGGGTCGGTGTTCACGCCCAGATTCGAAATGCAGGCCAATACGCGGATCGCCCGCTCACTCGAACGGCGGCTCGACCGGCCGGTAGTGGTCAATGTCGACCAGTTCCAGGTCGGAACCGATCCCGGTGCGGCCGAACAGGCAGCGCTGGCACAAGCTCGCGCGCAGGAAGCCGCAGAAGCGAGCGATCGCCAGGTTTCCGAGCTGGCGCGCAGTCTTGCACTGGTCGCCGGGGTAGAGCGCAAGGAGGTACTGGTCGACCGCGAGAACAAGCGGGCTCTGGCTACGGCTCGGCCGCTCGCCGGGTTGCGCCTTTCTGGGTATCGCGATCTGGAACGACGGCTGAGTAGTGCTGCTTCTGGCTGGACGGTCGAACTGCGGCCGCCGGTTTTGCCCTTGCCACGGATTTCACTGGAAGACGGCGAGCCCGATGAGGAAGGAATTCAGGCGCTAAGGCTGGTCGAATGGGCAGCGAAGCGAACCGGCAATGCTATCTTGTTGACCGGTCCGGCGAATGCGCTTGAGCCAGTATCAGAACGGCTGCGCAAGGCCGGGATCATTGTCTCTACGCGGGTAGGGCCGGGCAATGCCATCGAGGCAGATTGGTCGCTTGACTAGTCTCAGCCGGCCGTCCCGCCGCGTGCAATCGGGTAGCCGCGCCAACTCTTGATATTGCGGATCGAGAAGCTCGATCGCATCGAGGACACACCGGGCAGGCGCGCAAGGCAGTCGCGATGGATGGTGTCGTATTGGGCCAGGTCCGCTGCGGCGACCCGCAGCAGATAATCCGCATTGCCCGACATCAGATTGCAATCGAGGATATCGTCGAAATCGCGCACCGCCGCTTCGAACCGGTCCATTGCTTCATGGCTCTGGCTGGTCAGGGTAATCTCGACGAAGACGATCAGGCTGAGCCCCAGCTTGCGCGGGTCGAGCCGCGCGCCATAGCCCGAGATGATACCCGCCTGCTCGAGCGCGCGTATCCGCCTGTGGCAGGCCGATGATGAAAGCGCCGACAGTTCGGCCAGCTGGGCAATTGACCGGCTGGAGTCGCTCTGTAGTGCTTCAAGCAGTGTCACATCGGCGCGATCCATAAAAATGTCCCTAAAAACTGCATTCAAATGGGAAATATCACCGCTTCTAGTACTCGAACAGGTGAAATGAGGCAAAACTTCTCTCGCGAAAACGTCTATTCTGACGCGAATAGAGGAGAGCCCCATGCGCATCGGTTGCCCCAAGGAAATCAAGAACCACGAATATCGTGTCGGGCTGACGCCGGAAAGCGCGCGCGAGCTGGTCAATCACGGGCACGAAGTGTGGATCGAAACCGGAGCCGGTGCCGGTATCGACGCTTCTGATGCACAATATGAAGCGATGGGCGCGAAGATTGTCGACGGGCCCGATCCGATCTTTGCCGAATGCGAAATGGTGGTGAAGGTCAAGGAGCCGCAGGCGGTCGAACGCGCCAAGCTGCGTGAAGGCCAGATCCTCTACACCTACCTCCACCTCGCGCCCGATCCGGAGCAGACCAAGGATCTCGTCGCCAGCGGCGTCACCGCGATCGCCTACGAGACGGTCACCGGCCCCAACCGCACGCTCCCGCTGCTCAAGCCGATGAGCCAGGTGGCCGGGCGCATGAGCGTTCAGGCCGGCGCGACTGCGTTGGAGAAGGCGCATGGCGGACGCGGCGTGCTGTTGGGCGGCGTGCCGGGCGTGATGCCGGGCAAGGTCGTGGTGATCGGCGGCGGCGTGGTTGGCTTCAACGCGGCGCAGATGGCGGCTGGACTTGGCGCGGATGTCACAATCCTCGATCGCGATCCCGAAGTGCTCGAACGCGTCGGTACCCATTTCGAAAGCCGCGCCAAGACGCGCTTCTCCAATGTCGCCAATCTCTATGACGCCGTGACCGGTGCCGACCTCGTGATCGGCGCCGTGCTGATCCCCGGCGCCGCCGCCCCCAAGCTGGTGACGCGCGAAACCTTGAAGCACATGCAGAAGGGTGCTGTGCTGGTTGACGTCGCTATCGACCAGGGCGGGTGCTTCGAAACCTCGCGCCCCACCACCCATGCCGAGCCGACCTATGTGGTTGATGACATTGTGCATTACTGCGTCGCCAACATGCCCGGCGCGGTGGCGCGCACCAGCACCTACGCGCTCAACAATGTCACCCTGCCGCATGCGCTGCGGATTGCCGACAACGGCTGGAAGGAAGCGCTGCGCCGCGACCCGCATCTGGCCGAAGGGCTCAACGTCCACGCGGGCGAAGTGACCTATGAAGCGGTCGCGAAGGAGCTGGGTTACGCCTATCGCTCGACGGGCGAACTGCTGGGCTAAAGCCTAATCCCGGAAGGGTGCGAGCACTTCGGGCCGCACCCTTACCAGCCGCTGGGTCGCCCGGTCGAGCATCGCCCAGGTGGTCGCCGCCGAGACGATGATCTTGCCCGCAGCATTGCGGAAATCGACCCGCCGGATGGAGGTCGCCCCGCGGGGATTTCCTTCAATCCAGGTCTCGCCGGTGACGGCCTCGCCTTCCAAGACATTGCCGCGATAATCGATCTCGTGACGGGTCACGACCCAGAAGAATTGCGCGCGATCTTCGGCATTCGCCGCCTCGTCCCAGTGGGCGGTGGCGAGGTCCTGGATCCACCGCACCCAGACAGTGTTGTTGACGTGGCCGAGCTCGTCAATGTGTTCGGACGCTGCGCGATAGCTGCGGATGAAGCGCTTGATCACGGCTGTTTCAGTGTAGCATCGAGTGTCGCATGTTCGGCGAGCCCGAGCTGCCACAGGATGAAGGCATATTCTTCCGCCACTTCATGGATCGAAGCGAAGCGGCCCGACTTGCCGCCATGGCCCGCGCCCATATTGGTCTTGAGCAGCAGTTCGTTGCCGTCGGTCTTCACATCGCGCAATTTGGCGACCCATTTGGCAGGTTCCCAATAGGTCACGCGCGGATCGTTCAGACCGGCAGTGACCAGCAGCGGCGGATAATCTTGCGCCACCACCTGATCATAGGGCGAGTAGCTGAGGATATAGGCGAAGGCCTGCTTCGACAGGATCGGATTGCCCCATTCGGGCCATTCGCCCGGCGTCAGCGGCAAATCCTTGTCGAGCATGGTGCTGAGCACATCGACGAAGGGCACATGCGCCACCACCGCGCCCCACAGATCGGGATCGGTATTGAGCACCACGCCCATCAGCTCGCCCCCGGCAGAGCCGCCGCTGGCAGTGATCCGGCCCTTTTTCGTATAGCCCCGGTCGATCAGCCCTTTCGCCACATCGACGAAATCGTTGAAGGTATTGGTCCGTTCGTTGAGCTTGCCCTGCAGATACCATTTGCGCCCCAGATCATCGCCGCCGCGGATATGGGCGATGGCGAAGGCAAATCCGCGATCCACCAGGCTCAACCGCGTGGTCGAGAAGCCCGGCGGAACGGCATAGCCATAAGCGCCATAGGCATAGAGATGCAGCGGGGCGTCCCCGCCGTCTTTGGCCATCTTCCGGTCTGCGAGGCTGACGATGCTGACCGGCACCATTGTCCCGTCACGCGCGGCAATATCGATCCGTTCGACCTTGTACCGGCCTGCATCATAGCCGCTGGGAATTTCCTGCTGCTTGAGCAGTTCGAGCTCGCCCGTCGCCACATGATAGTCATAGACCGAATCCGGTGTGACCATGCTTTCATAGGCCAGTCGCAACTTGTCGACGTCATATTCGGGATTGTCCGAAAGCCCGGTTGAAAAGCTCGCTTCGGTGAAGGCAATCGGCTTGACCAGCGCCGGATCGGCGTAGTCGCGCAGCTGGATCTGGTCGAGCCCGCGCAGGCGGCCTTCGGTGACGTAGAAGCCCTTGAACAGCTCGAAACCGGAGAGATAGAATTCGTCCGATCCCGCGATCAGCGTTTTCCATTCGCCCGGCTGGTCGAGGCTCGCCGTGGCTAGGCGGAAGTTTACGTGATCGTCATTGGTGTGAATGAACAGAGTACCGTCGCGCACATCGACATCGTACTCGACACCCTTGGCGCGCGGTTTGACGAGGATCTGCTCACCGGTCGGATTATCGGCGCGCACGAGCCGCACTTCGCTCGTCTCATTGTCGCCGGTGGCGATGACCAGCCAGTCTTCCTGCGCCGTCAGAGTTGCGCCGGTCTGGAAGCTCTCATCCTCCTCGCGATAAATCACTACGTCGTCGGCCTGCGGTGTGCCCAGCACATGCATCATCTGGCGGTCGACGCGCCAGTTCTCGTTCACCAGACCATAGATCAGCCGCGTCCCGTCAGGCGTGAACACGAGGCTGCCCATCGTGCCTTCGATCGCGTCGTCACCCCAGGGCGCGCGAACCCCGCAGATTTCGTCGGCAAGCGGTTCTGCCTCAGCCAGACATTTGAAGTGGACACGGAAACGCTCCGACCCATTGTTGTCGAAGGAATAGGCGAGGATACGGCCATCCTTGCTGACCGTCGCTGCGCCAAGGCGGAAATATTCATGCCCCTCGGCCAGTTCGTTCTCGTCGAGGATCAACTGCGCATCTCCGCCCGCTGCGGGCTTGCGGTAATGCTTGCGGTATTCCTTGCCCTGCTCGAATTCCGACCAGTAGATCCAGTCGCCATCCTTCTGCGGCACGGATGAATCATCCTCCTTGATCCGCGCCTTCATCTCTTCGAACAGCGTTTCGACCAGCGGCTCGTGATCCTTCATCCGCGTCTCGAACCAGGCGTTCTCGGCCTTCACATATTCGAGCACGTCCTTGTCATCGACGACCGGATAGCTCTGGTCCTTCAGCCAGTGATAGGGATCAGAAATGGTGATCCCGTGGTGGCTGTAGCTATAATCGCGTTTCTCGGCTTTGGGCGGAGAGGTGGGTGCGGTCACTTGGGTTCCTTCGGGAGTTTGTGCAGCGAGCGGTGCGGCAAGAGCCAGTGTCGCGGCAGATAGGCAGGCGGTCAGTCGCATTAAAGCCATGATCAATCCCTTCCGCGGCGCCACAAAGGTGGAAAGGCGCGCTGCAAACGACTAGGTTGCAGCTGTGACTATGCGGCCCGACAGGTCGCTGCAAGCGTGGACTCGGCCATGACGCTGCGCCCGCCACCGGAATATTTGACGAAGGACTGCCCCAATGCTGATGCAAACCCACGAAGCCCGTCTTGATGCCCTGCGCACCGAATTGAAGAAGCGCGGGCTCGATGGCTTTGTCGTGCCGATATCGGACGAGCACATGAGCGAATATGTCGGCTCCTACGCGCAGCGGCTGCAGTGGCTGACCGGCTTTGGCGGCAGCGCGGGCAGTGCCGTGGTGCTGATGGACAAGGCGGCGATGTTCACCGACGGGCGTTACACCGTGCAGGTGCGCGAGCAGGTCGACGGCAAGCTCTTTGGCTATGAAGATGTGCCCGCAACTTCGCCCGCCTTGTGGATCGCCGCCAATGCGCCGCAGGGTGCGAAGATCGGCTATGACGCCTGGTTGCACGGAGTGGACTGGGCCGAAGCCGCGCAGAAGCTGTTCGCCAAGAAAGGTATCGAACTGGTCGCGGTCGATGGCAATCCGATCGACGCCGTGTGGCAGGACCGCCCGCAGCCTTCGCTGGCGCCCGCCGTGCCGCATGAGGACCGCTTTGCCGGCCGCTCCAGCGCCGACAAGCGCGCTGCGATTGCCGATTGGCTGAAGCAGGAAGGTTATGACGCAACCGTCATCAGCGCGCTCGATTCGGTTGCATGGCTGCTCAACATGCGCGGCACCGACGTCAGCAATACGCCGGTCGCGCTGTCCTATGTGCTGGCCCATGCCGATGGCACGGCAGAACTGTTCATCGCCGCCGACAAGGTGACGCCCGAACTGGTCAAGCATCTGGGAAATGCCGTGACCCTGCGCGAACGTGACGCGTTCGAACCGGCGCTGGCGGGCCTCACGGGCAAGACCGTGGCGGTCGATCCCAAACATGCGGTTGCGGGGATCTTCCACGCGCTGGAACAGGGTGGGGCCAGGATTGTGCGCGATGCCGATCCGGCGGTGCTGCCCAAGGCCTTGAAGACGCCTGCCGAACAGCAGGGACACCGCGATGCGCAGGCGCGTGACGGGGCGGCAGTATCGAAATTCCTCCGCTGGATCGAAGTGGAAGCGCCCAAGGGCACGGTGGACGAACTGGGTGCGGTCGCGCAGCTGCGCGCCTTCCGCGAAGGCACCGGCATGCTCAAGGATGGCAGCTTCGACACGATCAGTGCTGCGGCGGGCCATGCCGCCCTGCCGCATTACAAGGTGGACGAGGACAGCAATATCCCGATCCCGCCCTCCAGCATCTATCTGTGCGATTCGGGCGGCCAGTATCTTGATGGCACCACCGATATCACCCGCACCGTATGGGTCGGGCCGGGCGAACCGTCGGCGGAAATGATCGACCGCAATACCCGCGTGCTCAAGGGCCATATCGAACTGGCGCTGGCGGTGTTCCCCGATGGCACCAGCGGCGGCGCGCTCGATGCGCTGGCGCGGATGCATCTGTGGCAGGTGGGCATGGATTATGGCCACGGCACCGGCCACGGCGTCGGCAGCTATCTGGCGGTACACGAAGGGCCGCAGCGCATTTCCAAGCCGGGCGGCGCTTTCCCCGGCAGCGAAACACCCCTGCGCGCCGGTATGTTCCTGTCGAACGAGCCGGGGTATTACAAGCCGGGCGAATACGGCATCAGGATCGAGAATCTGGTGCTGGTCAAGGATGCCGGGATTGCCGGTTCGGAAGGCAAATATCTCGGTTTCGAGACGCTGACCTTCGTCCCGCTCGACCGCAGGCTGGTGGACAAATCGCTGCTTACCGAGCGCGAGATTGCATGGTGGAATGCTTATCACGCCCAGGTGCATGCGATTGTCGCGCCGCAGCTCGAAGGCGAGGATCTGGCCTGGCTCGAACGCCAGTGCGCGCCGCTGTAATGCCGCTTGTAATGTAGGATTTGTTCACTTAATGTTCCGGTTGTCGCGAGTCGGTTCGAGAGGAGAAATCGCATGATCGGTTACGTTACGCTGGGTACCAACAACCGTGAGGCGTCGGCCCGTTTCTATGACGCTGTCTGCGGCGAGCTGGGCGTTGGCCGGATGATGGAATTCGACGAGTTCATTGCCTGGGGCAAACCCGGCGGCGGCGCGGGAATCGGTCTGACCAAACCGTTCGATGGCAATGTTGCGACAGTGGGCAATGGCGTGATGGTGGCATTCGAAGCGAAGGACCGCGATCAGGTCCAGCGGCTCTATGACATTGCTTTGGCGAATGGCGGGACCGACGAAGGCGCCCCCGGTCCACGCGGGGAGCCGGACGAAAACGGGCTGCTGTTCTATGCCGCCTATTTCCGCGATCCTGATGGCAACAAGCTCAATGCCTTTTTGATGGACAAGGTCGCCTGATGGCCGGTGCGCGCCGCCTTGCCGACAGCTTCCTCCATCTGGGGCTGGGGGCAACGGCGGTGCCGCAACCACCCTTCGATGGTATCGAATGGTATGCGGCCTATGGCCAGCGGCACGGGGCCGACGGGCGCGAAGGGCGGCTGGTCAGCCAGCACAGCTTCGCCGAAAGCTGGGACAGCTGGGAAATGCACCCTCTGGGCAGCGAAGTGGTGATCTGCACGCAAGGCGTGATGGCGCTGGTGCAGGAATATCCCGATGGCCATGTCGAACAGCACCAGCTTGCGGCGGGCGATTACGCGATCAACGAGCCGGGTGTGTGGCACACGGCCGATGTGGTGACCTCGCCCGCCACGGCCATCTTCATCACCGCTGGCGAAGGCACGCAGCACCGCCCGCGCTAGAGTTTTCGCGCAGGTGAACGGCGCGGGCCGCGCGCGACATTCTGATACAATTCTCTCCTTTCCCGGCATAATGCTGCGACATTGGGCGGCTAGAAGCAGGGCAAGAGCTGCGGCGGGTTTCCCGTTTCCTCCCCCTCCCCCCAAGGTCCCGCCGCAGCTCGCCACATTCCTTCCACAGAGGAGAGAACCGATGAAGAAGATAACGCTCGCACTTTCGGCCGCTGCACTTGCGCTGACCGGCGGCACGCTCGCGCTCGCCGCGCAGAGCAAGGACCGCCCCGATCCCGACACCAATGGTGACGGCAAGGTCACGCTCGCCGAGATGAAGACGCAGAGCGACGCAATGTTCAAGCGCATGGACGTCAATGGCGATGGCACGATCAATGCCGCCGACCGCGCAGCGCGCCATGCAGCGAAATTTGCCGAAGCCGATGCCAACAAGGACGGCCAGCTCTCGCAGGCCGAAATGCAGGCGATGCATGAAGACCGTGCCGAACGCCGCGAAGATCGCCGCGAAGCCCGCATGGCAGAACGCTTCTCCGCGCTGGATGCAGACAATTCGGGTGGTATCTCGCAAGCCGAAATGGCCGCGCGCATGGAAGCCCGCGGCGAGCGTGGTGACGGCGAATCCCGTCGCGGCGGCAAGCACGGCGGCCATCACGGCATGCGCGGCGGTCGCCACGGCGGCGGCATGAAGATGCTCGGCATGGCCGACGCCAATGGCGACAAGTCGGTCACCCGCGCCGAGTTCGATGCCGGCCTGCAAGCCCATTTCGCCAAGGCCGACACCGACAAGGACGGCGCCATTTCCTCGGCCGAACAGGACGCAGCGCGCCAAGCCATGCGCGAACAATGGAAAGCGAAGCGCGAAGCGGCCCGCAGCGAGTAAGCCGCTTGCTCCCCCTATGCAGCAGCGAGTAGGCGCTCAGACGAAATGAACGACACCGCGCCCACTTCGCTGCTGCTCGTCGATGACGAACCGAGCCTGCGCGAGCCCCTGGCGGAGTATCTCACCCGCCAGGGCTTCGCCGTGCGCGAGGCGGAAAACGCCGCAGCGGCACGCGGTGCATTGGCGCAGGCCATACCCGATCTCGTCCTGCTCGACATCATGATGCCGGGCGAAGACGGCCTGTCGCTGTGCCGCCACCTGGTCGAAACGCGGCAGCTGCCGGTCATATTGCTGACCGCCAAGGGCGAGGCGATGGACCGCATCATCGGCCTTGAGATTGGCGCCGACGATTACGTCACCAAACCGTTCGAGCCGCGTGAGCTGGTGGCGCGTATCCGTTCTGTCCTGCGCCGCGCCGAACGCGGCCCCGAACCTGCCGGCGATGACCAGATCTACGAATTCGAAGGCTGGCAGCTCGATCCGCTGAAGCGGCGGCTGACCGATCCCGAAGGCACAGTGGTGCCGATCTCCACCGCCGAATTCCGCATGTTGCGTGCGTTCTGCGACCACCCGCGCCAGGTGCTGGATCGCGACCGGCTGCTCGACCTCGTGCAGGGCCGCGAAGCGCATCTGTTCGACCGTGCAGTGGATAATCAGGTCAGCCGTTTGCGCCGCAAGATCGAAGCGGACAACCGCGACCCGCATTTCATCCAGACCGTGCGTGGCGGCGGCTATCGGTTCGGCGCAGACGTGACCCGGCTGGCTGCCAAATCCGCATGACGCGGCTTCTGCCCCGCAGCCTGCTGGGCCAGGTCATGCTTGCGCTGGCAGTCGCACTGCTTATCGCGCAGGGGCTCTCCGGCGTGCTGCTCTACCGTGCGGCAGAACAACGCCGCGAAGCAGGGTTGGTGCACGCAATCGCTTTCCAGCTTCTGTCGGGCGAGAGGCGCGGTGAGGCGCGGCGCGAACGCGGCGCTGACGTTGATCGGGGACGTCCTCCGCCCCGCTTCCGTCCGCCCGATAAAGGGCCCGGCCACATGGATATGATGCGTCTGCCGCGGGGCCTGCGCTATAGCGAGGCGGCGACATCGCCGCTCAGCACTGGCGAGCAGCGCGATACCCGGCGTGAAGAAATGCTGTCGGCCGTGCTGGCCCGCAACGGCGTGGATGTAGGCGAACTTGTGGTGATAGAGCGCCGCTTCGATCGCGATCCCGCGGTCATGGCAGCGCGCGGGAAATATCCCGAGCTCGCGCTTATGGAGCGGTCGCACGGCCCGAAACTGCTGGTTGTCGGGCTCAATCAGGCCGGGGGCGACAATTGGCAGGTGGCACGCATACCGCTCTCCGATGACAATCGCGTGCCGCTGATTACGCTCGCCCTGCAGACCTTCATCATGTTCGCCGTGCTGGTCGGGCTGATGTATTTTGTGTTGCGCCGGATAACCCGCCCGCTCCACGCGCTGGCCGAACGGACGCAGCGGTTTGGCGGATCGGGTCCGCCCGAACCGCCGCTGCCGCCGACCGGGCCGGAAGACGTAAGCCGGCTGATTGCCGCGCACAACGCCATGCAGGCGCGCATCGGTGCGATGCTGGACGAGAAGGACGTCATGCTCGGCGCGATCGGGCATGACCTCAAGACCCCGCTGGCCGCGCTGCGCGTGCGGCTCGAAAGCGTCGAGGACGAAGCAGCGCGCGGCAAGATGGTCGCCAGCATCGAGGACATTACCTGCACGCTCGACGAAATTCTCGCGCTGGCCAGGATCGGCCGTGCCGATGCCCCTGCCGAACGCACCGATCTCGGTGCGCTGGCCCTATCGGTCGTCGAGGAATTCGAGGACATGGGCGAACCGGTGGTCCTGATCGAAGGCGAGCGGGTGACCGCGCCCGTCCATCTCACCTGGCTCAAGCGCGGCCTGCGCAACCTCGTTTCCAACGCGCTGCGTTACGCCGGTAGCGCCGAGGTTGCGGTGCTGCGCGAAAACGGCATGGCGGTCCTGCGGGTCGACGATCATGGTCCGGGCATCCAGGCGGATCGTATCGCCGATATGCTCGAACCCTTCACCCGCGGCGAAGCCAGCCGTAACCGCGAAACCGGCGGGGCCGGGCTCGGCCTCACTCTCGCCCGCGCCGTGGCCGAACAGCATGGCGGAACGCTGATACTGGCAAATCGTCCCGAAGGCGGTCTGCGCGCGGAAATCCGGATCCCCGCCTAGCGCAGCATCAGCGCATCAACCCGCCGATAATGTTGCGCATGAAGGCGGTCGCACCCGTCCGCAGCGGATTGGCGCTCGATTTCTTGCCCAGCACCGTCGCCACCGCGATCGAGGTCAGCGAACCGGCAGCAGCCGTGGCGGCAGCCTTGCCCGCCTTGCCCCACATCGAAGTGGTCGTGCGCGCGCGCTTGCTCACTTCCTCGCGCCCCTTTTCCTCCACCTCCAGCGCCGTGGCAGCAGCATCGGCGGCCTTGGCGGCGAGCACTTCCTCGGCGCTTTCGCGATTGACCAACGTGTCATATTTGCCGTCAAGCGTGCTCACCGAATTGACGATGGCCAGTTCCTTGTCGGTCACCGGTCCAAGCCGCGAATGCGGCGGTTTGACCAGCGTGCGCTGTACCACGGTGGGTGCACCGTCTTCGTCCAGCGTGGAGACCAGCGCTTCACCCACTTTCAGCTGGGTAATCGCTTCGGCAACATCGAGATCGGGGTTGATGCGGAAGGTTTCGGCAGCGGCCTTGATTGCCCGCTGGTCGCGCGGGGTGAAGGCGCGCAAGGCATGCTGGACACGGTTGCCCAGCTGACCGGCAACAGTTTCGGGAATGTCGATCGGGTTCTGGGTGACGAAATAGACGCCCACGCCCTTTGAACGGATCAGGCGCACGACGTGTTCGATCTTTTCCATCAGCGCCTTGGGCGCATCGTCGAACAGAAGGTGCGCCTCGTCGAAGAAGAAAACCAGCCTGGGTTTGTCCGGATCGCCCACTTCGGGCAGCGTTTCGAACAGTTCGGCCAGCAGCCACAGCAGGAAGGTGGCATAGAGCTTGGGGCTCTGCATCAGCTTCTGCGCGCTGAGGATATTGATCACCCCGCGTCCCTGATCGTCGACTGCGATGAAATCGTCGATCTCCAGCGCGGGTTCGCCGAAGAACATGTCCGCGCCCTGCGATTCGAAGCTCAGCAACTGGCGCTGGATGGTGCCGACGCTTGCCTTGGTCACATTGCCATATCTGGCCGAAAGGTCGGAAGCATTCTCGGCGCAATAGGCCAGCATGGATTGCAGGTCGGCCAGATCCAGCAGCAGCAGGTTCTGCTCGTCCGCAAAGCGGAAAGCGATATTGAGCACCCCTTCCTGCGTTTCGTTCAAATCGAGCAGGCGGGCGAGCAGCAGCGGGCCCATCTCGCTCACCGTGGTGCGGATCGGGAAGCCTTTCTCGCCATAGAGATCCCAGAACACCGCCGGATTATCGGCATAGGAGTAGTCGGTCATCCCGATTTCCTTTGCGCGCGCTTCCAGCTTGTCGGCATTCTTGAACTGCGGGCTGCCCGCCATCGAAATGCCGGAAAGATCACCCTTCACATCGGCCAGGAAGACCGGCACGCCATTGGCGGAGAAACTTTCGGCGATGCCCTGCAGCGTCACCGTCTTGCCGGTGCCGGTGGCGCCCGCGATCAGACCGTGACGGTTGGCCTTGTCGAGCCGCAGCACCTGCCGCTCGCCATTCGCTCCCAGCCCCAGAAAGATATCGCCCATTCCTGCATGTCCTTGAAGTCAATTGCTGCCTGCGATGTGGCGTATGCGGCGGCTCGCGGTCAAGCAATCCCTCGACAGGCGCGCGCGGAACGCTAAAGGCTGCAAGGCGATGGCCGACCGGCATCCCTTCGTTCTCCTCGATGATGCTCGCGAGAGCGGCGCTGCCGATGCGCTGTTGTTCGAACGTCCGCGAGCGACCTTCGTTGCGCACCGACCAGAAGAGGTCGCGGGCGTGCTGGATGCTGCCGATGCTGCGCGGCGCGAGGGTGGCGAATTGGCAGGTTATGTCGCCTATGAAGCAGGTATGGCGCTGGAGCCGCGGCTGGCACCTATGGCTGCTGCCAGAACGGGCGGGGCAGGGCCGCTGGTATGGCTTGGCCTGTTCGATGAGCCAACCCATATTATGGCAGGCGAGATGCCCGATTGGCTCGGCAAGCGGGCAGAGGGTGGCGGCAGCGTCGGCCCGCTCGAACCGCAGATTTCGCCGGGCGGCTATGAAGCGGCTTTCGCGCAATTGCAGGAAGCGATCCGCGCGGGCGACATTTATCAGGCCAATCTGACCTTCCCGCTGGCGGGCGGCTTCACCGGCGATCCGCTGGGCCTTTACGCCGCGCTGCGTCCGGCGGCGCAGGCTGGGTATGGCGGGGTGGTGTTCGACGGCTCGCACTGGCTGCTCAGCCTCAGCCCCGAATTGTTCGTTTCGCTCAAAGGCGTGGAAGCCAAGGCCAAACCGATGAAGGGCACGCGCCCGCGTTCTGCCGATCCGGCACAGGACAAGGCGCTGGCGCAGGAACTGGCGGAATCGGTCAAGGACAAGGCCGAAAACCTGATGATCGTCGATCTGATGCGCAACGATCTTGCCCGCGTGGCCGAGGCGGGCAGCGTGCGGGTGGATGATCCCTTCGCCATCGAAACCTATCCCACAGTCCACCAGATGGTGAGCGTTGTGCGGGCACGGCTGAACGAGGGCGCAAGCGCGGTCGATCTGGTGCGGGCATTGTTCCCCTGCGGCTCGATCACCGGCGCGCCCAAGATCCGCGCGATGGAACTGATCGACGCGGTAGAGCGCGATCCGCGCGGCCCCTATTGCGGCGCAATCGGGCGGATCGGGGCAGATGGCGATGCCGCCTTCAATGTCGCCATCCGCACACTGCGGCTGACCGAGATCGAGAATGCGCGCGGCAAGGCCGTGCTGGGCGTGGGCGGCGCCATCGTGGCGGATAGCGAAGCGCGAACCGAATGGCGCGAGGCCTTGCTGAAAGGCGCTTTTGCCCGCGTATCCTCCTTCGATCACCGCGCCGCGCAATTCGACCTCATCGAGACAATGCGCTTCACCCCCGATGAAGGCATCGCTTTCCTCGAAGCGCATCTGGCGCGAATGAAGGCGAGCGCAGCCGAACTGGGCTTTTCGTTCGACCGGCATGCGGCGCGCAACCAGCTGCATGCTCTGTGCTTCGTGCACGAGAAACCGGGGCGGATTCGCTTGCTGGCCGCGCGTTCGGGCGCAATTTCGCTCGAAGTGCAGGATATGCCCGCGCCCTGGGCAGAGCCCGTGCAGTGCGTGGTCCTGCCGTTACCGGTCGATCCGGGCGACTGGCGCCTGCGCCACAAGACCAGCGATCGCGGCTTTTACGAAGACGCGCAGGCCGTGGCCCGCCAGCATGGCGCGACCGAGGCGCTGTTCCTGCGTGAGGACGGGCTGCTGACCGAAGGCTGCGTGACCAATATCTTTGTCGAGCGTGATGGCGTGCTGTTGACCCCGCGCGCCAGCCTCGGCCTGCTGCCCGGTGTGCTGCGCCAAAGCCTGATCGACGAAGGCCGCGCGCGCGAAGCCGAGCTCACTATTGCCGATCTCGAGGGCGGTTTCTTCCTCGGCAATGCGCTGCGCCTGATGGTGCGCGCTGAATTGAAGGCTCAATGACCAAGATCCCGATCCTGTTCGAAGATGGCGAAGCGCTCGTCATCGACAAGCCCGGCGGCCTGCCGATCGAACGCCCGCGCAAGGGCGGACGCAGTCTGGAAGATCATTTCGAGGAATTGCGGCTGGGCTTCCAGCGCGATCCCATGCCGGTCCACCGGATCGATACCGATACCAGCGGTTGTCTGCTGCTGGCGCGCAACCCCAAGGCGCTGAAACGCTTTGCCCGCGCTTTCGAGGAACGGCTGGTCGAGAAACGCTATCTCGGCGTGCTGGCGGGGATTCCGCAGGGCGAGCACGGCACCATCGAACTGTCGCTGTCCAAGATCAGCAGTGCCGAAAAGGGCTGGCGGATGATCGCGGCCAAGAAGGGCAAGCCGTCGGTCACGCACTGGCGTTTGCTGAGCGAACATGACGGGCGCGCGCTGATCGAGTTTAGACCCGAAACTGGGCGCACCCACCAGATCCGCGTCCATTGCCAGGCCGGACTGGGTGTGCCGCTGCTTGGCGATCCTGTCTATGGCGACGGGAAAGGTGCAAGGCGGACCATGCTCCACGCTGCCGGGATCATCGTCCCGCGCGAGAGCAAGCCGGCAATCGAGGCTGTGGCCGCGCTGCCTGCGGATTTCGCCGCGCTCGGCTTTGCAGATGGGTAGGATTGTCGACCGGGCGATGGAGCTGGCGGAGGAGAAATTCATCGCCGCTTCGGGTCCGGGCGGGCAGAACGTCAACAAGGTGGCGACTGCGGTGCAATTGCGCGTCGATGTCTTCGCGCTCGGCCTTGCACCCGAAACCTTCGCGCGGCTGAAGGAACTGGCCGGAAGCCGTTTCACCAAAGGCGGCGAGATCGTGCTCACCGCCAATGAATATCGCACGCAGGACCAGAACCGCGAAGCCGCGCGCGAGCGGCTGGCCGCCTTGCTCACCGACGCGCTCACTCCGCCCAAACCGCGCGCCAAGAGCCGCGTCAACCGCGTGGGCAAGGTTAAGCGGCTCAAGGCGAAAAAGGTGCGAGGTGAAGTGAAGGCAAACCGCGGCAAGCCCGAGTGGTAGGAATGCTTGACTTTGGCAGGTGAATCGCCCAATGGGCGCGCCGGACGGCGGTGCGACACGCGCCGCCCTTATTTTTTCGGCCTGATTCCCGGTTGTCGGGGCGGCCTCACAGGATCGTTTAGGAACACGTCATGGCGAAACCCGCAACCGTCAAGATCAAGCTCGTCTCGACTGCCGACACGGGTTTTTACTATGTGACGAAGAAGAACCCCCGGAACCACACCGAGAAGTTCTCCTTCAAGAAGTACGATCCCGTTGCGCGCAAGCACGTCGAGTTCAAGGAAGCAAAGATCAAGTAAGGCCGATCGGTCGATCGATCCTTGCGAAAACTGAACCTCGGGAACGACCGGGGTTCAGTGATGGTTCAATGCTCCGACCATAATTCCAGGAGCATGAACACCTTGACCCTTTTCAAGACCAAGCCCCTCGTCTCCGCGCTGGCACTGACGCTGGCCGTCGGCGTTCCCGCATCCTTCTTCGCCGCGCCCGAGCCGGTCGAAGCCGCCGCCGGCGATCTCGACAAGGCGGTGCAGGCACTGCGCGGCATTTCGACCATGAAGGCCGACTTCACCCAGACCGACCGCAACGGTCAGTCGGTCAATGGCGTGATGACGCTCAAGCGCCCCGGCAAGATCCGCTTCGAATATGCCAAGGGCGTGCCCATGCTGGTCGTCTCCAACGGCAAGTCGATGTATATGATCGACTATGAAGTGAACCAGGTGCAGCGCTGGCCGATCAAGAATTCGCCGCTTGGTGCGCTGCTCGATCCCAGCCGCGATGTGAAGAAATTCGGCAAGCTGCTGCCCACTGGCCATGACGATGTGGTGAGCATCGAAGTGCGCGATTCGAACCATCCCGAATACGGCGTGATCACGTTGATCTTTGCCCGCGATGCCGCGTCGCCGGGCGGGCTCAGGCTGACCCATTGGGTCGCGCTCGACTCGCAGAACCACCGCACCACTGTGCGGCTGCGGAACCACCGCTATGGCGTGGCGGTTGCCGACAGCGCGTTCACCTTCAAGGACCCGCGCAGAACGTCCCGTCGCCCGTAGCAAACGGGTTGGCGATGAGCCGTTCGGCCCGTGCGATTTCTTGCTGTCGAATGTTCATTGAGCAGCAAGACGGACGGGCATAGAACAGTCTCACCGAGGCGACGGGCGGCGGTTTCCCCCCTGTTGATCGCAACCCATCGGGTCGCTTCGTTCCAAGCGTGACGAACGCTCACAAGGAAACCCTCGAGCCAATGCCCCCGGCTCGAGGGTTTTTTTTATGCGGTGGTGGACCCGTCCGGTGCGCGGCCCTATCTCCCCCTCATGGTCTCTATCGCTTCCTGGAACATCAATTCCGTCCGCCTGCGCATGCCGATTGTCGAGCGCTTCCTGAAGGAAACCGCGCCCGATGTGCTGTGCCTGCAGGAGATCAAGTGCCAGGAGCACCAGTTCCCCTATGAGGATTTCCGCGCACTCGGTTACGAACATTTCGCGGTCCACGGGCAGAAGGGCTATCACGGCGTCGCCACGGTTTCGAAAACGCCGCTGCGCGAATTTTCCCGGCATGACTGGCAGGCCAATGGCGAAGCGCGCCATGTCGGGGTCGAATTGCCCGAACATCACGGCATGATTGTCGAGAACGTCTATATTCCGGCGGGGGGTGACGAGCCGGATCGCGCCATCAATCCCAAATTCGGGCAGAAGCTCGATTTCCTCGAACGCATGACCCGCTGGGCCGATGCCGTGGATCGGCCGACGCTGATCGTGGGCGATTTCAACATTGCCCCGCTCGAAAGTGATGTGTGGAACCACAAGCAATTGCTCAAGGTCGTCAGCCACACGCCGATCGAGGTCGAGAGCCTGCAGCGCTTCATGGATGCGCATGGCTGGACCGATATCGGGCGCGAACACATCATGGCACCCGAACGCTATTACAGCTGGTGGAGCTATCGCTCGAAGGACTGGAAAGCGAACGATCGCGGCCGCCGCCTCGATCATATGTGGGCAAGCCCGGAGCTGGCGAAGCAGGCGACCGGTCACTCTGTCCATGAATATGCGCGCGATTGGGACAAGCCTTCGGATCACGTCCCGCTGGTGACGGAGTTCACTCTCTGAACGAGGCTTCGCCTTCTCGCCGGGCTGCACAGGCGGTCGATGCACTGCGCCACGGCTGGCCGCTGGCGATTGCAGGTGCGCCGCTGTTGCAGCCAGTCGAAACGGCTTTCGGCGCGATATCGGGCGAGGCGATGCTGGTTTCGGCGAGCCGCGCTGCGACTCTCAAGCTGGCCAACCAGCGCGAAGCCGCAGTGCCGCGCCAACCGGTGCTTTTGCGCGGGGCCGAGGTGTTCGATCTGCCGCACGCGCTGGCCGTGGCAGACCCGGCTC